>CAZFOG010000034.1:0-25112 GCA_964520685.1 uncultured Nitrospiraceae bacterium | reverse complement strand
CCTGATATACCTTGATTCCCAGGCTCTCCGCCATCTCATCCGGCAGGAGATCGGTAATGCAAATATTCACGTTAGACCCTCTTATGGCTGCAGAAAATCCGCCGTCTCCAACTCGGTGTTGAAGGCCATTTTTGACGCATCGAGCGAGAAGCGCAAGGACACACCGCGTTGCGGGAAGGTTGCGTCGAACGCCCTGGGGGCGCGGATACCGTCGAATTCCGCGTAGTCATTCCACGTGACCCGCACCAGCACCTCGCCCTTTCTGTTCACGAGTTCGCTCTCCCGCAATTCCCAGTCCGGGCCCTCGAGTACGGCGCGTCTGAGAAAACCGTACTTCTTGCCAACGAGAAGCGTGATACGGTTAGGCGTGCCCGCCTCCTCAGCAATCCTGATCCTGCGGTCGCTCAGCCCTCGCCAGTCTTCAGGGCGAAAGAACTCCCGGGCTATCGTGTCGGCCGGGGCGCGCCCCAGCATATCCTCGGGGTCGAGCGAAGTCTCGGGGATTTCCACGTCCAATTTGCCGTCCACCACTGCCAGGCGAAGCAACTGCCCTGTGATACCCGTGGAATCAAAGCCTCGAACCGCCAAGTCGCCTGGAGCCCGGTAAAGCAGGGTCACATTGAACTTCCGTCTGCCCACCAGTTCGGGAGACGCGGCGATGCAGGTGCCCTGCGCCCGCAGCGACTCCAGAGCATCCTGGGCATGCGTCAGCGCGTCCAGGGCCTGGCGGGCACGGGAATCCACAGGCGCCCCTCCGCGCCACAGCGCTCTGCCCGGAGTATGGGCGCACCCCGAGCAGAGAGCCAGCGCAACGGCCGCCAGCAGCCACCCTCGAGTGCCCTTGCATGGTTCAGATACCGGCATCGTCTTTCTCGTCAGGATTACGGACATGGCTCCAGAATACGCGTTGGTGAACTGGAACCGCCAGAAGTGTCGAAAACCTTGAACCCAGTGCCTTTGTGTGGTACACTTTCGTCCCTGTGCGTACCGGTCGAATTATAGCATCGACAGCGTAACGAGAGAAGCACGTACAGCCGGTAAGATCTATGTTCAGCGCGGGCCGCGTTGGCGGACTGCTCCACCTGCCCGTCCAGGCAGAAACGCCGGTGCATAGAATAAGGGAGAATGGCATGTCGCGAGTATGTGATTACAGTGGTAAGCGCCCACAAGTGGGCAAGCGCGTCGTTCGCCGCGGTAAGGCCAAGCGCGAAGGCGGTATCGGGCAGAATGTCACCGGCATCTCGAAGCGGCGGTGGAAACCCAATTTGCAGAAGATCCGCATCGTGGACGAAAACGGCCGCGTCCGCACGGTCCGTGTTTGCGCCCGCTACATCAAGGCGGGGAAATTCAAGAAATACGTCCAGACCAAAGCTCAAAACTCGGGCAAATAATAGCGGCGTACAGCGTCCTTTCGCCGGGCACACCACGTTGCCCGGCGCTTTGTATTTCAGGACAGAGGAACGGCCTCGAGCCGTATTTCGCGGGCCACCACGCGCTCGGCCGACAAGCGGAATCCCTTATACTCGTTCCACGTGAGGTGCCGGTATAGCGGTCCGATATCCCCTGTATAGGGGGCATAGAGCTTGAAAACTCCGGGGGCCTGCCGCAATTCGTCAATCTCCCCCACGCCCGGCACCTTTTTCAGGCGCTCTAGAATCGCCTGCCGGCCGTCAGAATCAACGCTGCCCATAATCGCTATCAGGACCCCCGTCCCCATATCGCTTTGGGCGGCTGCGAGCACCGTCAACGGCACGATGTCGTCCTGAACCTTGGCACAGGCGTCATGCATCGCGGTCTGAGCGCCACGTTCGAGCTCGCCGCTTAACACCTTGGCTTCAGCCTTGAGGGTATACGCTCCCTCGCGGGCCCCAACAATCCGGAGTTCCAGTTCCGCCCGGTGCTCGAGCAGATTTGAGCCGGCCGCCGCAACGCCGGATTGGAGAAAGGCTCGTCCTACAACCGCGGCATCGGCTGCGTTCTCCCGCAGCAGAAGACGGATGGCCGCGTCGTCCGTAAGCTGTGCCATAAGTGCGGCGGGCTCGTATTCGTCGAGCAGCACATTCAATCCCGCGACCTGTCCCAGCCCCGCCTGTTCCAGCACCCCGATCACGGAATCCCCCGCGACGCCGCCCGGCGTCAGTGTCAGCGTGGCAGCCCCTATTCCCCGCTCGGCAATAATCACAAGTACCCGCGCGCGCTGTCCATAATGAGGGAAAAGTATCGCTGCGGCTTCACGGCGTATTGCATCCTCATCCAGATTCACCCGGAGGGTCACTACCGTTGCGCCATCCTCCTCGTGCGATTCGAGACGCGTGAACGAACGGACATAGCGCCTGGGGTTCTCCAGCAGCGTTTGGAACACCCGCAGATCACCATCAGGCGCGTACTGGTCGAGATACTCCCCGAGCGCCGCAAGCAACCCGTTCTCGCCGGCCGCACGCACGGCTGCCGCGCCGGTTCCTTCCGCTGTGCCTTCAACGCGAAGCGCCACTCCCCCGGACGTGCCCTGCGCAGCGTACGCAAGCGGCGCGAGCACAGAGAGAGCCGCAAACGCAAATGAAAAACACGATACGTGCAGTGTCCCCGCGCATGCGCGCGGCCAGATGCAGCCAGAGCGCCTGCTTGCGCCAATGGAATAGTTCTCCGCGCCTCCGTGTGCCATGCTGGACCCCTCAGACGCGACTGGGACACTGTGTGCCATAGAAATCGAGGCAGAAATCAGTCCTGTTTCGGAGCTTCGCGCCGTTGGGCAGGCGGGCGCATGGTGCAGCCGCCATTGAACATTGCACCCTCTTCGATGATAAGACGGCGGGCCCGAATATTGCCGGTTAACTTGCTGCTGGACACCAGCCGCAGAATGCCGCCGGTCGCGACATTCCCGAACACCTGCCCGGCGAGAGTGATACGCTTGCCCGCCATGGTATCGGCATTCAAGCGGCCCGAAGTCCCCAGTTCGAGGTCCTCCGTGCACTCCATGCGGCCCTCGACCAATCCGTCCACTCGGCAGGATGTCGCCCGAACATTGCCTGACACCAGGGCGCTCGCGCCCAGATACAACCGGCCTTCAACGGTCACGTCACCCTCGACACGCCCCGAGATCTCCGTCTCGGAACCGCTCGTCATCGACCCGTCGATGATTACGCCTTCCGGCACGATCATCCGCTGCGGCTTCACCGTTTTCGCCCGTCGAATGGCCAGATCGTCCGCGGTTACATTGGGGTCATCGCCCGCTTCCTCCACCGGTGACCGCTCCCGGGTGCCGCGGCTCGAGGTCAGTGCCTCCTGGAATGCCTGGTTCACCCGGCCGAAGAGCCCTCCCCGCCCCTTGCTTGCATCCGCAAGGTCCTCATAGGTGTCCGGCGCGCCCGGCTCATCAAACGGATTCATGCTTCGTTGCGATGTGTCCTTCACGGGCTTGCATCCTTATGTTGAGCGGCTAGAAATACCCCAAGCGGCTTGCCAGGTCAGCAATGCACTGCGAAATCTTGACATTCGGATAACTGACCACCAGCGGCATCCCTGAGTTTATCGTCTCCGATACCCGATTATCAAAAACCAAGTATCCCAGATTCTCGGGCTCAATCATCAGGTGTTGGCGTGCATGTTTCGAAAGTATGTTGGCGGCGATTTGCGCTTCGTAGGCGCTGCGGGCGCGGTTCACGACAATTTTGGGCTTCATCGAACGCGCCAGGGCCATCAGTTCGCTGCACACCGTATCCCGGGTCGCCCCTTCAAACATGGTGGATGTCCGGACGCATTCGATGAACTCGCGCAAGCTCTCGATGCGCTTCAACAGCAGCGCCAGTTCCGGGCTCTGATAGAAACGCTCGACCCGGCGGAACAACGACGCCCGAAGAAACTTGTACGCGTTATCGATGCTCGTCTTTTCCGGGGTGATGACGACTATCCCGTTGGTATCGGTCATCAAAAAAAAGTCCAGCGTGTTCAAGTGCGCCCCGGCATCCAGATCCACAATGATCAAATCCGCATCCAGCGACTGAAGTTCCCTGATCAGAGCAACCTTCTGCTGGTATTTCGGGTTGGCCACGTCGAGCAGCCCCGTCGTGCCCGGAATAATGGTCAAATTCTCGTACTGGGTTTCGGAAACAATCTGGCGCAGGTCTTTGCCCCCTCGCTGATAGAAGAAGTCGTCCAGTTTGCGCTCGGACCGTGTTCCCAGCACGGTCTCGACGTTCGAGCAACTCAGGTCCGCGTCTACGATGATGACGCGCCAGCCCCGCCGGGCGATTTCGACGGCCAGATTGGCAGCCAGACACGTCTTTCCTACGCCGCCCTTACCCCCTCCGACCACCAGGATTTCTGGGGCATCTCGCTGCGGCCGCGCGACTGGGTGTTCCTCAATAAGCTGCACCGTATCTCCTCAAAAGAAATCTCGAATATCCCTAACCAAGAGAATAAAACCTACCATATCGCGGCCTGATCCGTCAATTAAATACCGTCCGGCGACTGCGGCAACGCACCGGATGCCTCTCAAGCGAGCCTGAAATTCCCAGGTGTTTGCCTGCGGTTTGGTTCCTTTAGAGGAGCGTGCTAAAATGCATTCAACAGTTGACAGAATAGCCTCCGTGGCGGAATTCCGGGGTGGGGTGCCGCGAGTTTGTCGGTACTGCAGAGACCATCGCAGCGGCATCGGCGTGCGTACCCGGCCGGAGACGTCACCGTGAATAAGCTGAGGACTTCCATTCATGGACTCGCCTTTTCCCGATTGGATAAAGCGTCAGTGGGCATCTGGGGAGGACTCGGAATTCACCAAATCCGTCATGTCCAAACTCGGCCTCCACACGGTATGCCAGAGCGCCCGGTGCCCTAATCAGGGCGAGTGCTGGCAGCGCCGCACCGCCACATTCATGATTCTGGGCAACGTATGCACCCGCAATTGCGCCTTTTGTTCCGTAAAGAGCGGACGGCCCGAACCGCTCGACCCGGACGAGCCCGAGCATGTGGCGGAGGCCGTGCGCGAACTGGGCATCAAGCATGCGGTTATCACATCCGTTACGCGCGACGACCTGCCCGATGGAGGGGCCAACCATTTTGCGCGGACCGTCGAAGCCGTGCGCGAGGCGAATCCCGGAACGACCATCGAAGTACTGGTTCCGGATTTCCTGGGGGATGCAGCAGCCATTCAGACGGTGCTGGCGCCGGCACCCGAAGTGTTCGGACACAATATTGAAACGGTCGAGCGGTTGTACGATGAGCTGCGCCGGCGCAAGGTCACCTACCGGCAGGCCTTGGGCGTGCTGGCAACGGCATCGGCGTCTGGTTCCGCAAGCATCATCAAGTCGGCCCTGATGGTGGGGCATGGCGAAGACGCTTCAGAAGTGCGCCAGACCCTCCTCGATTTGCTCGAGGCCGGGTGTGAAGCCGTTGCCATCGGGCAATACCTGCGGCCAACACCGAAGCAGCGCCGCGTGACGGCCTTCGTTCCGCCCGGGCAGTTCGAGGAATACGAAGCCATGGCCTATGAACTGGGCTTCAAGTTCGCCATAGCCGGCCCGTTTGTACGCAGCTCCTATCGCTCGGAAGAGTTGCTGCGGCATCTCAAACCGGCACGGCCGGTTGACTGAGCATCAACAATCGTACGAGAGGAGAACGCCCGCATGACCTACGAAGTGACCCTCCCCTTCCTGGGTGAGGATGCCTCGGATACGGCCACCATTTCTCAGTGGCTGGTCGCCGAAGGCGCCACGGTCGAGGAAGGAGACGACCTGGTTGAGATGACTACGGACAAGGCCGCATTCAACGTTCCCAGTCCCGCCGCTGGTATCGTGGCCGAACTATGCGTGCGCGAAGGTGAGAATGTAACTGCGGGCGACGTGCTGTGTCTTCTTGAATAGGAGCTGGATGTTTCCGTGTCCGCAGCTTTGCAGGGTGGCAGGGATTTGACGAAATGACCGGTACGCTCTGGCATCTCGCGGGGTATTCTTCGCATCGCCGCGCAGAATCCCGTGCCGGTTCAGCCGCCGAACTGTTAAATTCAACGATTCGCCTGTCTCCACGAGAGTTGAGAGAGCCTTTACTGACACATACGTTGCTGCCCAGGCACGGCACAGATCTTGCAGCCTGCCTTGTGTGCAAGAATGGAATTACGAGACCTGCGTCAACTGGATTGCAGCGGCGCAGAGTCCCGGGACAGAAGGAGAAAATGCCATGACGCGAATGGGTAGTTCAACACGAGCGGCCTTGCTGCTCTCTTCAGCGCTGCTTGTGGTGGCCTTCACCGTGGGGTGCCCGCCACAGACCAATGAAGGGAAGGCCTTGCTCACCACCGTCATCACGGGGGATGGCACGCCCTTGGCCAACAAGGTTCTTGAAATTCTTAAGGCCGAGGTGCCCGTAGGGGACATCGAGAGTCTCACCGTAACGATTACGCGCATCGTGCTCGATAAAACCGCCGACCAGCCGGGCGCTGACGACGGTGAAGAAGAGCCCGCCGAAAAACTCGAAAATGTGGAACAGGTGGAAGTGTTCTCGGGCGAAATGCCCGTGAATGTCCTTGACCTGACCGGCGTCTCGCAGTTGATATCGCTCGAGGAAGTACCGGCCGGGCACTACACCAAAATCCGGCTCGAGATCAAAGATCCGGAATTGGTTCTCAAGGCCGAGCCCGAAACGGTGTACACCAACATTCATTTAACCGCCAACGACCGGCTCTTCATCAACGTGAAGTTCGACCTGGAAGACGGGGCCGAGCGCGTGCTGGTCCTTGACTTCGGGGGCATTCACCTGGTGCAGCTCGGAAACGGCGACTACAACCTGACGCCCCAGCTTCGAGCCACACTCGAAATCCTCTCGGTCGAAAACACCTTTGTCCAGGGGGTGATTGCATCGATCGACTACGAAACCAACGCGCTCGTGCTGCCTGTCGAGGGCGGTGAGATTGCCGTGTCGTATGGTGACGACGTGGAAATCTTCCTGGCCACCGATGACGGTGTGACGCCGACAGGTGCGGAAACCGACCTGCTCGCAGGCACCGAGGTCATCTGTTTCGGAGACCTCTTCTCCGACAATACCATGGTGGCAACACGCATCGAAATCGTTCCCGAAGACATCGAACCCGAGCCAGAGGAATAACGCCTCATCGAGGACTCTGGTACGTGACGAAAAAGAGCGGCCCGGCGGCGGCAAGGCAATGTCCCCCCCGGGCCGCTCTGCGTATCTCTCACTGTGGGGAACCTCACGAGACGTTCGGGTGTCTTGCGGCGCGATATCCGGTATGATACTGGCGTGGGAATGAAGCGGTTACATAACCTGCCGATCAGCGTCAAGGTAGGGGTCATTCTGTTGACCGTGATGCTGGGATATACCGCCATCGACCAGGCCGTCGACCGCATCAGCATTACCCGGGCCATGGAGTTCTATGAGAACGAGCAGGGCATACGGGACCTCGCCCGGTGCGAACAGGCCATTCAACGCGAGCTGCATCACCTGGTCATCTTTACAGGGGACTGGGCGGCGTGGAATGACACGTACGATTTTGTGCAAACGCGTGACGAGGGGTATATCGCCTCGAATTTCGTCGTCGAAACCTTTCAGGATAACGGCATTAACCTGATTTGCGTATTCGACCGGCAGGGGGAGCTTGTCTGGGGCGAGGCCCATGACCTCTCCGCGCGCGAACGCCTGGATGTCGACGTGCTCATCGCCTTCCCGCGCACGTTACACGCCGAAAGTGAAGACCCGCCCGAACCCCTCGCCGGAGTGGTCCTCACGGAAATGGGCCCGATGCTCGTGGTTTGCCATCCCATACTGACGAGTGACACTCGCGGGCCGGCCCGGGGGATGATGGCAATGGGCCGGCTCCTCACGCCCGAGATGCTGTGCGAACTTCGGCAGCAGACCCGTGTCGATTTCCAGATACGGCTTCTTGCCGCGCCCAGTACTGACGATCTCCAGACCCTCTCGCGAATCCAACGCACCAGCGCGCCGGTGATCGATGTGTCAAACAAAGAGTCGTTGCATGCGTATTGCATGATGCAGGACATTTTCGGCAGGCCCGCCTTGCTCCTCGATGCCCAGATTCCCAGGACCGTGACCATTGAAGCCCGCCGTATCATTCAAAGCGCTCTCATTTCGACGCTCGGAGCGGGAATCCTCTTTCTGCTCGTGTTGCTTCTGGCCTTGCGGCACACGGTAATCGCGCCAATTGTGCGCCTCACCCGCGATGTTGTCCGCATCAATCAGGCAGACGCTCTCAGCGAACGCCTGGGAACGGAGCGCGCCGATGAGATCGGCCAGCTTGCGATTGAATTCGACCGTTTGCTCGAAAAAGTCGAGGTGAACACGCGCAGGCACATCGAGGCGGCCGAGGCCCTGCGCGACAGTGAAGCACACCTGCGCGCGATTATTCAGGCCGCACGGGATGCCGTGTTCACCCTGGACGCCCACGGTAGTATCAAGTCGTCTAATCCGGCTGCTCAAGCCATGTTTGGACGGGTGCACGACGATCTGGTGGGATGTTCCGCCGACGAAATCATCGCCGGCCCCCGTGGCGTGGCGGGAGGCATCGAGACTATCGCAAGCACCGCCCGTAGTCTTCCCGACGGCTTCCGGGGCGAGGTCACCGGCGTCCGCCAAGATCAGTCCACCTTTCCCGCGTACATCATGGTCAAAGACTATCCCGCGGAATCCGGGACCCTGTACGTGATGTTCGTGGCCGATCTCACCGAGATCACAAGTATGCACGAACGGGTCATGCGGAACCGCCATCTCGCTACAATCGGCGAGATGGGCGCATCCATCGCCCACGAAATTCGCAATCCCCTTACCGGCATCAGCAGCGCATTGCAGGTGCTCAGAAAGAACGCCCCTGCCGACAGCGAAGTACAATCCATTTTCGACGAAGTCCTCCAACAGGTGAAGCGCGTGGAACGCACCGTACGAAGCCTCCTGACCTTTGCAAAACCCTGGCGTCCAGAGCGCAGATGGTGTAGTGTTAAAAGCATGTTAGCCCGTTCATGGGAAGAGGTTGGCCAACGGCGTCAACGGGATGGCTTCCTGCTGACCATGGACGTGAGCGAGAAGCTTGAGGCATGGGTGGACAGCGACCTGGTTCAACAGGTCTTCTCCAACCTGATGCTCAACGCGGTCCAGGCCATGCCGGAAGGAGGAGAGATACATGCCCGCGCCTGGCAGGAAAAGCGCGAAATCCGCATCGGCATTGCGGACGATGGACCCGGCATGGAACACGAGGTCCTTGCGAATGCCATGAATCCTTTCTTCTCTACCCGGCTTACGGGTACAGGGCTGGGGTTGGCAATCTGTCAGCGTATTGTGGATGCTCACGGGGGGACGATTCACATTGACAGCGTTCATGGGGTGGGAACAAAGGTCGTGGTAGCCTTCCCTTTGGAGCAGGCGGATGTCAAAATGCATACTGGTGGTTGACGACGAGAAACTCATTCGATGGTCCCTGTCCGAACGCCTCACTAAGGAAGGGTACACTTGCGTATGCGCTGAGAACGGGGCCCAGGCGCTCCAGCAGGTTCAGGAGCAGCCCTTCGATTTGGCCTTGCTCGACCTGCGGCTTCCCGATACCGAGGGCACGCAACTCCTCGAGAAGATGCACGCCGCCTCCCCCCACCTTCCCGTAATCATGATGACCGCCTATTCCACCGTGGACACCGCCGTCCAGGCTATGAAGCTCGGGGCCTGCGATTATCTGGCCAAGCCCTTTGATATGGGTCACCTTGTCAATTCGGTGCGCAACGTGCTCGAGGGCAGAGACTCGAGCGCCGTCACCAGCGAAGTGCGCAAGTTCGGGCTCGAGAACCTTATCGGAAAGAGTCCCGTCATGCGCGAGATCAAGGTTATGGCGCGCAAACTCGCCGACACCGATGCCACCACCATCTTGCTGCTGGGCGAAACGGGCACCGGCAAAGACATGCTGGCCAGGGCCATTCATTACGACTCGGCCCGAGTGGTCCGGCCGTTTATGAACATCACCTGCACGGCCCTGCCCGACTCGTTACTCGATTCTGAACTATTCGGCTACGAGGAAGGCGCCTTCACCGACGCCCGAAAACAGAAGAAGGGCCTGTTCGAGCTTGCCGACGGAGGCACCGTGCTTCTGGACGAAATTGGCGACATGTCCGCGGACCTTCAAGGCAAACTCCTCCGGATTATCGAGGAGAAAGCTTTCAAACGCATTGGCGGCACCGAGGATGTGGTTGTTAACGTGCGCATCATTGCCGCGACAAACCGCGACCTCGAGAGGGCCATCGCGAACCATACGTTTCGCGAGGACCTGTATTACCGGCTCAGCATAGTGCCCATTCTCCTCCCGCCCCTTCGTCAGCGCCGCGAAGACATTCCACTGCTCGCGGAACACTTCCTCCACCAGGCATGCAAGGAACATGCACGCCCCCTCAAGAGCTTCACGTCCGAAGCACTTGATGAATTGGTTGCACAGGAGTGGCCCGGCAACATCCGGCAGCTTCGCAATGTCATCGAACGCACCGCCCTGCTCTACAGTGCGGACGAAATCGGACCCAGGGATCTGCAGTTTGGACCCCATCCTGGCGCAGACCGCCCAGAGCGGCACAAATTCAGCGTGCTGCTGCCGGAAGCGGGATGCGACATAGAGGAAATCGAACAGCAACTGCTGCAACAGGCCCTCGAGCGCACCGGATGGAACCAGACCCACACGGCCAAACTTCTCAACATGTCTCGCGACCAGATCCGGTATAAAATGGAGAAGTATCATCTCCGAAAACCGGGCGTTGGCACGCCATAAATGCAGACGCACACCACTGTAAAGTGCGGAAAAATGCACGCGCCGGCATGGAATTTTTCCCACATATGGAGAAGGAACGCAAGCAGATACACCGCCTGCTGAGCTTAAGGTGTTATAATCTAAGGGGTTATTTTGAACGGACCAAGGGGGAGGCCGCATGGCACGCAAGTTGCTTCCTTGGTGATGGGTACAACCGAAACGTCTGCGCAACAACAGGATTGATGCTATGGAAGCTCGCAAAAAAAAAGAGGCGCCGCAACTCCCACAGGATGCCGGCATGACCCTGTTCGAGGTCATGATCGCCGCAGGCGTGACACTGGTGGCCATCGTGGCTGCCATGGGCTCGATTGTCAGCATCGCCACCACCAGCACCGTCTCTGAGACCCAGATGATGGCCGCTACCATTGTCTCGACCATGCTGGAGCGCATCGGCACGATGCCCCTGGAAGACCTGACGGCCCTGAACCCGCCGACCGATTTGGCGCGGCGCAGCGGAACCACGATCCAGGTGACCTGCTACGATACCAGCGGAAACCCGTACCAGACCCCCTTTGACTCGAGTGGGATAAGCTTGCCCAATCCGTTGCCTGTCGAAGTGACAGTTACCTGGCGAGATGACCAAGGCCGGACGTACTCGAAACGGTCCAGCGTCCTGGTCGGGAGATAATCCATGAAGAACCGCGGATTTACCCTGCTCGAGCTGATGATATCGATCGCCGTGTTGACGATCGTGTCGGGAGCGCTCTATGCCGCATCGATGACCCTTACCCAGGCCGCGCGGTCCCAGGAAGCCAAGACCACCACGATCGATAACGTACAAAGCGGCATGCTCCTCATGGTGCGCAATATCCGCCAGGCGGATTCCGCAACGGTCAATTGGGGCGCGTTACCGGGGCCGGTCCTGACCTACCGCGCAGCAACGGACCTCGATGGAAACGGCACCGCGGTCGATGTCGGCGTCGAACTCGAATTGGGGCCGCTCCGCACCCTGACCCGCGATATCACTGACTTGAACGGGGACGGAATCACCGACACCCAGTTGATCCTGGTAGAAGCCGGCCAGGTGCGGGTCATTACCAATGGCTTGCTCATCGACGAAGATGTGAATCAGAACGATATTCTGGACGCGGGAGAAGATGCCAATCAGAACGGCGTGCTCGACCACGGACTGTGGTTCCGGCAGGATGGGCAGGCCATCCGGGTGACACTCCAGACAGAGCAGGCAACCATGGTTCAGGGGAGACCGGTCAACACCACGTTGGCTGAGAGCATCATTCCGCGAAACTAGACCGGAAAACAGAGGAAGAGCGTACGCGAGTGCACAGCATCACTAGAGGGTCCGATAACGCGATGGACAGCCGCTATTCGCGGTGTGGCGCCGTATGCGGGCAGATGCCCGGCCCCACGCGCATGTACGGCATGTACGGTTGGGAGATGTAATCATGACAGTGTCAAACCGCTCGAACACGAAAGGCGTGGCCCTTCTCACGGCAACGATCTTCCTGGCCCTTGCCATGCTGATCCTGGCCTACATGGCCTCGCGCGTCATCACCCAGAACGCTCAAGTGAACCGCTACGTCCAGTTCAAGGACTGTTTCCAGGGTCTCGAGTCCGCCTATGCTACGAGCATTGTCGACCTCGAACTCGGCAATGACGGCATGATCGGGGTGGGCACATACGACCCCTATGATGGCGGCGCGTTCACCTTACCCACATTCGATACGGCCGACATAGCCCCCGTTGCCATTCCCACCATGCCCAATGTCGAATTCATGGCCCTGGTCGAGGACTGGGAGAGTGATGGCATCGACAATAACGGCGACGGAACGATCGATGGCGACGAGGAAAACTGGGTCTATACGCTCCATCTCCTGGCTCGAAACGGGGGGGTGCAGCGCGGCGCGGAAGTGGTGGTCAAGGCCACCGATATCAACGTGTGGCGCAACGCTATCTTCGGCGGCACCGGCCAGTCCGGCGGGCTGATAAAGGGAAACGTCAGCATCCATGGTTCCGTTCATCTACTCGGAACGGACATCCTGCCCGGCGGGCTTGCGGTGACGGCACTGGACATGATTGGCGCCAGCCTGATTCACAACAACTACGGTGCCCTCGAGGCCGACCTGCGCAACCGCGTGCCAGCGCTGCCCCTGCGCAACTGGAATGGGGAGATCGTCGAGACATTGAATTCAAAACTGCGGGTTAAGAACGGCCTCGTCGGCATGTCCGGCAGTTCCGAGATTGGCGAGCCCGATCTCCCCGGCAATAACGTCAAGGAAACCATGGATGGCACGTATGTGAACGACGGATGGTCGGGCAACAGCGTTATAGACGATGGTGACCGCGGCGACCCCACGGCCGTCTTCAGCGACAATGGTTGGGACGAAGGATACGAGCTGGGCGACAAGCTCAGCCTGCCTCTATTCTCGGGCGACTGGCGCGATCCTTTCACAGGGAATACCGTGTTAAACCCCAACACCGGGGTCAATTACACCCACGAGGAATACTACGCTACGCTGTCCGGCACCCCCTACCCCGGCGACATGACCATCGACTGCAAACAGAACTTCTACTACAACGCAACCCGGCCCGCTGACCCCGATCCGGCAAATCGACTGCCCACGGACGATTACTTGCTGTTCGATGCCGCGACCAACCGGCTGGAGATGAACGGTCAAATTGAGATCAGCGGGAACCTTGAGTTCACGGGAAAAGCCAATGACCAGTACATCAACTACACGGGGCGTGCAGCCCTTCTGGCACACGGAGATGTGGTTATCGACACCAACCTGCTCTCGATGAACGCCGACGGCACCACGGTCAACAGCTACCCCGTCGCCAACTGCCTGGGCATCATGGCTGGCAACAACATGGACGTGGGTGTCTCGGCCCAGTTGAGAATCATGGGCGGGCTTTATGCCCAGAACACCATCACCAGTTACAAACAGACCATCATCATGGGCACCTTTGTGTCCAATTACTATGACATGGGCAACCAGGTGCCGGACATCTACCAAGTGCCCGCGCTTGCAGATAACCTCCCGTATGGTATGATTGGCGCGTATCCCATATTAACGTTTTTGCAGATATCCTGGAGAGAACTGGGCGTGGATGTATGAGCAAAGAAGAAATCCTCCAAGGCCTCCGGAAAAACTGGTATCTGGTCGCGGCCCTTGCCGTCTTGGCCATATTGGCCGTGGCAAAGCTCCTCATCGGAGCGGGCGAGGATACTCCCCCCACCCCTCCGGAAGCCGCGAATGCCGGGCCGGTTCTGCAACCGCCTCAAGCAAGTCTTGACGCCCTCCTGGAAACGACGCGGCCCGATGAAAAGGCCAAAGCGCTAAGCCAAATCGAAGAATACCAGAAAAAGCTCGACAGGGAACCCAACGCGGAGGATAATCCTGCGTATCTCATGGCGATGGGAAACCTCTACCGGCAGAAACTCGGCGACTACGAAAACGCCATCCACTGCTATGAGCGCATCATCCTGGACTTCCCGGAATCCACCGGCCGGCGCGAGGCGTTCTTGCAGCTCGAAGCCTGTTATCTCAAGCAGGAAGACCGTACCGGCTTGAGATGGGTCTACGACAAGATGGTCGAGGAATTTCCCGAGGATTCGCAGGAATACAAGTACGCGACCCAGCAACTCGAAGACCTCTGAGCCCAAGGGGCGCACCTCCCCAGCCCAGCCAAAAGGCCCCGCGCACATTGAACTCTGAAACGTCTTTTCGGTAGGCTATGCGGGATGTCTTTGCCGCGCGACGGCTCGTTTCGTTTGTCTCGCCCAGGAGCCCGGCGGGCGGTTGCAGCACTACCCCAGTGCCGATAATGTGGGGACTGGAATCCAGAAAAAGCGGCGCTCCGCGCCTGCTGTTGCCAGGGAAAGGGTGAATACTATGCCCATTGGTGTTGGCGTTATTGGTGCAGGGATCGTGGGAGGCGGCGCGATCCAGACCCTGCTCTCACACCGTGATGTCATCAAGACCCGCAGCGGCGTTGATGTCTCCCTGGTACACGTCGCCGAGCTGGATGCAGCGCGCCTTTCGGAGTTTGATCTCACGGGGGTGACCGTAAGCAACGATGCAGCCAAGCTCATCGCGGATCCGCACGTTCAGGTTGTCTGTGAACTCATCGGGGGCCTCGAACCGGCCCGGACCTTCATTCTGAACGCTCTGAAAGCGGGCAAACATGTCGTCACCGCAAACAAGATGCTCCTCGCCCATCACGGCCCGGAGTTGTGCAGAACCGCCATCGACAACCGCGTGGAACTACGCTACGAGGCGGCCGTCGCCGGCGGGATTCCGATTATCCGGTCGGTGCGCAACGGCCTCGCCGCCGATCGCATCAAGGCCATTTACGGCATTCTGAACGGCACGTGCAACTACATCCTCAGCCGCATGACCGAAGACGGATACGAGTTCGAGGAAGCCCTGCGCCAGGCTACCGAACTGGGGTTCGCTGAAACCCCGCCGGACCTCGATATCGAAGGCCACGACACGGCCCACAAGTGCCAGATTCTCACGTCGCTCTGTTTTACAACGGAAGTGGATTTTGACACGCTGTATATCGAGGGCATCACGCAGATCACCCACGCGGACGTCGCATACGCCAGCGAGATGGGGTATGTCATCAAGCTGCTGGCCATTATCCAGGACCGGGAAGACGGCATCGAGGCGCGCGTTCATCCGACACTGGTTCCGAACGGCCACCAACTCGCTGCCGTGCGCAATGAATTCAACGCCATCTATGTCGAGAGCGACGTGGCCGATGCGACCCTCTATTACGGCAGAGGCGCGGGACGATTCCCCACGGCGAGCGCGGTGGTCGCCGACGTGGTCGATGTGGCCCGGGGTATAGGCGGCTCCCCCGCCCCGCCGTTCGTATACGCAGCAAAGCGCCCCGTCCTCGATATCGGCGCTGTCACGTCCCGCTACTATCTTCGCCTGGCCACGCTCGACAAGCCGGGGGTCCTGGGCAAGGTATGCACCATCCTTGGCCATTACGGTGTGAGCATCGCCTCGTGCATCCAGCAGGAGGCGCGGGGCGACAAGCCCGTGCCCGTCGTCCTTATGACCCATGAGACTCAGGAATCGAGTCTCCGAAAAGCCTTGGCGGAAATTGACACGCTCGATTTCATCCGCGAGGCCACACACGCCATACGCGTGCTGCAGGAGTAAACCATGCTGATCGAAGGTGTAATCAACCGGTACCGCGAATACTTGCCCGTTACTCCGCTCACGCGGGTCATTACGCTGAACGAAGGTTCGACCCCTTTGATCCTGGCCGCGAACCTCAGCGCGGCGATTCACCCCCGCATCAAAATCTACCTGAAATACGAAGGGCTCAATCCCACCGGTTCATTCAAGGACCGCGGGATGACCATGGCCATCACCAAGGCGCTCGAGGACGGGTTCAAGGGGGTCATCTGCGCGTCCACGGGCAACACGTCGGCCTCTGCCGCAGCCTACGCGGCGCGCGCCGGGATGCGGTGCGCCGTGCTCATCCCCGAAGGCAAAATCGCCTTCGGAAAGCTTTCGCAGGCTATGATCCACGGCGCCAAGGTCGTTCAGGTGCGGGGCAATTTCGACGATGCCCTGCAACTGGTTCGCACCATCACCGAAAACCACCCCATCGCGCTCGTGAATTCCATCAATCCCTATCGGATCGAAGGCCAAAAGACCGGCGCGTTCGAGATCGTAGACGACTTCGAGGGGTTCGCACCCGATTTCCACGTGCTCCCCGTCGGCAATGCGGGGAATATTACGGCCTATTGGAAGGGATACACGGAATACCACGCCGCGGGAAAAGCCAGGAATCTTCCCCGGATGCTCGGTTTTCAGGCGGCGGGAGCCGCGCCGATCGTCCTGGGCCATCCCGTTGAAAAGCCCCAGACCTTTGCCACCGCCATTCGCATCGGCAATCCGGCAAGCTGGAAAACGGCCGAGGCCGCGCGCGACGAGTCCGGCGGGGTGATCGATATGGTTACCGACGACGAGATCCGCGCGGCGTACCGGAAACTGGCCGCGACGGAGGGAGTTTTCGCCGAGCCCGCCAGCGCAGCCACCATCGCGGGCATCATGAAGTACGCGGACAAGGGCTATTTCGATGCGTTCACGCCCGTGACCGGCGATAAACTACGGCTGGTCTGCATTCTCACCGGACATGGGCTCAAGGACCCCGACAGCGCCATCAAAGCAGCGGAAGAACCAGTAACCGTGGACGCCGAAGAGGATGCCGTGCTCCAGGCAATGCAACTGCAAGTCCCATCGCCGGCAGGGGTGTGAAAGCCATGCCCTATGGCCTCATATTCGACGTGGACGGGGTGCTGGCCGACACGGAAGCGCTCATCGCGCGGGCGACCATCGCGATGTATCGCGAGTTGTACGGTCTCGAACTGACCCCCGAGGATCTTCTGCCCTATGTGGGCACGGGCGCCGTGCGTTACACCCAAGGGCCCGCCGAGGAACGCGGGCTGGAAATCGAGCTCGAAATGGCTCTCCGCAAGCGTTATGAGAACTTTATCGCCCTGCTTCAGTCGGAAGGCTCCATCGCGTTCCCGGGCGCTTCCGAACTCATTGAGACCGTGCACGCGAGTCCGGAATGGAAGCTGGCCATTGCCACGGCGAGCCCGGGTGACAAGGCGAGCGCAACCCTGGCGGCCGCCGCCCTTCCTCTTTCGCACTTCGACGCGGTTATCACAGCTGATATGGTAAGCCGCACCAAGCCGCATCCCGAGATCTACCTCACAGCATCAACGATCATCGGCATTCCGCCAGAAAACTGCGTCGTCATCGAGGACTCGGTGGCCGGCGTGAAAGCGGCCAAATCCGCCGGCATGCAATGTATCGCTGTGGCCAACACATTCCCCCGTGAAAAACTGGCCGCGGCCGACTTTGTCGTCGACGCCCTGGCACGCATCGATCTGCCCCTCCTGCTTTCGCTGGTGGCATAGCCGGACAGGACCATGGAACGGGCAATCCAGACAATCCGCTTCGAGCAGCCCATGGACTACATGGCAATGTTGGCGATTCAGAAGGAACGCTGCCAGGCCGTCGAGCGTGGCGCTGCCCCGCACACGCTCTTCCTGCTCGAACACACACCGGTAATCACACTGGGCCGCAAATCCGACCCTGCGAATGTGCTGCTTTCGAAAGAGGACCTGGCCCGCAACGGGATCGCCCTCGTTGAGACCGATCGCGGCGGCGACGTGACGTACCACGGCCCCGGACAGCTCGTGGCCTATCCCATCCTGGCGCTCGCGGCCTGGAAACTGTCGTACCGCTGGTACTTGCGCTCGCTTGAAGCCGTCATCATCGCCCTGCTCCGCGGTTATGGCTTGGCGGCCGGGCGCATGGAAGGTTTTACGGGCGTCTGGGTCAACGGCGCGAAAGTGGCCGCCATCGGCGTTGGCGTGCACAACTGGGTCAGTTTTCACGGGCTCGCGTTGAACGTGAACCCGAACATGGACCACTTTCGGCTGATCGTCCCCTGCGGCATTCAGGACAAACCGGTTGGCACGCTGGCGGCCCTGATGCAACCGGTTCCCCCCATGAGCCGGGTCATGGACGATTTCGACAAGGCCTTTCGCGACTACTTCGAGGTATCCGGCGGCGCGCCCGTACCCGAACCCTGAGTTGCTGGCTCCGCGGCCTCTCCCCCATCCGGCGCAGCTTTGGTTTCCCCGCCTGCATCCTCTGAGCCTGCGGTCTCAAGCGCTTTCAATGCTTCGCGCGTACGCTCCTGGTCCGGGTTGATGTGAAGCGAGCGCTCGAACGCCTCGCGGGCACGGTCAGCGCGCCCGAGTTGTGCATGTATCGACCCGATCATGTTCCACGCGATGTGGTTCTCCGGGTCAAGCGCGACCGTCCGTTCAAGGGGCGCCACGCTCTCCGCATATCTTCCCGCCCGCAAGAGGAGTGAGGCATACGCAAAATGGGCTTCCGCGGTGTCGTCAATCCACAATCCGGACTGCTCGAAATCCTCGAGGGCCTCGCCGAGCAACGGCCCCGCCACCACGAGAGCGTCTGGGGATGCCTCGGCAATCTTCTGAACCAGTTGCGACGCATCGGCCATGTTGCCGCGGCGCGCGAGAATGGCGGCCATGCCTGCCTGAGCGGAGACTTCTTCGGGCGCAACCTCGAGGGCCCGGCTCCATTCCTCCCCGGCAAAGTCGAACAGGCCCTTGTCCCAGTAAAGACGGCCCAGCACCGCGCGCGCCGCCCCTTCGACACGTCCCCCGGCACCGGCCTCGGCAGCCCGCTCGAGGGCCCTCGCCGCTTCGTCAGGCCGCCGGTACAACGGCGTGAGTAGTCCACGTCCGAGGGCCAGCCACACGTCAGGGTCCTCGGGTTCGATACGGGTGGCTCGTCGTAATGCCTTCGCCGCGAGATCCGCATCGTTCTGGGCCTGAAGCACGCCCGCATAGTCCACCAGTGCCTCCGCATCATCGAGTCTCATGCCTCCCGCCTGCTCGAATAACTGCCGCGCCTCGGCGAACATCTCCTTTGCCTTTGCTTCATGGGCGCCGTACTTTTCCGCATCGCCCGCTCGAGCCGCGTGGGCGGCCGCCTGAAGCTGCTGCCGCGCCTGCGCCGCCATCGTCCGGGCCTCCCACAGCACCCCCGAACCCGTGGGCGGGCCGGCCTCCTCGCTTGCTCCGATACAAAAGGCAGCCATTAGAATACCCGCCAGTGTAGAGCCCAATTGTCCGTTCATCTCACGTCTGCCTCCACGGCCGCAGCCTCTTCCCCGGCCCACAGATGCTTCTCGAGAAAAACCAGTAACGGCTCGAACGAGGCCGTGTCCAGCGCGCATACCGGTACGCCATGAAAACGCCTCGTCAACGCCGCAACCCGCTCCGGTTCGCAAAGGTCGATCTTGTTCAACACCGTCACCCGGGGCTTGTCTTGCAGATGCAATCCTGCCAGAAGCTGCGTGACCGTATCGTGCAGTTCTTCGAAATCATGGCGCGAGGCATCGGCAACGTGCAACAACAGGTCCGCATCGTCCAGTTCCTCGAGGGTCGTGCGAAACGCCTCCATCAGCTCCTGGGGCAGATTACGTATGAACCCGACGGTGTCCGTCACGACAACTTCGCGCTCTTGTGGAAACCGCAGACGCCGGGAGACGGGATTCAAGGTAGCAAACATGGCATCCTCGGCCACTACGTCGCTCCGTGTGAGTCGGTTGAGCAGGGTCGACTTGCCCGCATTGGTGTAGCCGACAATCGAGACGATGGGCACGGCATTTCGTGAACGGCGCGAACGCCGCAGCCTTCGCCGCGCGCCCAGTTTGTCGATCTCGCGCTCGAGTTGCGCTATCCGGTCCTGCACACGGCGGCGATCAAGCTCGAGTTTCGTCTCCCCGGGTCCCCGGCCGCCGATGCCTCCGCTTAACCGCGAAAAAGCGCTCGCGGACTGCTTCGCCCCGAGGCGCGGGAGCATGTAACGGAGCTGGGCCAGCTCGACCTGCAGCTTACCCTCGCGGGTCTTGGCCCGTTGCGCGAATATGTCGAGAATGACCTGCGTGCGGTCCAGGATCTTCAGGTCCGTATGGCCGGCAAGGGCATGCACCTGCGCGGGCGTCAGGTTCAAATCAAACACAAGCGCTTCCGCCCCCAATTGCATCGCCTTGATGACCGTCTGGGTAAGCCTGCCCTTTCCGACCACATATCGCGGGTCAATGGGACGCCGTTGAAGCACCTTCTCCAGAACCTCAATCCCCGCACTGGCAGCAAGCTCCCCCAACTCTGCCATCGATTCTTCCACGACGTCCTTGGGCTCGCGCGATACGTGCACGAGCAGGGCTCTTTCCCGCAAGTCTCCCGCCAATCGCGGCTTGCGCAGCCGGGCAAACTCATCCTCCAACGCATCTACGGTGAGCAGAAAATCATCCGTGAGATCGTGGACCGTTGTAGGAGGCGAGACATCCCATGGCCGTTCGTCGTCGGCCCCCGGCAACAAATGAGCGGCATGCAATTTGCCCGGGAGCCCGCCTGTCATCACCTCAATCGCCACCACGTAATCGAGCCTCAGAAGCGCCAAATCCGTAAAATCGTCGTCGTTCAGCGGTTCGTGATTCAAATGGGTATGAACCAACCGCAAACCGCACAGGCGCGTATGTCCCCGGCGCCAGGCCGACAGGTCGGGAAGAAAAATGGACCGGGAATCGCCCACGATGCACGCCTGGACATGGCCCCGGCGATCAATCAGCATCCCCACTTGCCGCTGGATTTCCCCGGAGATCTCCGTGAGAGCACGCGCCAATTCCGGACTGACCAGCCGCTCGGCGCGCGTCCTGCGGTTGCCCAACTTCTGTAAACGATTTAGAGGAGAGGCCTTAAGGCCTTGCGTGTTGCCTACTAAACGAATGGCAGGTTCCTCGTTCGAATCGAACAATTTCGCTCACGAACAATAGATTAATGCGCGTGATTAGAGTATCAGGGAGCGCTTGCCCGCGCAAGTGAAACCGGGGAAAAAACCTGTCAATACAGAAAACCCGGGCCGAACGTGCGCCGGCCCGGGTTCCGCACAGATGCACCGGCAAAGCACTACTGCAACATTGCCCGCCGGATAATCTTTTGGCTTTCTACGGCATCGAGGGTCTTCTGGGCCTTACGCAGCTCCGTAGTGTCTATCTTCTCGAGTTTCTTCCAGAGGATGGCAATGTTGCCCGCGGCAATCTGGCAGGCCTGCGCCGGGTCTATGCGCTTCGGCTGGACATCCAGGGTCAGGTAGCCCTTATACTTGGTAACCTTGAGATAGAAAAGCGCTTCCATTGTCTCCCACATGTGGACGCTCCCCGAGATCATCATGTCATCGGGGTTGTGGTAACCATCGCTGAAATAAAGCTGGAAAAGCTTGTTCGAGCGCGACAGGAATGCGATGGCCTCCGCTGGATTCTCACCCGCCATGAGAGCATGCGAGAAATCCAACGCTACACCGACGTTCTTCATCGCGATCTCCTGACAGAGCGACAGGGCTTTGCCCACGGTCGACACCGTGAGAAACTTGCGCGGCTCCGCTCCCTTGTACGCAATCGCCACGTTGACGTCAGGCGAGGCGTATTTGGCGATGGTCTTGATGGAAGAAATCAGCGTGTTCCAGTGCACGGCATAGTCAATGTGGAACGGATAGTCAAACCCGTCGCTGTAGAGACGCAAGGTAATCTCGGTGGCGCTCAACTGGCGGGCCAGATCCACGGCCTTCCGGCCCTCGTCGATGGCGGCATTGCGCGTCTTGGGATGTTGGTGTCCAAAAGCGCCAAGCGCAAAGCGGCGATCATAGGCCAAATTGGCAGATACTCCCGAGCAGGCCAGGCCGTAGTCCTTGAGCATCCGTTTCAACTCTTTGCCAGGCACATCCTGGTTCACATCGGTCTGGGCAACCTCTACGGCCTTGATGGCCTTGATCTTCGAAAGGGCTGCCAGACGTTCCTGCATTCGGAGCGGCTCCCGGTACCCACTCGGACAATAGCGGTCCGCGGAACCCGAGAATACTTCCAATGCAGCCGCGATTTTGGGGGTCATTTCGTTCTCCTAATTGTCACGCCTCTGTGCGCGCTTGGTTGTGGTATGCTTAGGGCTGCGTATGAAAAACGAGAGCAAATGGAATCCCACAACCGGTGGCCATGGGTGCGTCAAAGTAAGTCTTGGGCCCATCGGTCAATTACGGCGCGCGAGCGGCAATATTTTAGGGATTTTTAAGCAAATTGTCAATAGTTACGCGAAAGCGTACAATTCTAAGATCATTTGTCGGGATACCAAGACCCGCCTCATTCTGCATAAATCCCCTTGCGCTGGGTGCGCGTTTTACAGGATATACGGGTTGAGCATGCCTCATATGTCCGGGAGAGTAATGGAGTTGGGTAAAAAAAAGGAGGCGAGTGCGGGCAGCGGGGGAACTGCCGTTCACGCACTCGCCGGTGGTGGGAACCAGTCATTGCTGACTGCCACTGCGGCCTGCCTGGGGGAAAGGCGTGTGCCGCAGTCATCTATAGCAACATACCCTATGCCTACCTTATTCCTTGATGCACGAGAAAAAAACCGGAAATCTCAGTACGCCCCCACTTGCCCGAAAATCCCCCCTTCGCTGGACGCTCATGGAAACACCACCCCCTTCTTCTCGCTGGGGCCGAGAACGCAGGCCCGCTCCGTTCCCCTTGTCGCTGTCCTGTCTGTTCTAACATTATTTGCTTCAATGCCTTACGCAGCAAATGGCGACCTGATCCCCGAGAAGAAGGCTCAGGAATCCTCCCCCGCACCCGAAGCGCCTGCCACCCCCAAACCATTGCCATTAGAGCGGTTACGGGATACCGTCTACGGACTGGATGTCCGGTGGCCAGGCGACGCCGGCAGACAGTTCAGCGATGACGCTTCAGTCGCGCTCCAGGCGATGACTCAGGACCCTGACCCCGAAACGCGAATCCAGGGGCTCTTGGGACTGGCCGATGCGGCGGCCGCGGAATCCGTCACGCTCCTGGTTAATGCGCTTGATGACCCCGCCCCGGAGGTCCGGGAAATCGCGCTGCAAAAACTGGGAATACTGGACACAGAGCGGCTGGTCCGCGAACTGGTGGCGCGCCTCGCATCCCATGACGAATTCACCCGCTGGTCGGTGGACCGGGCCCTGCCTCAACTGAAACCCCGCATCGAGGCCCCCATGCTCTCGCTGTTGGACGCGCCAGACATGGACCCCGGCACACGAATCGTGGCGGCCCGGGCATTGGGCGCCATGGGAAGCGAAGAGGCCGTCCTCTCGCTCTCGCGGGCCGCTTTCGAGACCACCGATACCGGCTTGGCCCAGGCCGCCGCTGAGGCCTTGGCCGGAATCGCTTCTCCCAATGGTTTGCCGGCTTTGCAGGAACTTTCGCGCTACCCCGACGCGCGTGTTCGCGCCGAAGCATTGACGGGACTGGCGCGCATCGGAGGACCGGTGGCCCTCGCGGCCATCGAAGCCATGGCATTGGACCCCCACGAAAGCGACATCCGCAACCGGCGCGAGGCAATACGCTATATCGGGCTCCTCGGGGGAGAACGGTCTATCGAAACCCTCATTAACACCATGAACCGCTATCCCCAGACGCGGGAAACCGTGGTGGTGGCCCTGACGCGGCTCACCGGGCTCAACCTCGGCAACAGCCCCCTCGAATGGACGCGGTGGTATCACGAACGCCAAAAAGCCCTGCAGGAGGCACAGCAACAGGAATCTACGGGCGGATTGCTCGGCGTCATTCCCTCGAGCGCCAGACCGCCCGCCGCCGAGCAGAACGACTCGGTTGGGGCTACCCGGCCGCCGTGATCTTGGCCGCCCTCTTCTAAATGGCGGTTGTTGCACTTTCGTCGATGCGGGAAAAGCTCCTCCCTGATTCGCCCCGTATCCCATCGGTCCCATCCATCCAATAAGAACCGGCATCCGAAGGCAGGTACGGTTGATTTGCCCGGCTTCGCCGCTTAAGGTATCAACCGAAGGAGATGCAGGATGTTCCGACCCGGACGAAGCCGTACAATGCGACTACTGCTATCTTTCCTGGCTCTCCCGCTGGTAATCGCAAACGCAGGTTGGCCGGCCTGCGCAAACAGCCCGCCCGACACCGTTACCGCAAGTGACATCCGGCTCCGCGATACCGACTTCAGCGGGCGAGGAATGAGAGCATGGGAAATTGCTTCCTTCCCCAGATTCTTGCGCGTGTTTCCCGTTGCCCTCGGCAGTGCAGCGGTGGTGTGTCAAGATGAGACCGGAAAATTATTCCTCTGCTACGTCAAGGACGGCGAATGCAGGAGTATCCCGGCCCTGACTCCCTCCGGCTCGCCTCTGCTCGTCTCCTCGCTCTCGCCTTTCTCACTATATGGCGACGCGGACCGGGTAGTCATCGGGATGGCTCACTGGAAGCGCGGCAAGCCGGTCGATGCTTCCAGTGTTCAGTTCTACGAGTATTCCGATGGCGCTCTACTGTCGTCGCGCTGCTTGCCCTTGCCCGAGCCCGGCTTTAGGACAGAAGGCCTAATCCCCGTGGGAGCCGCTTGGTGCGGGGACGAAACTCTGGCTATGGTGCTACAGTTCAGCGAACGCCACTTCGATCCTTCGAAGGTCCCCGAGGCTCCGTACTCGCACTTCACCAAGTTCTGCTCGCTTTGGTTCGGCGATGAACCCAGCGAATATCAGCGCATTGTGGAACCGGGTGCGTTCAAAACGTCCCGGCTCGCCTTTGAATGCTCATCAAACGGCAGCCTCCACGCAGCATGGGTCGAAGAACGGCGCGGTTTCGTCCGGATTATGTACTCAACAAACACCTCCGGATCAGGGTGGGCCAGGCCCGAAGCCGTTGCTCCCAACAAAGGCAAAACGAGAATGTCTGTCTCCCG
>CAZFOG010000033.1:10381-25207 GCA_964520685.1 uncultured Nitrospiraceae bacterium | reverse complement strand
GTTTGCATACGGAGTTACGACTATGCCTACCGGTACCGTGAAGTGGTTCAATGAGCAGAAGGGGTATGGCTTCATCATTCCGGATGAAGGCGGCAAAGACATCTTCGTTCATCGTTCAAACGTTGCGACGGTCAACCGCACGTTGAAAGAGAACGAAAAGGTTGTCTACGAAGTGGGCGATGGGCGCAAGGGACCTGAAGCAAAAGAGGTCCGCACTGCCTGAGCCCTGACAGTGGGGCGAAAGCCCCGTTGTCGGACCACAGTCGATTGAGGTGGGGAGAGGGAATCGGCAGCCAAGGGGAGAATCTCTCTCAGGAGCCACCCACGGGCTTGCCCATGCGGCGGCGATTGCAAATCACCTGACCGACAGCGTGCGGTGTGCCTTTCCGAACCAGCAGTAGCCCCGTCACGGCACACGGGGGGGAAATCTACGTCTGCGGAAAGCACGCGCATTTGGCGATCTGTCTTCATGCAGTTGCTGCTATTGGCTTTCCCGCGTTGCTGCAAATCCCGGGGTGCAGTCCGAGTCGTCGGCCGTCACATGATGAAATGGTTATTCGTTTCTTCATTGCTTTAGCTGTAATTATCACCCTGCTGGTAAATTGTAACGCATTGAAAACAAACGTCTTGCGCGGTCGGACGAAGAAAGCCCTTTCATTTCGGAAGGAATTCCGCTATTGTATTGTTTGGGCTGGTGGAACGGCGTGAGCGGTGCGCCTTCCTTATGCAATTTGTTTTCGACACGATAAGTGTCTCTCCAGGAAGTAACGAGACATGGGTGAACGTCTAGCAGCACTGGCTGCCTTGAGTCGTATCAGGGCGATTGCCGAACAGATCCCCGTGCAGGCGTTATCGGCCCCTGCGGCGCCGGAGACCATTCCCGAGCAGGCGGCCAATACCGTTGCGGTATCCCGGCCGCTTCAGGAAATTGCCGGTCTGCGTCAGATGGCGGAGACGACCTCCCAGGGCATCACGCCAAACACCAACGGGCAGCGTGCAGATGCGCTTGGTAGCGTGTTGAGCCGTCAGGCCGAGTCGACCGTGGCCGCCCTTGAGGCACCCGAGCCGCGGCGGGCGGCAGCGGATGTTGTCGAAATGGACACGCGCGGCCGCCTGTCATTCAACCGGGCCATTCTTGAAGTGCTCAGGGGGGGATTCGAAACGGCGCAGGCGACTGTGCCCACAGTCGAGCAGCAGCGCGAGGCAATCCGCGAGGCCTTGGCGGTGCAACGCTCGGAAGGGTTGGCACGCCGCACTGGCGAAGAACGAGCACCCGTACAGGTCCAGAACCTGCGCCCAGTCCGCGTCAACGCCGAAGCCGATGCTCTGGGAGTGCTTGCCGGGGCTCCAGGTGTTTCGCTATCGCGTCCGCGGCAGGTGCCTTACCCATCGGCGGGACAGGGTCCCAACGGGGTTGGAGGCAGCAGACTTAACTTTCTGGTCTGAGTTCCCGCGCGATTGTCCCCGCCTGGCGATCACTTTCCGGACCAGCGAACCATGAGCTGGCCGAACCCCCTGCGGTATCTTCATCCCGCGCAATTTCCCGCGGTCAACGCATGCCGGATGAGAGATAGGTACGAGAAACTATAACTCTGTGCCCGGATATTTCCGGAATTCCGTGCCTGAAACCGGTCATTTCCCGCTTTCCCAACACGTTCCGGCCGGATGAGGTACAATATAGACACGTGGAGCGGGCTTGCGGGGAGAGCTGATTGTCACGCGGCCCCAGAGGTCAAGATGCAATTCGGCGAAGTTGTTTCCATATCGCTGGGAGCCGTCATGTACGTTGTGTGTCCAATGCTCCAGACTGCCAGCCGGACGCTGGTGCAGTGGCTCTTTCTGGGCGAGTCCGATTCCATTCTGGAGGAGGCCCAAAAGGGATTCTGGCAGGACTTTCTTTCCGGCGAAGACGCGTGGGTGGATGCGCTTCTCCTGCTGACCTCGTTTTTTCTATTGGCGGGCCTCCTCTATCACATCTACTCGCGCAGAGCCGAATCACGCCGGGCTCTTGCCCGTGATCTGGAACGCCGGCGGTTTCTCGAGCACGTCATCCAGTCTCTGGCCCATCCGTTTTATGTTATAGACGCCGATACCTTTGAGGTGGTCATGGCGAACGCCGCCGCCCACGCCAATGCGGGCGAAGGAGGCGCTACCTGCTACGCTTTGACCCACGGGCGCGACGTTCCCTGCGATGGAGAGGAACATGCGTGTCCTTTGCGGATGGTGAAAGAAACGCGGAAGCAGGCCGTTGTCGAGCACCGGCACTACATGGCGGATGGCGAGCTGCGGATTTTCGAGGTTCATGGTTTCCCGGTGTTTGACGAGGCCGGAAACATGATCCAGATGATCGAGTATTCACTGGATATCACCGAACGGAAACGTGCGGAGGCCGAACGCGAGAACCTGATTCACCAGCTCGAGAAAGCCTTGCGGGAAGTCAAGGCGTTGAGCGGGATGCTTCCCATTTGCAGTTCATGCAAGAAAGTGCGCGATGACCAGGGTTACTGGAACCAGATCGAGGAGTACATCACCACCCACTCTCAAGCGCAATTCAGCCACGGCATTTGTCCGGAATGCATGGAACACCTGTATCCGGAATGGGTCAACAAACCCAAACGGCGTGGCTGACGGCGGCTGGTCATGCGCCGGAGGCCCGCTGCCCGCCGGAGGTCATGCTGGGGCCCTCAGGATCGTGTCCTGCCAGGCGAGCCCGTGCCTGGCATGCACTGGATGTCGCATAACAGTATCGGCAGCCGTGCACGCAGGTGTCGTAACAGCCGATATCCCTGCTGACGGCGCAGCGGCACGCGGGACGCTGCGATGGGTCCTTTACCAGGCTTACGGCAATGCCGAATGTGGCGGCAATGTAAGCACCGTCGATGCAGCTTCCCGGAGAAACAGCCGAAGCCGTCAAATCGAACTTCTCGGCGCAGCTGGTCACCGTGATCCCATAAGATTGCGCGGCCGTCGCGATGATGTCCGCCAGCTTGGCGGCCTCGTCCGCGTACGGTTCGCGTATGGTGCAGCCGTGTTCCTCGAGCCAGTGCAGACGCTTGCTCAATTTGCGATAGAGGTCCACGAAGCTGATAATGCAACGCGTCGTCGTGCCCTCGAGACTCGAGGCGATGCGGGCAAATACCTCCTGGTGGAAGTCCAGGGAGGTGATGGTGCTCAGCACAATGGGGTCATACCGCCAGATGAGGCGGTCCGGCCCGATACGGACGGCCAGTTGCTGAACAGTCTCTATGCGTGTCTCCAATTCCGTCTTGTGGGGTTCGAGCAACTGGGGATAATCGAGTACGGTATACAGGAAGTAGTACCGGTACCCACGGGCGTCCAATTCCTGCAGATGGGAAAGCAGGGGAGCGGCGTTGCGGGTCCAGAATGCAATGACCTCGACATCTTCAGGCTGGAGAGAAACACGCGACACCTGTGCCGGGTTGAACGGATTGGGGACTTCGCAGTAACCGGCCCGGATTCGGTTCATGAACCACCGCGAATAGAATGCCGGGATGTCGGTTCGACGGCTGGCGCTGATGATCACGTGCGGATGCCTCCTTCAGATTCTCACCTGCCCGAATGGGGACCGCAAGGCCCGCGATTTGCTACCATAGCGTTCGCAGCGCCGAAAAAGCGGAAAGGAGTGTTTCATGAGTACCTGGCAAGTCATTCCCATCGTGTGTCTTTTGCTCATGCTGCTTCGTGCCGGAACGGCGGCGGCAGCCCCTGGTGCGGCGTCTACCGGGGACTCCAGCGCTCTCACGGCCATCACGGTGATGCGGGACTGGGAGACGCATCAGCTTACAACATTTAACCCCGAGACCCGCAACAAGACGGCCTGGGTGCCGGCAGGGAAACGCGTGGTAATCGGGGAAGTGGAAGGTGAGGGGCACATCGCGAATTTGTGGATGACATTTCCGGGCTGGTTCTGGCAGCACTGGAACCCGGAGGCGCCGGTTGACCAGTCCATCCTCAAGACGCTCATTCTGCGCATCTACTGGGATGGGGCCGAGAAACCCGCGGTCGAAGCGCCGGCCGCCGATTTCTTCGGGATTGGACTGGCCCAGGCGGCGAACTATGCGTCCAAATACTTTGGCGCGTCGAGCGGCGGCTTTTTCTGCAAGTTTCCCATGCCGTTCAAAAAGGGTTTTCGCATCGAGGTCGAGAACCTGGATGACAAGATCGACACCGCGGTCTTCATGAACGTGCTCTACCACCTCAACAGCGGCGACACGGAGAATTCGGGATATTTCCACGCGCAGTTCCATACCGCGCGCAATCAAGGCCCCGATCCCACGTTTATCGGCAAGTTCGAAGGGCGCGGGCACTATGTTGGCTGTACCCTCTCGATGCAGGCGGAATCCCTGAATACCCTTGTGTACCTCGAGGCGCCCGAGTACATCTATATCGATGACGACTGGGAACGTGCGCGCATCTTTGGCACGGGGCTCGAGGATTACTTCATGGGGGGATGGTATTTCCGCGAGGGGACCTTCGCCGGGCCGTATCATGGGCTGCCCATCAAGGACACGCTGAACTCGAGTGTGGCCATGTACCGCGCCCACGAGGCCGACGCCGTTCATTTTCAGAAGCGGTTTCGCATGGAGTTCGTCAATCCCTTCGATCCGGAACGGCTCAAACCCTATGCGTACTCGTCGGTAGCGTTCTGTTATCTCGATACCCCCGGAGGACAGGGGCCCGGCATCCCTGAGCGCGACGCGCTCCTGTGCTGGTATCGCGTGACGAATACCGACCACCAGAGTATTCCCTGAGATGCAGCACCACGCGGCAGTTTAGCGTATGGCACTGCTTTCCATCATCGGGATAGCCACAGGACTGGCGATGGATGCCTTTGCCGTGGCTATCGGTGTGAGCATTCGTCTTCGTCATGTCTCAGCGCGTCAGGTGTTTCGATTCGGCTGGCATTTCGGGCTCTTTCAGGCGATGATGCCGGTCATCGGCTGGTATTTCGGCACTCGTCTGGAGAGCCTCATCGTCGCCTGGGACCACTGGGTCGCATTCGTCCTGCTGGCATTCGTCGGGGGCAAAGCCATTTGTGAGGCCCTCTCGAGCCAGGAGCAGGGAGACGAGACTCGCGGCGCAGACCCCACCCGCGGCTGGAGCCTCGTTATCCTGTCTGTCGCGACAAGCATCGATGCCCTTGCGGTGGGTATCAGTTTCGGCGTGATGGCAATCGACATCTGGTATCCTGCGGTAATCATTGGCATTATAACCGCATCGCTGACTACCTTCGGCATGTTGTTCGGGGCGCGGCTGGGGCTGCGCTTTGGAAGGCGCATCGAAGTGCTGGGAGGCATCATACTTATAGGCATCGGGCTCAAGATCCTGCTGGAAACGCTTTTGGGGGACGGATAACCGTCTCCAGAAGTTTTTTGCGCGCACGCAGGGCGCTTGCCGGCGCGCAATGATAGTGCAACAAAGGCGCGAGAGGAGTATCAGCTGATGGAAGTGCTCATACGTGACACGCGGGACCAGGCAGTCTCGCTCACAGCGGCGCTGATCGCGCGCGCACTGGTGCAGAAGCCCAATCTCGTGCTGGGACTGGCCACCGGACGCACAATGGAGTCGGTGTATGAATTATTGGTGGCCATGTATGAAGACGACGGCCTGGATTTTTCCCTTGCCCGGACGTTCAACCTCGACGAATACGTGGGATTGCCCCCGGAAGACCCGAACTCCTACCGGTTCTACATGAACAAACACCTGTTCCACCGGGTGAACATCGACCTGCGCAATACCCATTTGCCGGACGGGATGGCGGAAGATATCGAGGCCGAGTGCCGGAAGTACGAGGAGACGATCAGGGACTGCAACGGAATCGATCTCCAGATACTGGGGATCGGCCGGACCGGGCATATCGGTTTCAACGAGCCCCTCTCAGCCATGCGTTCCCGAACGCGGGCAAAAGCCCTGACCCCCGAGACCGTCGAACAGAACGCGCCACTCTTCACCGGAGGCATCCCGATGCCGCGCCGCGCCATCACGATGGGGGTGGGCACGATTCTGGAATGCCGGCGTTGTGTGCTGCTGGCAACCGGCAGAGAGAAAGCCGAAGTGATTGCCAAGGCCGTTGAGGGACCGGTCACCGCCATGATATCGGCAACCGCCCTCCAATTGCACCCGAACTGCACCGTGATCGTGGATTCCGAAGCCGGTTCGCTATTGCAGAACCAGGATTACTACCGCTGGATCTTCGAAAATGAACCGGACTGGCAACAATACCATTAAGCAAGGGTTTTGGACAGGATCGCGCGCGGACCGGGAGCGGCCAGACTGACGTGGCCGGCCGGGTTGGACTGCGTTGTTGCGAACCGCGTTTGTGGCATACTATGATTCAAGGCTCTGGGAGTTGGGATGTCATACGAAAGGATGTTTCATGAGTCATATCATGCTGGTCGATGACGATGTCGACCTTGCGCAGCTCATTCGTACCAAACTGGTTGCGGAAGGACACGAAGTATCCGTTATCCATTCGGGAGACGGCGCGTTTGAGATGGCGAAGCAGGTGAAGCCCGACCTGATCGTCCTCGACATCATGCTTCCAGGAGAGACCGGTTATCGCATCTGCAGGCGCCTGCGGAAGGATCCCGAACTTTACCGGCTGGGCATTCTGATACTTACCGCGCTGGGTGAGGAACCGGAGGTGCTCCACGGGCTCGAACAGGGAGCCGACGATTATCTGTCCAAGCCGTTCAAACTCGATCATCTCATGGACAAGATCGCGTCGCTCGAGGCGTTGCTCGAGGCGGCAGGCCGGCGGCATTCGTCCACGGGATTGCCGGGAACGGAAGCGATCAAGCGGGAGATCAATCACCGGTTGGCGCGCAACATGGCGATCGCCTGTTGCTATATCGACGTGGTCGGCTTTAAACCCTACTGTGCTGTTACCGGGGCGGACGGCCAGACGCGCGCCCTGGAATTCATCGCGAACATGCTCACCTCGCTTACGCGCCAAATGGGCGTTTACGAGAGCTTTACGGCACACCTTGGCGGCGAGCATTTTGTGGTCATGCTGAATCTCGAAGACTACGAACGGTTCTGCAACACCCTGATGGAAATGTTCGACCAGCGGGTGAAGGAACTCTACACACCCGAGCAGGTGCACCAGGGCTTCATCGTGGCGACTGACCGCCGCGGCAAGACCGGGAAATACCCTGTCATGACCCTGTCCATTGGCGTAGCCCACAATCAATTCCGCCAATATAAGAGCGCCAAGAAGATGTTCGAGGTTCTCGCGCAGACGCGCCAGATGGCGAAACCCGTCAACAAGAGCGCGATGTTTGTCGATCGGCGCCAGGCCGATCGGTAGGCGGCCCGATGGCGGCGCGGCGCGTCCCGAAAGCAGGGCTGATTGCCGCCGTGGCGATCGTGCTGCTCATGTTCCTCATGGCAAAACGCCCCATTCCGGAAGAAGAACTCGCGCGCCGTGTGGCCCAGAGCGCGCCTTCGTGGAACAATTACGACGAGGACCTGAAAGCCCAGCTCGGGGCGGCCCCTGTCGCGGAGTGGAAGGGCGATATCCTCGGGATTCGGTGGGACGGCGCGACGTTGAAGGTTCGGTTTTCGCTGCGCGGCGATTGGGCGGAACGGGACATAGCGATCCCCGTTCTGATCCGGTTGCCCGACGGTGAGACGAGCATGAACCAGACGGCCTCGAGAGAGGGCCGCGAAGTGGTCTATTCTTTCCCGGCGCAGTTGGAGTCTCCACCGCAATGGGTGATTGTGCGCTATCCTTTTTACGGCGAGCGCCGCATCGTGCTTTCGGAAGAAGGTACGTGGGACAGCGGGGAGAACTGACAGGGGCCGGTGACGCCTTTCCTTTGTGGTATGCCTGCCAGGTATCAGGAGTCGGACATCATGCCGAAGGACAACGGAAACGTATTTGGGGACCTGGCGCCCGGCGTGCGCCGTCAGCTCCTGATCATCCAGCAGGACGAGATCACGGAATATCATGTGTACAGGCGTCTCGCAGCGCGCGAAAAGAACGTTCACAATCGCGAGGTCCTGCAGCGGATAGCCGAAGACGAGCGCCAGCACCACGACTTCTGGCGGGAGTACACCGGGGTTTCCACAAGGCCCCGGGGAGTGCAGGTTTCGCTGTATACCCTGATGGCACGGGTTCTGGGTCTGACATTCGCGATAAAACGCATGGAAAAGGGCGAGGAGTCCGCGCAAATCCACTACGAGGAGATTGCCGGGGTCGTGCCGGATGCGAAGCGCGTGCTTGAGGAAGAAGAGAGGCACGAACGTGAACTCATGGCCATTATCGACGAGGAACGACTGCAGTACATCGGCTCCATCGTGCTGGGGTTGAGCGATGCGCTGGTCGAATTGACGGGCGCCCTGGCCGGGTTGACGCTTGCCCTGGGAGACAGCCGCCTTATCGCATTGATCGGGCTCATTACCGGCATCGCGGCCGCCATGTCGATGGCGGCTTCGGAATATCTCTCGAGCAAGGCCGAGGAGAAGGAAAGTCATTCGCCGTTGAAAGCGGCTGTGTACACCGGGATTGCCTACATCGGTACGGTGCTGCTTCTCGTGATGCCGTATCTGTTGTTGGCTAATCCGCTGATTTCCCTGGCAATCACGCTTTTCTTCGCTATTCTGATTATCGTTGCCTTCACATACTATATCGCCGTGGTGCGCGATATGCCCTTCAAACACCGCTTCTTCGAGATGGCTGGTTTGTGTCTCGGGGTCTCCCTCATCAGTTTCGGTATCGGTTTCCTGCTGCGTCAGGCCTTCGGTATCGATCTCTAACCTGGCCAAGCCTTTACGCCACTTGCCCGAAGCTCTTGTGGCTGCCAGGGTGCGCAACGTCCGGCACTCGGGCTGATTTTCGCTGGATTTCTATTGACTCGGGGTGGAATGCGTGCTAGAATTTTACTGAAAATAAAAACAGTATTCTATGATGGAACGGCGTATTTTACATATAGACATGGACGCCTTCTTTGCCTCGGTGGAGCAGGTGCTCAACCCGGCGCTGGTTGGTAAGCCATTGATTGTTGGCGGGTTGAAGACCGACAAGCGGGGGGTGGTGAGCACGGCTTCCTACGAAGCGCGGAAGTATGGCATCCATTCGGCCATGCCGCTGGTCGAGGCCATCCGGCGGTGTCCTCATGGCATTTTCATTCGGGGGCATTTCGAGCATTACCGCGAGGCCTCCGAGAAAATCCACGCCATTCTCGAGCGGGTATCTCCTTGTGTTGAAATGGCTTCCATCGATGAAGCCTATGTCGATGTGACGGGTTCTCAGCGGCTTTTCGGCGGTGATGATGCCATTGCCCGCTATATCAAAGAGTCAATTCGCGCGGAGACGCAGTTGCCGTCTACCATTGCCATTGCGCCCAACAAGCTCGTAGCCAAGATTGCTTCGGATGAAGGTAAACCCGACGGGTACCTCAAAATAGGCCCGGAGCGTATCCGGCATTTTCTCCTGCCACTCCCGCTGGCCAAATTGCCCGGCGCAGGGCCCCGTACGCGCGAAGTCCTTGAACGGCTTGGTATTATGACGGTTGGCCGTCTTGCTGACGTGCCGGTAGAGGTGTTGGTACAGGCGTTCGGGTCTATGGGCTATGCCCTGCAGCGGGCCGCCCGGGGCGAATCCACCACGCCGGTCCAACCGAATTCGCGTCCCAAGTCCATCAGCCGTGAAACTACCTTCGAGGAAGATCTGCTGGATTGGGAACGTATCGAGCGTATCCTGGCGTATTTATCCGAGCGGTGCACCCATGCGCTGCGTGAAAACGGTATGGAGGCCCGGTGCGTGACCCTCAAGGTGCGATATAGCGATTTCTCGACCTATACGTTTGCTAGAACCCTGCCTGAATCCACGTGTCTGGACCGGGATATCGGCGGGGCTCTGGACGAATTGCTGCCCAAGGCCCGCCAGCGCCGCGCCCGGGTGCGGCTGATCGGTGTCGCCCTGACATCGTTGACGTATAACCAGCATCAGTTGCGGTTGTTCGATGGCAAACGGTCGGAGAAATGGCAGCAGGTTATGGAGAGCGTCGATACCATTCGCGCGCGGCACGGTTTCGAATTCATCCGGTTCGGTAAGTCGATGGAGCTTGGGCGCCATGTCGAACTTGCCACCCCGTCGCTTTCACGGTAACGCAGGGCTGCGGATTGCGGAAATGCCGAGTTGGCTCTCAGCGCTCCCAGGGTGCGAACGTGAGAAGGGTGCGAAGGTGGAATGTCGGGTCCGGGTGGGGGACCGGCGCCCCCGCCGGTCATTATCCGATGACCATGCGGTCCGCGTGGCGTCCCGCAGCCGAGGCCCGCTGTCACATGGTTTTCGATCGCCCGGGAGCGCTTTTGCTGGGCTGCGGGGTCTCATATCCCGGTTCGTCGTGCTCGCCGTAACGCCGGTTGTTTTTTCAACAGGTCCACAGTCCTGATTCTGGGCTATAGGGGCGTGTTTCGTTGATTCCGCTGCATGTACATAGCACTTACTCGATGCTCGAGGGCACGGCGCCGGTCGAGCGGCTGGTGGAACGGGCCGCGGCCTATGGGCTGCCCTCGCTGGCCCTTACCGACACGGGAGGGCTGTATGGGGCGGTGCCGTTTTATCAGGCGGCTCGTGCCGCGGGCATCAGGCCCATTATCGGGGTGTATCTGGACCGTGCCGTCTTGCTGGCCCGCGACCGGGAAGGCTATGCCCAGCTCTGCCGTCTCGTTACCGCGTATCATCTCGACGACACGTTCGACCTTGCCAGCCAATTGAGGGAATCCGAGAGGGTGTTCGTGCTTGCCGGGGATGTTGACGGTATCCGCCGCCTTCATCGCAATGGGGTAGAGCCTCTGGTGGCGCTGACCCATCACGGCGATGCGGTCTCACGCTACCGGGTTACGCAACAACACGATTTAGCCTCCGAGCTTGGGCTGCGGTGTGTCGCCGCGAACCCGGTGTATTTTTTGCAGCCCGAAGACTACCGTGTGCACCGGGTGTTGTCGGCCATACGCTGCAATGCCACCATTGACACCTTGGAAGAAGGGGACGTTGCGGATAGGGCGTGCTGGTTTCGGTCGCCCGAGGAAATGCGCCATCTTTATGCCGATTGGCCGGATGCCCTGTCCAATGCGGAATGGGTGGCGGAGGAATGCAATCTCGAACTTTCGCTGGGCACGCCGTTGTTTCCCGGATTCGCGTTGCCCCAGGGCGAGACACCGTTTTCGTATCTGTGGAAACTGGCTTTCGAAGGGGTGAAACGCCGCTACCGGCCGCTGAACCGCCGGGTTATCGAACGGCTCCATTACGAACTCGACATCATCGAACGCCTTGGGTTCGCGCCGTATTTCATTATCGTGTGGGATGTCGTCAATTTCGCCCGGGACCGCCATATTCCGATTGTGGGCCGGGGTTCTGCCGCCAACAGTCTGGTGGCGTATGCGCTGGGCATTACCCGCGTGGACCCCTTCAAGTATGACCTGTATTTCGAGCGGTTTTTGAATCCTTCGCGCAGCGACTGTCCCGACATCGATCTGGATATTTGCTGGCGGCGGCGCGAGCAGGTGGTGGATTACGTATACGAGCGGTACGGGGCCGAGCACGTGGCCATGATCGCTACGTTCAACACCTTTCAGGCCCGGTCGTCAGTGCGTGAGGTTGCGAAGGCCATGGGCCTCACCGGCGGCGAGATCGGGGAGGTGACGCGCCGGTTGCCCCATTATCACGCGGGCGATATCAAGACCGTTGTGCAACACCTGCCCGAATGCCGGGAGGTGCCTATTCACGAGGAACCCTTGCGGTCCATCGTGGCTATTGCCGAAGCCATCGACCAGTATCCGCGGCACCTGTCCTTGCATCCGTGCGGGCTGGTGATCGCACCCGAACCGCTCACGCGGTTTGTACCGCTTCAACGCGCCGCCAAAGGGTTTGTGGTGACCCAATACGATATGCACCCCATCGAGGACCTCGGTCTCATCAAGATGGATCTCCTGGGGCATCGTTCGCTCACCGTGCTCGACGAGACGGTTCAACAGGTGTGGGATAACCGGGGTGTCCGGGTCGACGTCGAGAACCTTCCGGAACCCGACCCAATTACAGCGGAATTGCTCCGGAATGGCCGCACCATAGGCTGTTTTCAGATCGAATCACCGGCCATGCGCACCCTGTTGCGCAACACCCTGGCCGGGGATACTGACATGCTCATCAAAACCCTGTCGCTGGTGCGCCCGGGACCCTCGGGCAGCGGCATGAAGAAACGGTTTATCGCGCGCCATCTCGGCAAAGAGCCCGTCGAATACCTGCATCCTGCCCTCGAACACGTTCTCGGCGATACCTACGGCGTGATGCTTTATCAGGAGGACATTCTGAAGGTGGCCAACGTCATCGCGGGGATGGATCTGGCCGAGGGCGACATGTTGCGCCGCGCCATGACCAGGAAACGCTCTCCCCGCGAAATGGCCAAAAGCATGAAGACGTTTATCGAGAAGGCCGTCGCGAATGGGGTCGAGGGGGGTGTTGCCGAGGAAATCTGGGGGCTTATCGCCAATTTCGCGGCGTATTCGTATTGCAAGGCCCATGCGTCGACTTACGGCGAGATTGCATATCAATGCACCTATCTGAAGGCCCATTTTCCAGCCGAGTTTATGGCATGTGTGCTCTCGAACCGGGGCGGGTTTTACCATCCCGCGGTCTACGTGGAAGAGGCCCGGCGCCTGGGCATCGAGGTGCGGCCGCCTGATATCAATAAAAGCCATTTCGAGTATCTTGCCGAAGGCGGCGCCATTCGCGTGGGATTTGTCGAGGTGCGCCAGCTGGCCCAGGGGACTGTCGAAGTCATTCTCGCCGAGCGCACGAAGGGCCCCTTCGAGAGCCTTGCGGATGTGTGGGGCCGTACCGGCATGTCGCGTCCTGAAGCCGAGGCGCTGATTCAGGCCGGGGCGTTCGATGCGTTCGGGCGGACGCGCCCCGCGCTGTTCTGGGAACTGCATCTTCTGACGCAGGGCAAACACGAGGAAGAACCTGCCGGAACAGAGCGCTTGTTTCGCGAGCATGGGGGAGAGTATCGCAGCGTGCCCCGGTTGCCCGATATCTCGCGCAAGAAACGCACAAACCAGGAATGGGAGGCCCTGGGTCTTGTCGTGTCGACCCATCCCCTCGAGTATTACGCGTCGCTGATTCAGGAACGTGCGCTGGTAAGCAGCGTGGACCTGCCGCGCTATGTGGACCGTGTTGTGATGCTGGCAGGGTGGCTTATCGCCGAACGGCGGGTAGGGCTCAAGGGACGCGGCTGCATGAAGTTCTGCACGTTCGAAGATCCCAAAGGCGTGTTCGAGGCCGTCCTGTTTTCCGAAACGTACCAGCGCTACGGACATCTTCTCGATTCTCACGGCCCGTATTTTGTTGTGGGTAAGGTTCAGGATGACGACAACTATTGTTCGCTAATCGTCGAGGGACTCGAGCGTGTAGACACGATGCCCAAATCGCCCGGGGTATCCGATATCACCCCGCCCAAACACTGGATTTTCCCCGATGCGCAGGGAGAGTAGGGGGGCATTTGATCAGCCGGCAATGGCCGGCCGGGGTATCCACTCGAATGGCCGGATGTTGCCTCTCAAGAAAACGGCCGCAAGCGGGGGCTTGCGGCCGTCGAGGATGTTGCGTTACCGGGCTACTTTTTGCGGCGCCATTTCCAGGCGGGGTCGCGGATCTCTTCGGGATGCGTCATGGAGCGGAAGAGCGTACGTTGCGAATCCGGCACCTGGGGAACCGTGTCGAGCTTGTCGTGGCGGGCGCGTTGCTCGGGGCTCAACTCGGGCAGTTCCTTGTCGACGACGTTGCAGGTCATGAAGACCAGCAGTTCGGTGTTGATTTTCTCGACATCGTTCTGGCTGAAGAGGAACCGCGCGATGGGGATGTCGCCCAGCACCGGCAGCTTGCTGATGTCCAGGCGATCGGAGACATTGCGCAAGCCGCCGATGAAGATGGTGCGGCCATTGCTCGTCAGCAGGGTGGTCGACGCTTCGCGTTTGTCCTCGATGGGCACTCCGGTCTCCGTGATGCCGCTGATGGAGCTCTGTTTGGTCTGGACATCGACGATGATGTCATCGTCATGCGTGACACGCGGGGTTACCTGGAGCGTGACGCCGATAGGCTTGAACTCTGTTGACGCGACAGGAGGCCCTTCGGTGGACTGAGTCAATTCCTGGTAGGGGAATTCCTGAACGATCTCGATCTGGGCCGGTTTATTCTCGACGGTCACCACGACCGGGTTCGCGAGGATTTCGGCGTTGCGACTCTGCACTTCGGCGGCGATGTCGGCACGGAAATCCCAATTGCTGCTGAGGATGCCGACCGAGAGGATGCCGGCGTCGAGAACATCGGAACCGATGTTGCCCATGGTCGCGTCGAGAGCAAGTTCCTGGAGACTTCCAATGATGTTGCCGCGGCGATTGCGATCGGGGATGTGATCGAGGAGCCAGTCGACACCGGTCTGGGAAGCATCGCGCATGACCGCATCAACGATCATGGCGTCGATGGCAACCTGTTTGACCGGGACATCAAGTTCTTTGACCAGTATTTCGATTTGTTCGACGATGTCCGGGGTATCGGTCACGACAACATGACGGCCCCTGGCATCCTCCTCGACCATGCCGATTTCTTTAGTCAGCATGCCTTTAACGACAGGAGCGACACCGTCGGGTTCGGCGTAATTGAGCTTGATCGCGCGCGTCACGGTGGGGATGACCGGTTCCGCGATGTCCAACTGACGCGCGATCTGCTCGAGTTCCTGCACCCGTTCCGTGGGGCCGGCCAGCACGAGAACGTTGGTGCTGGGATTGGCGGCCACCGAGATG
>CAZFOG010000033.1:0-10371 GCA_964520685.1 uncultured Nitrospiraceae bacterium | reverse complement strand
TCAGCACGTCTTTGACCAATGGGTCCGCCTCAACCAACGCGCCTCCAATCGCGTGGGCCACGGCCTCCGCGCTCTTCTTGTCATACTGCGGCTGAACAAAAAGCACCTGGACCCCATCGGCTTTGGCCTTCTCGAGCGGCACGAGCCGGGTCGTGCGTTTGGCCGCGATGGCTTCCTCGATGGACACCACGCGATAGATGGACCCTTCCTTTACAATCCCCAGACCGTTCATGCCCAACACGATTTCCATGGCTTCCATGAGGGGGATGTTCTTCAGACTTGCCGTAACCGTGCCCGTGATTTCGGTTCCCGCGATGACGTTAATCTCGGCCTGCTGTGCCAAAAGGGCGACGACGTTGCTGAGGTCCATTTCCCGGAATTCGATGGTAACGGGCTTCCGGAGGGGGTCCCCCTTGTATTGCGGAGGCGGAGCAGATTTGGTTTCTGCTGGGGCGAGGCTGGTGCCTTCCACCGGAACGGGGAGCGGTTTTGCCTCGCGTGTCACCGGTTTCATTTCCGGTTTAGCTTCCCGGGGCGCGGGCGGAGCCGGCGCTTCGGGGGCGGACGGTTCGGGGCTCTCCACCGGTTCCGCGGCCTCCTCGGTCGCGGGCACTTCGCCTTCTGCGCTTTCTTCGCTCTCTGCTGTTGCGGCCAGGCGAATCACCGGCATGCCCTCAAGCTTGATGGGCACCGCCTTCACGCGCGCCATGGGCATTTCCACGCGCTGTACGGGCGCGGGCGTGGAGGCATAGAACGCGCCCGTCTCCGGCTTGCCGGCTGCTGCTGATGGGAGCTCGACGAGATCCGTCAGCGTGATCACCTCAAGCTGCGTGGATGCAACGGGAGCAGGTGATGGAGCGGTGATGTCTTCTACCAGGGCTGCCGCCTTCCCCAGCGGGTCGGCCTTCTCGAGGGGCGCAACGATCGCGTCCACAAGGCTCTCGGCGGAACGGCAGGATGGGCCCGCAACGCCGCCGGGACAGCCTCCTTCGGGAGCCCCCGGGACTTCACAGCAAGGGGATTGCGTGCCCGCCACTTTCTCAGCGGCTTCGATGGAAGTCGCCGCGAGAATGGTCAGCAGTGCAATAACACCCACCGCGGCCAACGCAGAGATATAAGTTTTTCGTGCCATCGCCTTACCGCTCCTTCAGCTCCAGGGTGATTTCCGAGTTCCGGTATTTCAGAATCACGCTGTCTTGCGTCATACGTTCGACGATCACCGCATCCTCGAGGCCGTTTGCTGCCCGGGCGGTTCGGAACATTTCGCTCGGGAACTGATGACCTGCAGGAACAACTTCGTTGTTAATAATGGCTACGGGCGCAGTCGGGTGCCACATGATTCCCGACAACAGCAGATTGCGGCGAATGGCGGCGAGAACGGCCTCATCGCTTGCGCTGGAGGCCTCACCCCCCATTGCCGATGCAAGTTCGGAGGCTGTCTCAACGTAGGGTCCCACCAACGGGGTCATGGGATTCCGCCGTTGCTCTGCCCTTCGCGTCTGCGCGTAATTAAACTCGACTTTCTTGATGCCGGCCGCGAGCAGTTCGAGGTCGATTTCGTCCTCGCGGATGGTGCCGCCTTCCACGGCCGCTGGTGATGCGCCGCCGGGGTCGGCAGCCGCTGGCTGGCCGCTCTCGCGCGCTTCTTGATCCGCTTCGTATTGCTCTCGCCACTGCCGGTCTTCCTCGGACTCGCTAAAGACCCGGGTGTACAGAAAGTACCCGAGCACTACTCCGAGGATTGCGAGAAAGACAATCTTTGTGATGTTCTTGTTCACGCCGCGTCCCCCGTACCGCTCTCTACGAAGGTGTAGGTGCTAAGGGTAAACTCGGCCTTAGACACCCCTTCCTCCTGGCGGTCGATATCGAGGTCGGAAACCTTTAAATAGCGCTTGAAGCGTTCCAGACGATTGATGAAATCGGCAATGTCGTGAAAATTGCCGTGCACCACAATACGATACGGAATGGTGAGCTTCGGGCCTTCCTGCACGGCCGTCTGGGCGCGCATTTCCACATCCACGCCCCCGACCTCTTGCGCGATGTCTTCGAACTGCGTGACGAGTGTGGCAATCTCACGTTCCGACGGGAGCTGGTCGCTGAATTCCTGGACCAGGCGTTCAGTTTCCGATGTCTTCGCCCGCAACTCGTCGATGTCCTTGGCCAGTTGCTGCGCCTTCTTGAGGTCTTCGCGTGTCTTGTCTATGTCTCTTTTCGTGTCGCCCAGGCGCTTGAGTTCGGGTTGGTACACGAGGAAATAGAAGACCGCACAGAGCAACAGGGTCAATCCCAGGACAACCCCCACGAACATCCAGTCTTTCGGGGTCACGGTGCCTTTCAGGAAATTGATCATGATGCTTCGCCTCCCTTCCGGATGACGAACTCGAAGGTGAACTTACGAACGCGATAATTCTCGTACAGGGTATCTTCAAACAGTGGCGGCTCGATCTGGAAAAGCGAAGAGAACTCCTCGTCGTCTTCGGCGGCGTGGGCAAAGGGGCCCGTGTCGCGCCGTCCGTCAGGGGCTTCGGTGACGTAACCCGAGACTTTGAGAACCGGTACATCGACGTTCACGGTGCGTGTCCGCGGCCGATTGGTTACGGGATCCATAACCACCTTGCCGTCCTGCCCGATGACGGGCTCCTCTTTGGGCACTTTCTTGGTGGCTACCGTAATGTCGGTGTACCAGAGGTTATCGGGGGCAAGACGATTGAGATTGTACAACTGACGCGACCAGATGATGCGGTCGCTGGCAATCTCTTCGATGGCTTTGATCTTACTGGCGAGCCGCTGCTTGTCTTCGAGCAGCTGGTTGTATTCGTCCACGACGTCCTGGAGTTTGGCCAGTTCGCCCTGAACGCCATCCAGCTCGTAGCGCGCGCCTATCACCTGGGCGTGGATCCAGCCGAAGAGGACCACCATGCCGGCAATGGCTCCCAGCAATACCAGGACGCTCAGGATGTGAGGGATGGGAGTCCGTTTGACGGGCCGCAGGTGTTTCGGAAGTAGGTTGATGGTAATCATAGTTCCGCCGCTCCCCGTGCAGCCAGGCCGATGGCCACCATGAACTGGGCCGGCCGTTTGCGCATATCGGCAACGGCGGCATCCTGCCCCATAAGGAGCGCGCTCGTGGTTGGATCGGCGACCTCAACGTTGTCGAGGCCCAATTCCTCGGCAAGGGCTTCCGGCAGACCGGGCAACTGGGCGACGCCGCCGCTCAGGATGAGCCGCTCCACCGGTTTTTCATACAGTTGCTGTTCGTAGTAATCGAAGGAGCGCCGAATCTCGGTGACCAGCCGTGTGAGAGGTGAACCGAGCACCTCGCGGAAGTCTGTTTCCTGGGTAATCCCGCCCCCGGCTGATGGCGCGCGCGGAGGAGGCGGTGCGCTGCCGAATTCATCATCGAGGGGATCGAGAAGAGACCCGCCGCCCATCATGCCCCTTGCCCCGGAGGAAGCGGGCGGTGCTGATGGCGCGGGCTCGGCCGGAGGAGGCGAGGCCAACAGACTGGCGGTTGCGAGCGTTTTTTCCGCCTCGACATACTCGCACCGGCGGCTCTTGGCAATGGCCTGAATCAGCTCCCGGGCCCCCCAACTGACATCGCGGATGAAATTGGAGAGGCCGTCTTTCATGAAATGGATGCTCGTCGTGGCGGCTCCGAGATTCAGGAGCGCGACGGATTCGCCGACCCGCAGGAAATCACAGGATTCAGCGGCATCTGCCAGCGCCAACGAGTCTACGCCCAGCACCGAGTATTTGATATCCGCGGCATCGGCGATTTGCACACGCGACTCGATCACCTCGTGTTTCGCCGCGACCAGGAGCACACGCAGGATGGTCTCGCCGTTGTCTGTGATTTTCTCGAGGAGCGACCAGTCCAGATGCACTTCGGAAAGTTCGTAGGGGATGTTCTGCGCCGCCTCGTTCTCGACGGCTTCGGCAAGCTGGTTCTCGGGCATGTCCGCCAAGTGGGGGTAGCGTATCACCACATTCTGCCCCGGCAGGGAACCCACGAGAAGGCTTTGCGCCAAATTCATCCGCAGAAGGGCGTCTCGTACCGCAGCAGCCTGGGCCGCTGTCGGGTCGACGTTGAGTTGGTTGCGATCGATGACGCCGAATCCCGCTTGGTCGACGCGTAATCGCCCCCCCGATTTTGTCATTTGGACGGCTTTGACAGAATGGGAACCAATGTCAACGCCGATAGTCTTGCTCGGCTTGGAAAACAGCATTGGCCTTCGTACCCCACCTTCGAGGCGTTTGTGTACCCACTGCCGCGGCAAGCTCCCCTGAACCTGGCAAGTGGTGTGCTGGGCACACAGCGGCCTACATTCCGCTTCTTCCTACTTTTAACACTACCAAAAATGCGGCAGTTTGTCAACACTTAATCCAGCAGGCTCGGCATCTGCCCTGCGTCGAAACTCTTGGGCAAATGCTTCCAAACCCTTGACCTACCCCAATGCAAAGGCCGTGCCGGTTCGCGTGAACGGGCATATTCAAGGCCAAAAACCCTGAAAATGTGGCCCTATACGCGAAGAATTACTTGACTAACACCCCGCCGGCGGCTTCAGGTGTCGGCGAAAACCCGTCGAAGCGGACAAAATTCGCCGATTTGGCAGTTGTGTGAAGCTCAGAGCACGCTGGGCGCTCTGGCGGCGCATTTTGGGGCGGTGCGTGGGGGGGATTCCCGCAGTAGAAACAAATAAAGCGGGATTGTGACAATCCCGCTTTGAAGCTTCCCCGCACTGTGCCGTAGATGGGACAAAAAAATTGAACCTCACCCACTAAGTGGGTGCCCTCACGGCAGCCTTCCGGCTTCCCCGACAAAGGGGGCATGTCGTCAGCTACTCAGATATCGGGCTCCCGATTCAATTTCTAAGGTACAATTTTTGCCCTATCCCTCGAACACGGCAGGGAAAATCAGAAAGCTCGTCCAGTCTAGCAAATTACCGGCCCGCCAGGCAATATCCCGTACACTCCGGCAACATCGCCCTTGCCTTTCGATATCGAATGCATTATACCTTAAGACCGTCGGCAAAGGGTGATTTTCGTAAAGCCAGCGCTCGCGGACAGCGGGGGATGGTGGACGCACCCTTCAGCCGTCTTGACGGTGGTGGCCCGCGCGGACTGGCGAGGCGCAGTCCTCTCAAACGAGAGCTGGCGGAACTGGCTGGCTGACATCCTTCACGCGGACGGCGTAAATCTTTAATGTAGAGGAGAATAGGGTGACGAATCTGGGGCGATGGGGAGCCAGTAAATGAAATACCGGCAGTTGGGAGCCAGCGAGCTGCGGGTCCCGGTGATCTCATTCGGAGCCTGGGCCATTGGGGGGCTGTGGTGGGGCGGTACGAATGATGATGCCGCAGTGACAGCCATTCGCCGGGCTCTGGACCTTGGCATTACATGTATAGATACTGCAGCCATTTATGGCATGGGCCACAGCGAGCGCGTGGTGGGCAGAGCGGTGGAAGGCTTGCGCGACAAGGTCTTGCTCGCCACAAAATGCGGCTCGCGCTGGAGCCTTTCGGGGGCGGACCGGGTTTTCGACCCGGCAACGGGGCGAGGCGAGACAGGCTCCATTATGCACACGCTGAAGGCGGAGTCCATCAGGGAAGAGTGCCAGGCGAGTCTTGAACGGTTGGGGACGGATTATATCGACCTGTATCAATGCCACTGGCCCGACGAAGTCGGCACCCCCATTGAAGAAACCATGGAAACCCTGCTGAGCCTGCAGAAAGAGGGCAAGATCCGGTACTTCGGAGTGAGTAATTTTTCGACGGATCTGGTCCAGCAGTGCTTGCTGCACGCGCCGATCGTGAGCAACCAGTTGCCCTACAGTGCAATTCGCCGGGACATCGAACGCGACGCGGTGCCGTTCTGCCGCGAGCGAGGCGTCGGGATTCTCGCGTACAGCCCGCTGGCGCAGGGGCTGTTGACGGGCAAGGTGACGGCGGAGCGGCAGTTCCCCCAGACCGACGGCCGCAGCAGAAACCGGTGGTTCTCTCAGGAGAATCGCCTGCGCGTGCTGGCAATGCTGGAAAGAATCCGGCCCATCGCAGACGGGCACAACGCGACGCTGGCGCAGGTGATGCTGCACTGGACACTGTCGCAACCCGGTATAACGAGCGTCATTGCCGGCGCGCGAAACGACCAGCAGGTGGAAGAGAACGCCGCGGCGGCGGACCTGGCCCTGAGCGCGGAGGAAATGAAGAGCATTCGTGAGGCCGCGGAGGAACTGGGGGGAGCCGTCTGAAGCATGGCAACGACGCGACGCAGGTTCCTGGAGCTGGGTCTCGGCGGGTTGGCGTCGCTTACGCTGGCTCACAATGTTCTGGCGGGGGTGTCGCGAACGCTGAAGATCGCCGCGCTCGAAGTCATTCCGGTCTGGTACCCCACGATGATGCGCTTCAAATTCTTCGAGGGGCCCACGGGATATGGCCGGGCGTCGGCCGTGGTGAAGATCACGGCGGATGACGGCACGATTGGATGGGGGGAGAGCATCCCAAGTCCACGGTGGAGCTATGAAACCCTCGAGAGCGTGGTTTCGACCATTGACCTCTATCTGCGTCCGGTATTGATGGGCCAGAACCCCTTCGAGCTGCATGCGCTTCACGAGGCGATGAACCGCGAGATCGCCAATTCGTTCTCGACAGGCGCACCCATCGCGAAGGCGGGCGTTGATACGGCGCTCCATGATCTCATTGGCAAGGCGTTGAACTGCAATGTGTCGGCTTTGTGGGGGCGTTCGCTGCCGGAGACGCTTACGCTGAGTTGGACGCTCAATCCGCTGACGCTGGACGATATCGAGCCGCTGATCGCGAAGGGCAAAGAGGCGGGCTACGAGAATTTCAACGTCAAGCTCGGTCCGGATCCTGAGTTTGATGTGGAGATGTGCCGCATCGTGAAGCGTTCGGCGCCTGACGGTTTCCTGTGGGGCGATGCCAACGGCGGATACGATGTAGCGACCGCGTTGGCGTTGGCACCCAGACTGGCGGACATCGGAATGGACGTGTTTGAGCAGCCGTTGAAGGCGAACAGAATTACCGGATACCAGGCCTTGAAACGCCAAGGCGCGCTTCCTATCATTCTCGACGAGGGGGTCGTGTCGCCCGCGGATCTGGCGGAATTCATCAAGCTGGAATGCTGTGACGGCGTGGCGATGAAACCGGCGCGATGCGGAGGTCTCTTGCCGGCACAGCGCCAAATCGCCATGCTGGAAGACGCTGGCCTCCTGTTTCTGGGCAGCGGATTGACGGAACCGGACATTGCCCTGGCAGCCTCGGCCGTTTTGTACGGGGCGTGCGCTCTTGAGTATCCAGCAGCACTGAACGGTCCGCAGTTTCTGGGCGAGAGCGTGCTTGCCGAGCCGTTAAGGGTCGAAGCCGGCAGGATACGGATTCCTTCGGGGGCGGGCCTGGGTATTACAGTGGCAGAAGACAAGCTCCGCGACCTTGCGGAGCGCTCGAAGCATACCGGCTGAGGGGGGTACGATGCGAAAGCTCTATGTGATGTTGTTTACGGCTCTCGCGCTGGGGTTGGCGTGGGCGATTCGCGGACATTTCGGACACGAGTGGGGGGCCTCGTGGGCCGGCGGGGTGGGCGGACTGGCCCTGCTTGTGGCGATGCGCGACCCGCGTTGGATGCGCCGCGCGCCTGTATTGGCGGCGTTGAGCGCCATCGGCTGGGGCGCCGGCGGGATGATGAGTTACGGGGTCGTGATCGGTTACTGCCGGGGCAACGATTTCGTCAATGTGTTTTATGGCTTTTCCATGCTGGCAGTCATCGGCGGGCTCTATGGTTTCATCGGCGGCGGGCTTTTGGGGCTCGGCCTCGAGTCGACCGGCGAACGCAAACCTAGGTGGGCCGGGTTGATGGCGGAGATGGTGGCGGGCGCCTGGCTCGTGTGGGGTCTGATCGTTTACCAACTCGAGTGGTTCATGACGCCGCCGCGTTCGGAACTCTGGGCGGCGTGCCTCGGTGCCGCGGGGGCTCTTGCCTGGCACCTGTATCGTGAAGGCTATATCCGGGCGTTGCGGGTGGCGATTTACGGCGCCTTAGGCGGCGGATTCGGGTTTGCTTTCGGCAACTTCATTCAGGTTATGGGTGCGTCCTGGACAATTCCGTACAACTGGTGGAACGTGATGGAGTTCACGCTGGGTTTCTGTGGCGGGTTAGGGATGGCCTATGCCGTTGTTACGCGCACGTGGCCGGATCCGGTATCGCCTTCGCGCCTTGCCAACCGCCTCGCGTTGCTGTTTCTGCTCATTGCGATACCCTCTGTTAATCACATCACCGCCTTGCGGGTCGATAAACTATCGAGTCTTGGAGAGTCGCTCGGAGTCGGGGATGTGTCGCGTTTCGTTCTTCATCAGCAGATTCTCGGATGGGTGCTGGTGGCTCTGCTAGCCGTTGGTGAATTGCTGTCATGGGGCCGGTACGGTGAGCGCAAGAAGACGCTGACGGCCGCGGTGGTTCCTGCGTTCTTCTTTGCCTATCTGGGACTCTACACGCTGTTCTCGTATATCACGGGCGGTATGTTTTACCGGGGAATTGACTTTGGTATTTCGCACACCATGTACGTGCCGATCCTGGCATTGCTTCTGATCATGTACGTCACTCTTGGCCGAAGGCAGTGGAAAGACGCGGTGATGGAGCGGCCGGAAAGCGGGTTTCGCTGGGTCGTTATCGCGGTGTGCCTGGTGGTGGCGTTAATGGCCATCGCGCGGGTTGCCATCAAGATGCACGATGAACCCCTCAGCGGTTCCCACACGCGTTTTGCCGCCGAAGCGCCCAAGGAATCGTGACACCGGCTTCCGACCGAAGGAACCGGAACGGGACCGCGAATTCACGCCTGCACCAGCCGATATCAGCGCACTATTCCGGAATTGCAGTCGCAGTCTTGCGGCATGATCCCCCCGAGGTCCAAACGTGCATTGAGCGCATACACGCGCCGAATCGAGGGGTCCTCATTCATGTGCGACGCCACGACCCGTCCGACGACGGTGATACAATCGCCCCAGCCATGCTCCGATTCGAGCACGCACTCGAAATTGGCCACGGCATCCGCGAGCAATACGCCGTCAATGGCGGTTGCGGGCTGCGTCTTTGTGCCGAACGCCTTCAGCTTCGCCATTTGCCTGCCCGAATGGGTGCCGTAGAACATAGCGTCTGCCGCCATGGTCTCGGACGGAAAGCTGATAACGAATTCTCTCGAGAGCCGGATGGCCTCCAATGTGTGACGCACCGGCGCCAGGCAGACGGCCCACAGGGGCGGTTCCATCGAAACCGGCATGAGCCAGCCCACTGTTGCCGGGTTGTATTCGCCCGCCGCGTCTTTCGCGATGACCAACGCCACCTGCTCGGGAAACGTGCGTCCCGACGCCACCTTGTACGATACGGGTTTCTGCATGGTTGGCGAAGTCCCTCTCGGAATAATCCTGCTCCCCACCGAACCATACCACTGCAGAGGCGAGTGGGCAAGTCAGATACCAGGCAGTGCAATCGCACCTAATCCCCCCGCAAGAACAATTCCTATGGGAGCGGCGGTTTGTTGTGGCAGGGCATTCTGCCTGTTCGGGCTATTCTGTTGTGGGACCGGCGCCCCCGCCGGTCATTCAGTGCGCCCGGTGGCGCGGTTTCTTACGCGCCCGGGTTGAGTTGCTTCGTCAAATACTCCGTTATTTGATCTTTTGCGTAATCAAAAGCAAGTTGCTTGGCTTTCGCGCGGGAGCAGAGCCCTCGGATGCGGGCGTTCACTTCGCCGTCGATCTTCCCGTCAATCTCGTGGTTCCCCTTGGAATCCGGAGTCGAAAACGTGCAGTGATAGGGCATCGTGAAGTTCTTGAAGAGAGGGGCAACGTAGTTTCCCGAGTATTCGGGTTCGTCCAACACTACTTTGATTTCGATGGGCGGCATACCATCGTGCGTCAGGGTGTGCTCAAAAAGCGTGTCTTTCCCGTGTTTCACAGTGAGGTGGTAGCTGAAAGCTCCTTCCTCCTCCGAACTGGCATGACTATGGCTCATGGATGCCTTCTGCGATGCCGAAATCGCCGAGGTGTAGAGATTGACGTTCAGAATCCCCACCTCGCGCAGAATGAACAACAGTATTAGAAGGCCACTTAGGACGATAAGAACGCGCTTCTTCGTCATATAAACCCTCAATCGCTTTCGCAGCGAGCGGCACTCGTTCCGCACACTATAGCATGGGCGTCGTCTATTCCTGCCGTCCTATTCACTTCCTCGCCGCCTCGGGTTTACAATGGCATCCGTGAAGAAAACCACGAGGAGGCGGCCGCCATGCACAAGAATGAGAGTCCCCATGTCCATACGGCACAATGCAGCTGCTGTTCGATGTCGCGTCGATGTTTTCTGGGCGCT
>CAZFOG010000032.1:0-25417 GCA_964520685.1 uncultured Nitrospiraceae bacterium | reverse complement strand
CGCGCCCAGCCCGAGCGGGCAATATCCTGTTCCACCATGCGCTCGCGCGCCGCCTTGAAATCCGGCGTGTCTTCTGCACGTGCACACCAGCCCACAACCCCGGAAAACATCCAGACAAGCAAGAAACTGCGGCCCAGTTTCGACAAGGGATGTGACATGTCACGCCTCCTTCACTTCGCGGGACGGCCGATTCCTGCAACCCCGTGCATGTCATGACAACAGGTTGAGGGGGGACCTGTCAAGTGACCCTCCGGCGAGCCGGACCAAGCCATTTCCAGGAATACCGCTCCAGCGCGAGGCGCTTGCGTCAAGAAACTTCCATCAGATCGCCCATAAACTGCGAATAGCAATGAAAAACAGAGGGCACCCCTCCGGAATAGTGATTTTTCGCCATTTTTAACGAGTTCAGAGCATCCGGTGGTTGACAAACATGCCCTTTTCGCCGTATAGTTTACAACACACGGAGGATTGGAAACTGCGCAAGCGGTTGGGCATAAAGAGATGTCTAAATGCTTGCGTTGGGGTTTTCCCGAAACGATTCTGCATGAAGGAGGTGAGTGCGGGCAAGGGTTCGGGCTACTTCATTCTGTGGCTACCATGCGGCCAAGGACCGTCTGACTTGGTTTTCACGGTTTGAATGTATAGAATCTGAATAGGTAGGGAAGGCATAGTACTTCCAGGCTTTTTCCCCCAAGGAAAAAGCTTCAAACGCGGTCCGAAGCGCAGCGCTTCGGGAAAAATGGGGAAATGCTCAATGAAAACAAATCGTATTGTCGCTGTAACCGGTGTGTTGTGCACACTCCTGGTGGGTGTGGCGTTGGCGCAACCTTCTACCCCTCCGACGGACTTCACGGCCCTTCCGGGTTTCCCGGGACCGGCTGAAGGCTACACGTCTGTGGGCGTGGACGCACTCGAGAGCGGCGAGCTGGTCGTGTACGACGGCTCGTCCGTGTATATGGAAGACGATGTGGAAGCAGACGCGTATACCGCCTATTCGGGATACGATGGTGAAGCCGGCGGTCTGGCCGGTTTCGTCGCGGCTTCTCCAGATTCAGCAGCTCTCATCGGCGCCTATTCGACCGGCTCCCTGTGGCTGTTCGACGCGGACGCTCCTGCTGCGGCAGGCGCCCCGCTCGGCGCAGTTGAAGGCGTGCTCTTTGGCGAGTACCTCGACGACACCAACGTGCTGGTGAGTGTCTATGTAGAAGAAGAAAATGGCGAAGTGATCGAAGAAGTGAAGCAGGCGGGCGTGTCGGAACTGGGTATTGTAGACACTGCCAATACGGCTGCGCTCTACACCGCCGTCGTCGACATGGGCGAAGGCATCCCTGGCGGTCTTGTGGTTGCCAAGGATAACGTCTACACGACGAACGCCGCGACCGGTCAGATCCGCAGCTTCGCGATCGAAGACCTGCTTGATCCTGAAGTGGCCAAGCCGCTTGATTGGGAAGAAGGCGCGCTGGTTGGTACCTTCAACGACTTCGGTCCGACGGCCGTCAGCTCACAGTGCACGTTGCTGGTCAGCGGTGTTGACGCCACGACCGGTAAGGGTGCCGTTCAGTTCGTCAGCCTTGCGGGCGAATTCGGCGGTGACGCGCAGATGGCGACGGAAGCCGAGACAGCCGCTCACGTGGCGGTCTACAATCCGGAAACCGAGAAGGTTATCGCGGTAGTCCTGGATGACAGCGGCGACGCCACAAACGCCTACGTCTCCGACGAGAGCTATGAGGCGGCCACCTTCTTCGGCGGCATCTTTGCATGGCTTGCCGGACTCGGCGGCTTGATCCTGCTGCTGATCGTGATCTTCGGTCTGCTCTAAACACGAGTTCGATACCGAAACTTCGAGGGAACGCCTCTAGGGGCGTTCCCTCTTTGTTTTTTGCCAGACCGGAAGAGAGCGGAACGTGAGCCCAATGGCGCGCAACACCGTGAAAATGCTAAGATATCGTGGCCCTGTGCAGGCCGCGCAGCGTGCATGAACAACCGGAGGCGCCATGAAAACCGCGCTGTTCGGGGCGGAGGCGGAGAGGCTCCGGCCCGAGTTACAGAAGTACCCCGCTTTCGAGCTTGTCGACTCCCAGCCCGAGATGGTCGTGTGCTACGGGGGGGACGGCACCTTGTTGGCTGCCGAATTGCGATGGCCCGGCATCCCGAAGGTGCCCATCCGAAACAGCCGCCGCGGCCACCGCTGCATCCCCCACCCTCCCGAAGCCGTGATTAAGCGTCTCGCCGAAGGCACCCTCGTGCGCGCTGAGTACATCAAGCTCGAGTGTGCGGTGCGACACGGCGACGACGAAGAGCCTTTCTGCTACATTTCGGCCATGAACGAGGTCAACGTACACATGGGCCGCATAAATTCCGCGGTCCGGTTCAAGTTCTGGCTGAATGACAAGCCCTATGACGCGGGCACCGAAATAATCGGCGACGGCTTCGTCATCAGCACGCCGTTCGGCAGCACCGCCTATTTCAACCAAATCACCCGCGGCGTCTTTTATCAGGGCATCGGCCTCGCCCTGAAATCCACCACACACCACACCTCTCACCTGATCGCGCCCGAGAGCACGGTATTCCGCGTGCTCATCACCCGCGGCCCGGCGGTACTGGCCTTTGACAGCTCCGAGGAATACTTCGCGCTCCGCAAAGGCGACGAGCTCACCGTGCGGCACGACCCTCGCCCCGCAACGCTTTACGTGTGGGAGCCGCTCCCGTATCAGACCGACGAATTCTAGCCCACCGCGGTGGGTTCAACTTGACACTCCAGCGCTTCAGAGCAGACTATATAGGCGGACTCGAGGAAGACGTACCGCCTTGACGGAGGGCAGATAATGTCAGACGATATGGACATAGAAGACGAAGTGCCGGAAAGACCCCTGGACGAGACGACGGCCTACGAGCCCTTGCCTGAGGAACCCGCGCGAGTCGTGGAAAGCGTCCCAGGCCGCGGCAAGGACGAGCGCATGTGGGGCATGGCTTGCCACCTCAGCGGGGCGGCTATTCTGACGTGCGTCCCCTTTGCCAACGTGCTCGGACCCTTCATCGTCTGGATGTTGAAACGCGAGGACTATCCCTTTGTAGATGAAGAGGGTAAGGAAGCCGTCAATTTCCAGCTCACCATGTTCATCGGGATGGTCATCGGCTATGTGCTGACCCTTGTGGTCATCGGGTGGCTGATACTGCTTGCGGTCTTTGTCGTTGACCTGGTATTCGTACTGATCGCCTCGATGAAAGCCAACGAAGGCGAATCGTACCGTTATCCCCTGGCGTTCCGGTTCATCAAGTAGTCCCCGGACCGAACCTTCAACGCGTTATCCGGTATTCACAGAGCGCGGGAGGCTCGGGGGTCCTGATCCAGAGTTTCTCGTCCTGCGGCGCGTAGCGCCAGTCCGTGCCTTCCTCGAGAATCCGGTCGTTGAGCCTGATTTCCGAGAACTTTTCGGGTAATGATACGCGGAGAATGTGGGGATAGGCCTCTCCCTCGAGCACAATCACCGCGCCGGACGTGCCAGACTCGGTGGTCACGCGCGTACACCGGGTTTCGTCGTGCAGGAAATCATAGCAGGCATTCCCCTTACCCGGCCACAGGCACCACGTCAGAAACCCCTCGGAATCGCGGTCCCCGAACCCCGTGTACGGCCGCCGCACATCGAGGGGAACGATTGTTCCCTCCCGTATGAATACCGGGAACTCCTCGAGGGGGAAATCGCGCGTGATGGTGGTGGGGCCCTCAATCACTTCCCGGTCATCGAAGAGGTAGCGCCAGCGGCCTCGCGGAATCTCGACGGTTCGCGTGAGCGAATCTTCGTAGATGGGCGCCACCAGAAAGGTCTCGCCGAACATGTACTGGTATTTGCCCTTGACGGGACGCATGAGAACGCCCCCGGCGTCCGGCTCCCGGAAACGCTTTAGATCACACGAATGGATGAAGGGAACCAATTCGGTGTGCAGCCAAGCGTATTTCCGGATGATCTCAAGCTCCTCGGGACTGCGTTTCCACAGGGCGCGTTCGCCGTGGCCGCCGTTCAAGAACAGTCCGCAGAACGCCGAGAATTGCGCCCAGCGGATATAAACTCGCGGCGGAATGGTTTGGCCTCCGTAGCCGCCTACATCCGAACCGATCACGTTGTATCCAAGCTTTGCACTGCGCAGAATGTCGCGGAGCGCCTCCTCGATCCCTTCGTCTTCGAGCGCCCAGGCATGGTCCTGATCGCCGACCCACGAGACCGGCGCGGCATCCAGGGGAGCGAAACCTTCCGGATGGAAATTGCCGTCAATCGAACGTGACAGGGTAACGAATTCCGGATTCAATTCTTCAACCTGCGCGTTCCGGTATTCGTCCCGGTAATAACGGTCCATGTACCCGCGGGTGGTCATCCAGCCCGCATGGGTTTTCTGGTAGGGGAAGGGCACGCCAAACGGGCGCGAGAAAAAGAACGTCGCGGTACCGTCGAGCTTCCAGCCGTCCACCCCCCATTCCAGCACCTGCCGCTGCAGACACCATGCCACCGCTTCGGGGTTCGTGTAGTCGATGAACCCGCCCTCCCCCTTCCACCAGCGGGTCTGGAAGCCGTCGGCCGCAAGATAGCCTTTGTCGCGTGCTTCAGCAAACCAGTCAGATGAGTCGCCGATTGCCGTGTCCTTGCTTTCGCTGTCCACCATGCAGGTCATCCACAGCACCACCCGGTATCCGCGCGCCTCGAGCCCGGTAAAAAAGGCCTCCGGGTCAGGGTACCGCTCCTCATCGACCTGAAAATCGTTGTACCGCGTACTCCAGGGACTGTCGAGCAGGATGGTTCGCGCGGGAATGTCGTGTTCCTCGTATCCTGCCAGAATCTCACGTACTGCGTCCGCCGTGTTGACGTCATCCTCCCAGAGCCAGCACTCGAGGGCCCATTTCGGCGTTACAGGAGGCGCTCCGTGGCGGCTTGCGTTGAATGGGACACCGCAGAACGGCAAAAACCAGCACAGCCAGACGGCAAAAACCAGGAAGACCGGAAACGCAACGCCAAGCAACGCCACCCAGAACCAGCATCCCCGTCTTTTCTTCGTTGGAACCCTTTGGCTCATTGCCCTGCCCCCTCATGAACCACACGCCATTGCACCACTGCATCAGAACCGGAGCGGTACAGCGTGCATCACCGTTTCGGATAGTATATCGTGTTACCGTGATAACCGGTAAAGGGAGCGCTCATGGCCACAATACAGCAATTCATCGACGCGCCGCGCGAGTACTCGCTGGTCCCGTTCTGGTTCTGGAACGACGACCTGTCCGAAGACGAAATCAAACGCCAGCTCGACGACTTCGAAGCCCATGGGGTCTACGGATTCATCCCCCATGCCCGGATGGGCCTGCCCGAATCGATCGGGTTCGTGTCCGACGCATGGCTGCGCTTCATGAAAACCGCGGTGGACTACGCCGCCGAAAAAGGCATGACCGTCATCCTCTACGATGAAGGCATGTATCCCTCGGGCTCGTGTGCGGGCAAGGTCGTGGCTGAGAATCCCCGGTTCGCTACACGATGCCTTCAGCGGCGCCCGAAAGACCACTCCGCCGGGGATGATGAGGAACTGGTGGCCGCGCATGGCGACGTCCTGTTCGTTAATCGCCGCTCCAACGGCCACATTCGCGGTGTCCATTACGGGCAGGACGACGGCGAACCCGGCGCACCACCCTCGGGCGACCTCCTGAATCCGGAGTCGACCGCCTGCTTCTTCCGGCATGCCCTCGAGCCCCATTACGATTGCCTTAAGGAGCATTTCGGCAAAACCGTCAAGGCGGTCTTCACCGACGAGCCATCGGTGCTGGGACGCGGCGCTCTGCGCGATGTGAGACCGTGGACATGGGAGTTCGAGGCGTTTCTGAACAGCTACCTCGGATATGACTTCCTGCCGCATCTCGATGCGCTCTGGAACGACACTTACCCCGATGCCGCCACATACCGTAGCGATTTCGAGCGTGCGGTCAACGCACGGCTCGAAGATACGTACTATGCCCCATACAGCCGCTGGTGCGCGGAACACGGCGTCGCGCTTACGGGCCATCCAGCGGATCCGGGCGACATCGGTATCCTGAAATACTTCCATATCCCCGGCCAGGACATCGTCTGGCGCTACATCGAGCCGTTTCAGGAAAAATCAATCGAGGGGCCGCAGTCGACCATGGCGAAATGCAGCGCTTCGGCCCAGCGCCATTATGGCCGTGCGCGCAATGCCAACGAATGCTTCGGCGCGTACGGATGGGAGTTCACCTTCGAGGAGAGCCAATGGATCACCAATTGGCTGCTGGTACGCGGCGTGAACCTTCTCATGCCCCATGCATTCTATTATTCGGTGCGCGATGAACGGCGCGACGAACGCCCCCCCGATGTGGGTCCAAACAATACCTGGTGGGATCAGTACAAACCCTACGCCGATTACTGCCGGCGCATGTGCTGGCTAATGTCCCAGGGTGTGCAGATATGTGACGTGGCCATACTGGGAACAGCAACGGAATTGCCGTGGCGCGCAGCCCGAGTCTTGTTCGAGCACCAGCGCGATTTCAATTATCTGGACCGCGACACACTCCTCGGCGCCTGCACCGTTGATCCGCATGCCGTCCACATCCGCGACATGGCCTATAAAGCCGTTGTCGTGGACGGGACTGGTTACACCGATGAGGCCGTGCTCGCGAAACTCGAACCGATGATCACGGCCGGTAGAATCGTTGCCTATGCCGAGCCGGTACCCGGTATCGGAGTGCTCGCCCCGGATGCCGAGTCACTGGTGGCGCGCCTCGCCGAACTGTCGCCACCGGATGCTGTTGCAGACCCGCCCCAGCCCGGGTTGCGTTACGCCCACCTGCGTGACGCAGACGCCGACATGTATGTATTCATGAACGAGGCCCCCGAAACCATCCAGACGCGTATTTCCGTGAGCGCCGCCGGGCGCACCCGCGAGTGGTGGAATCCCCATACGGGAGAAGTGCTCACCGGCGCCTCGGACAACACCATCGAAATCCCGCCTTATCAGGGACGTATCCTCCGCTGCCACTGAGCCTGTCGCTGGACAGGAAGCCGTGAATATGCGACCATATTCACGCGGACTCAGGGGGTTAACGACAACGAGGGAGAACAGCGCCGCATACAGGCGCGTTGGTGGAACCTATGCACAAGACACGCGAGGAATACAGACGGTTTCATCACGTGCGTCATCAGCGATTGATTGATCTCCTGGCAAAATACACGCCGGAACGCCAGGAACGCTGTCTCGATATCGGCGGCGGGGGGGACGTCGCCGAAATCGTGACCGAAGTTAAGGCCAAATACGCCGAAGAGTTCCACACCGTTGATCTCGCCACCGACCTCGATCGCCTCCGGAAGAACGGAATCTCCGCCCAGATCTGCAACGTGGACGTGCAAGCCCTCCCCTACGAGGACAGTTACTTCGATATTGTCATTTTTGCGTCCGTCATCGAACACCTCTACAACCCGCACCATACCATTTCCGAAATTGCGCGGGTGACGCGCCCGGGGGGCATTCTGATCGTGGAAACCCCGAATGCGCTCGCCTTCGGCCGCCGCTTCGATGCCCTCTGGGGGGAAAACCCCTTCCGCTGGTTCAACCAGTACAATGCCCTGGAAAACAAGGCCCTTATGGAGTATTGCTCGGTCTTTTACACCGCCGAGGAGGTCGAGGTCTTGCTGGCACGATGGTTTGTGACCGAAGAACGGCTTTTCGGCATGCACAATCCTCCCGTTAACGCCCTCAAGCGCGTCATCCGCAGCGTGGTCTTTCGCCTCAATTCGCGTATGGGCGATTGTTTCTTCGTCGTAGCACGCCGCAAACCGAACGGACGCAATCTCGAAGTCAACACGGGCCGGTAATCGTAAACCGCTCGCCTGACGAACGCACAAATGAAACGGGCGCTCCCATGGCTGGAAACGCCCGTTCTCGAATGTCTGTCGGGACGATTAGATGCCTTCAACCTCGATACCGACGATCTTCCACGTTTCCCCTTCCTGCTTGAAGGTGGCCTCGAGCGTGGCACTGCCGAAAACAGCCATCATCTCGATGGGATATACCGTCCACGTGCCATCGTCATTCTTGGTGTACTCGGCATACTGCAGATCAACTTCCGCGTTGTCCAATTCGCCCTGATCCAAGGCGCCTTTGATGAACCCCTGGAGCGCGGCCTTATTGGTCCACTCGTAATGCGTGAACTCTTCGGAAACCGGCGCCATGATCGCATCGATGTTGCCGGCTTCGAATCCGGACTTCCACGAATTCACTACCGCGGCAATCTGATCTTTCTCGTTCGCACCCGACCCTGTGGTGCAACCTGCCACCACCAGGACCGCAAACATACCCGCCATCAAAATAGCTGTTGACTTACGCACCTTAACTTCCCCTTTCACGACGTTCGTTACCGTTGGTTGACCCTCGAATCCTTCACCCGAAAGCAAAAGCCGAGTGATCATAGCGTTAAACATTTACCAGAGTCAACCTTAAGACCCCTTATGCCCCGGCCCGTGTCCGATGAGGAGAACCGCTGGTCCGCGCGCGCCAATCCACTTCCCGCCACGGGGCATGCTAGAATAGGGCCAATTAAAAACGAACTGAAAGCACCTTCTGGTGTCATAAGGAGTGAGCAGCGAGACCGTCAGGTACGCAGCTCAGCAAGAGCGAAGTGGTTCTCTTCCGAGAAGCGGGCACGGCCTCCGACCAGGAATTGGTTGAGCAATCCCGCCACGGCGATACCAGCGCCTTTGACGTCATTGCAAGACGCTACGGCAAAAGACTTTACAATGTGGCGCTCCGGTTTCTCGGAAACCGGGAGGATGCTTCGGACATCTGTCAGGAAACACTGTTGCGGGCGTACGAGTCCCTCGATGGGTATCGAGGCGATGCGAGAGTCTATACATGGCTGTACAGCATCGCGGCGAATCTCGCGCGCAACAAGTTGCGGGACGGCTCGAGGAAGGGACGTGACAAGGGTACGTCTCTCGAGGCATTGAGCGAGACGGCCCCCGCGGTTGCTGCCGCGGCCGCCGCATCCAGAAGGAATCCAGGAACGGACGCGATGGAGCACGAGATGGAAGAAGTCCTTCAGCAGTGTCTCGCGGAATTGCCGGACCATTATCGTCTGCCCTTTGTATTGCGGACCTTTGACGATCTCAGCTATGAGGAAATCGCCGAAGTGATGGATTGCCCCCCGGGCACGGTGAAATCGCGCCTGAATCAGGCGCGCAAACGGCTGCGGGAACGACTCCGTGAACTCGCCATACTCGAGGCCGAATAATGGATAGTGAGCAACTGCACGAGAAACTGTCCGCCCTGCTCGACGGTGAACTCGCCGATGAGGAACGCCAGGAAATCGAGGCGCTGATCGCGTCGGACCCCGCAGTAGCGCACGAATGGAACGCCTTGAGGCGCATGGACCGCCTGTTTCGCGAGATGCCGCAATACGAAGCCCCGGAAGAACTCGCCGTCCGGCTGCGAACGCCGCGGAGGGCTCGCAAAGTGTCTTTCGGCCATCCCCGTTTGACCCGGCGGAACCCCTGGCCCTTGCTCGCCGCAGCGGCGGCCCTCGTTGCCATCTTCGGATTTGTCGTTCTCCAGCTCCCGAAATCGGGCTCGTTCACGATGACAAGCCTGGAGCATGCGCCGTCCTCCGAAACTCCGGACCAGGCTCCGCTCGAAAAGGGGGAGCCAATGCGCGGCAAAGCTCTCCAGGAACCCGAAGCGCCACTGGATGTGGCTGTGAAAGCCGCCGGCGAAGAGGAGGAGTTACTTTTTGCGCCCGCTCCCCCGCCCGCGCCGCCACCGCCGGCGCCTGCGGCAAGCATCGGGAGGAGCGGCCAGCCTCCCGAGACTGTCGAGCAACTGAACGCACCCCAGACGCTGCGCCATGAGCTTCCACCGCTTGAATCCGAAACCGTCGAACGCAGCTCTGAGTTTTCCGCTGGCATACGCGTGAAGAGCGGAGCTGAGGTGCCCGAAGAAAAGCCGGGTGCCGATGCCGTTGGCGACATTCCTGCGCCAAGCCCCATCGTCGCGAGAACACCTCCGGCACCCCCGAGGGGAGAGGCTTTCACAGCACCGGAAAAGGCTCCGACCGACGGCGCTGGCCGCGAGGAGGCCCCTGCCGCGCCGGCCAGCTCACCTCCCGACGCACCGGCAGATTCCGATACAAGCAGTACCCGGCACATCGGCAACCGTCTGTTCGAGATGCGCTCGGGAGTCTGGGTTCAGAGCACCTATGGCGGACAGGAAACCGTCGCACTGGAGAGAGCCTCCGAAGGCCTTCGCGCCCTCATCGCCAAAGATTCTTCTCTCGAAGAAACGGTAACGCTACCGGAAGAGACGGTCTTCGAGGCCAATGGCGTCTGGTACCGGATGCCCGCCGTGGAAAAACCGCCGCCGCCCGAGCCGTCCGCCAGTCCGTGAGCCCGCCGTGCATTCACCACCAAATGCCCGCCGCGGACACAATCCCGCACGGCGCACAACCGATCCGTGCGGGACTGCTGAAATCGGCGCCATTCCTTCACCAGCACTTCATCATTGTTCGCCTTTTCCATCGCGTGGTAGAATAGGAACTCTAGTTATTGACCGCCTGATGAGGCGCGACAGGAGTCAACTCCCGTGTGGTTCCGAAAGAAAGACAGGTTGAGTGACGTGCCGCCACATCTGCGCGGCGGCGACAGGCCAGGCGGACAGAAGCCGTCCTTTTACCGCATCGAATATGACATGATGAAGAAGGGCGCGGTTCTGCAGCGGCGCGGCAGACCCATCCGGCAGTTCGCCGTCACGGTCAATATGTCCACCCGCGTGGTCACCAGTGGCGATGTCGTCGATCGCGAGACGTTTGAAGCGCTCGTAGCGGCCGGCGCCGTCGATCGACAGGCCGAGGCATCCGCAAATGCGGATCAGGGTGTCTTGAGAAACGCGCCACCGCCGAGGAACCCCGGCAACGTAGAGGAATAGGCGTGGGCAGTTCCATTTCCCTGGCCATGATCGTCAAAGATGAAGGCCAGGTACTCGATGAATGTTTGCAATCCGTTCGGGACCTGATCGACGAGATCATCGTTGTCGATACGGGCTCGCGCGATGAAACCCTCGAAATCGCCCGGAAACACGGCGCCCGTATCGTCGGCTACCTCTGGTGCGACGATTTCGGCGCTGCGCGCAACGAATCGCTCCGCTTGTGCACCAAGGACTGGATCCTGGTGCTCGATGCTGATGAGCGTTTCGCCCAGGAGGACATCCCCGCCATTCGGCGTCTCGTGAAAGGCCCTCCCGCATTCGCTTTTGAATTCACAACCCGCAACTACACCAACGCAACCAATATCGCGGACTTCACGCCCTGCGCACCTGATGAGCCACACGCCCAGGGATTTGCGGGATGGCACCCCAGCACCAAGGTGCGCCTGTTTCCCGCCAGTGCGGGAGCCCGGTTCGAAGGCAAAGTGCACGAACTTGTAGAACCTTCGCTTGCCCGTGCCCGCATTCAAATCGAGCCCTGCAGCGTGCCCATTCATCATTACCCCCACGTCAAAGGGCTCAATCACACACGCGACAAGCAGAGGATGTACCTCCGGCTGGGACATGAAAAGGTCAACCAGAACCCAACGGACCCGAAGGGCTATGTGGAACTCGGAAATCAGTATGCGGAGGTCGGCGAGTACGAGAAGGCCGCGGGGGCCTATCGCGAGGCCCTGCGCCTCGATCCATCCAACCCATTGGCATTACGAGACTTAGGCGGCGTTCTGCACTTGGCGGGCCGTTCCGAAGAAGGCAAGAAGGCCCTCTTGTTGGCCCTGCGCACGGACCCGGGTCTCGCAGGAGCCTGGCGCAACCTGGGTGTGATCTACCTGGACCAGAAACAATGGCCTGCCGCTATCGAAAGCTTTCAAAACGCCTTGAAGGCGGACGGCGCCTGGTTGGACGGCTACCGCTACCTGAGCATCGCCCTCGAAGGCAACGGGGATTTCGGCAAGGCAGCCGAAGCGTCGCGTAAAGCGCTTGAGGCACGTCCGGACTGTCCCGAATGCCTCCGTCTCTATATCCACCAGATGCTCCGTCTCGAGCGCCGCCAGGAAGCGCGCGATACGCTGCAGCACCTTATCGACGAGCGTGCCTGCGTGGCAAATGTGCATAATGCCTTGGGAGAACTGTACTTCTACGATGACCGGCTGGAAGACGCAAAGCTGCATTTCACCCGGGCCGGCCGCCTGGGAAGCCCCGGCGGTTTCAATAATCTCGGCGTGGTGCTGATGAAGGAGCAACGCTACAGCGAGGCTGCCGCCGCATTCGAACAGTGCCTGCAGCAGGAACCATCGCATCACGGGGCCCTGGCAAACCTTCAGAAGGTGCGCAGCCGCATCTGACAGACCCGAAACCCGCCCTCGGCCTAAAGGTTTTTCCCCTGCGTGCCGATAGACCCAATGGAGCCGGTACTCGGTAACGGTTTCAAAGCCAATGCATGGATGCAACGGCGTAAATATCACGGAGGATATGAGTCATGGGTCTTCGGATCAACACCAACATCGCGGCGCTCAATGCTTCCCGCACCTTACGCGGAACCACGCGCCAACTCAACAGAACCCTCGAACGCCTTGCCAGTGGACTCCGAATCAATCGTGCCGCGGACGACGCTGCCGGTCTCGCCATTTCGGAAGCGTTTCGCACGGTCATTCGCGGCTCCGCCGTGGCACAACGCAATTCGCAGGACGGCATCAGCCTCGTGCAGACGGCTGAAGGCGCCCTCAGCGAAGCGACGAACATCCTGCAGCGCATGCGCGAGCTGGCGGTGCAGGCGGCCAATGGAACCCAGAGCACCCAAAACCGCCTCTCCCTCGACCTCGAGGTGCGGCAATTGCTCCAGCAGCTCGACGACATCGCATTCGACACAGAATTCAACGGCCTGAATGTGCTGAGTTCCGCTCAGACAATCACCCTGCAGGCCGGTTTCCGCGCGGGTCAGACGATCGCCATCGCGGTTGCCGGAGCGTCAACGGCGAATCTGGGCGTGACCACCGTGGCCTTGTCCAGTATGGAAGCGGCCGTCTCCTCTCTGGCCGTTCTGGACGACGCCATCCAGAGCGTCAGCCAGTTGCGCGCAACTTTCGGCGCCGTGCAAAACCGCCTCGAATTCACCATCAACAGCCTGGCCATTACCGAGGAGAATGCGTCGGCGTCCGACAGCGCCCTGCGTGACGCCGACATCGCGACCGAAACGATTCAGTTCACGCGCACCCAGATCCTGATCAGTTCCGGCACGGCGGTGCTCGCACAGGCCAATATCGTGCCTCAGACCGCTCTCCAATTGCTCGGCGGATAAGCCGCGCCAGACCCAACAGGCCGCTCATAGCCTCAAGTCTTGAAGGCCACGCTGGTACCAGCGTGGCCTTTTTCATGTTTTTCGCACTTCCGCACAACCTCTCAGCTCATAACGATTTAAAACCAAAAACCGTGGTATAGCCCCCCCGATTTCCCCGCATACAGCAAAAAAACGGCATCATTCAAAAAAAGTGCTAAAGTCCTTCGCTAAAGTTGCCGATAATCCGTACGACAACGGCGGAATGCGCCAAGGGGAACAGTCGTCAAACAGAAGGGGGATTACCCGGAATACGACGGTCCCGAAGCGGGGCATGGCCACTGTCGATGGACCCTAACGACTGCCTGTCAGACGAGGCATGCGTAGGGCGCGAGGATACAGTTGAATGGGACTTGGCGAGGGCCGGAGCCATTGCGCTTTATGCCCCGGCCGTTCCCACGCAGACTGCCAGGGTTTTGTGGAGTGAGGCCTCTCAACACGGCCTCAGGGACACTCCGGGAAACTTCCGCGCGTCTGCGGCAGCACTCCAGGGACAGGAGTCGCAGCGACCGGGAATCGGACGGGGAGCTTCGCACAGTCGCAGCCAGCCGGTTGGCTGCCAAGAACCGGTAAGGCATTCGCGCCAGCAGGCGCGCGCCAGTTCTTCTCGCACACTGGTCGAGATGGTGTTTGGGACACGCTGTCTCGAAGAGAAGACCGGCAGGTTCAGGCGCATGGATGCGCAGATTCGTCACTCAAGGAGGAAAAGCTATGGGACTCAGGATCAACACGAACATCGCCGCGTTGAACGCTTCTCGCGTGCTGGCACGCACAACGGGGCAACTCAACCGGGCGCTCGAACAACTCTCCAGCGGCCTTCGCATCAACCGGGCACGCGATGACGCGGCCGGTCTCGCCATCGCAGAGGGGTTCAACTCGGTTGTCCGCGGCACCCGCGTAGCGCAACGCAACTCGCAAGACGGCGTGAGCCTCGTGCAGACCGCGGAAGGCGCCCTCAGCGAAGCCACCAACATTCTCCAGCGTATGCGCGAGCTGGCGGTGCAATCTGCCAACGGTACCTTGTCCACCGCCAACCGGGCTGCCCTGCAATCCGAGGTTGCCCAGTTGCTCGAGCAGATCGACGACATCGCGACCGACACCGAGTTCAACGGATTGCGTGTGCTCAGTGCGGCGCAGACCCTCACGCTGCAGGCTGGCGCGCAGGCCGGCCAGACGCTGGTCATCGGGCTCTCGGGCTCGAAGGCGACCGATCTGGGCGTTAGCGCGATTTCGATATCGAGCATGGCGGGCGCGGTTTCGGCTCTCAGCACGCTCGACACGGCCATCAACAGCGTGTCGTCGCTGCGCGCCACCCTCGGCGCCATCCAGAACCGCCTCGAATTCACCATCAACACCCTGGCCATTCAGGAAGAAAACTCCGCCGCGGCCGAAAGTGCCATTCGCGATGCGGACATCGCCCGGGTGACAACGGAATTCACGCGGACCCAGATCCTCATCAGCGCCGGCACTTCCGTATTGGCTCAGGCCAATCTGGTGCCCCAGACGGCGTTGCAGTTGCTCGGCTAGATCACGCCCCGATCGTTCGAGCCGCTTGACATAGACCCTGTTCCGGTTCGGTAGCGGGCTTCCCGGAAAGGAAGCCCGCTCCGAACCGTATACGAGTCTGCGGAAAGGGGGTGACCACGACGAGTCCGCCGTTGCGGCTCTCGGCCGCAATCGGTAACTCCGCTACCCACACACACGCACGCGGAGCCGTTGCGCGAAACACGTGCGGGGATGTGGCCGGAAATGCGGGTCGCGGTTAGGGATGGCCGCGTTCTGACCCGCCAAGGAGGGTAAGACAATGGGACTGCGCATCAATACCAACATTGCGGCGTTGAATGCCTCCCGTGTGTTGTCGCGTTCAACGGTTGGCCTGAACCGTTCGCTGGAACAGCTCGCCAGCGGCTTGCGCATCAACCGGGCGCGGGATGATGCCGCCGGACTGGCCATCGCGGAGGGATTCAACTCCGTTGTCCGCGGCACGCGCGTGGCACAGCGCAATGCACAAGACGGCGTGAGCCTCGTGCAGACGGCAGAGGGTGCTCTCAGCGAAAGCACCAACATTCTCCAGCGCATCCGCGAATTGGCCGTGCAATCGGCGAACGGCACCATGACAACTGCCAACCGCGCCGCCCTGCAATCCGAGGTTACGCAGTTACTCGAACAGATCGACGATATCGCAACCGACACCGAGTTCAATGGGCTTCGTGTGCTCAGCGCGGCCCAGACGCTCACCCTGCAGGCTGGTCCCCAATCAGGCCAGACCCTGCAGCTTGTGCTCTCGGGCGCCAAAGCTTCCGACTTGGGAGTTAGCGCCTTGTCGGTATCCACTATGGCAGCCGCCGTATCGGCCCTCAGCACGCTCGATACGGCTATCAACAGTGTGTCGTCACTGCGCGCCACGCTCGGCGCTATCCAGAACCGTCTCGAGTTCACCATTAACACCCTGGCCATCCAGGAAGAGAACTCGGCAGCGGCGGAAAGCGCCATCCGGGACGCGGATATCGCGCGGGTTACCACGGATTTCACGCGCAACCAGATCCTGGTGAGCGCGGGCACCTCGGTGCTGGCTCAGGCGAATCTAGTGCCTCAGACTGCGTTGACTTTGCTCGGCTAGGGATGGCCGGTTCAGTCCGAAGTTGGGCTGACCAGGGAGACATACCATGGGAGTTGACGGCGTAACACCTATCGGGCCGCGTGGACCCGAGTCGGCGCCTGCACAAGCTCCTCTGCCCCGGGCAGGACCTGACCTCTCGCGGCGGCATGGGGCCGCGCAGGAAGTGCGCACAGAGCCCACGCCTCAGCAGAATCCTGTTTTGAACAATCCGAAAGCGTCTCAAAACGCGGTTCTGGCACAGGCAGGTCCAAAACGGGCAGGAACTCGCTTGAGCGTCGACGCGGCAACCAACCGTATCGTTGCGAAAATCGTGGACGAAACGAACCAGGTGATTAAGCAGATTCCTCCCGAGGAGCTGCTGAAAATCATCGCGCAGGCGCGCAAGATGTACGCAAAACTGTTCGACGAAATGGTTTGACGTCTTAAAACACGGCGTATGCGGTTCGTCTTTTGCCCCGCGAATCGAAACCGGTTCGCGGGGCTGGCTGTTTTGATTAGGCCGCCCGGACGCCCTATGATGAGCCCGCCTCCGCGCAAACGCCCAACCCGGGAGACCAAAACGTGAAGATTAGCGCGGCGCTGATTGTGCGCAATGAAGAAACGATGCTTCCCGCCTGCCTGGAATCACTCAAGCCCGTTGTCGATGAAATTGTGATCGTCGATACGGGTTCAGAGGACCGGACGCTCGCCATTGCCAGGCAGTACACCCCGCACGTCCACTCGCTCCGGTGGCAGGATGACTTTGCGCTCGCCCGGAATCATTCCCTGAAAACGGCCTCCGGCGATTATGTCCTGGTGGCCGACGCCGATCACCGGCTGGTCAATCCGGCCGGCGCACGCCGCCTGCTCGACGCTTTCGCGCGCGCGCACGCGCCAAACACCGTAGGCACAGTGGCGATCCTCAGCGGTGTGCGGGACGGCGAGCAGACACACGAGGAAGTATCGGTGTCCCCGAAGTTCTTCCGGCGCGACCGTTTCGTATTCGAGGGGGCCATCCACGAGCAGGTCGTCCCCATCGAGGGAGAAGCCCTTCAGGCTCCGACGGGGCTCCAGTATTACCATTCGGGGTACGAAGATCGTGACTCGCTTCTGGCTCGAATCGAACGGAACCGCCGCATCCTGGTGCATGAACTCGAAAAACAGCCCGACGACGAGTATTACCTCTATCAATTGGGCAAGGCGGACTTCTGCCGCAAGGACTATGCGGAAGCCGCCCGCGCATTTGAACAGGCCCTTAAAAACATGACGTTTTCGGCGGCATCACTCCCAACGGGGCGAAACGGGCGCAAGGTGTCCGAAGACATGCTCATCGACCTGCTGACCTGCCTCGCCTACTCCTACGCAAATCTCGGGCGGCACCGCGACGGATGCGACCTCCTGGAACAGCACCGCCACTGGGGCCACCCCGCCACCCGCTGGGCTGATTTTCCCCATGCCCTGGGCTATCTCTACCTGATGCTGGGCGATGTGGCCCGGGCGCGCGAGGCCTATGCCACAGCGCTCGAGATTGGCCCCCAGCGCGAGCTTGTCCGCGGTACGGGCGGTTTCAGCGCCTTCTACCACCTCGGCCTGCTTGCGGAAGCGGGAGGTGATGTTGGCGAGGCCCTCGGCAATTATCTCCATTCCCTGCAGTTGCGCCCGGATTACACGGCCACGCTATCCCGGTGCGTGGACTTGGTCACGGAACACAAAGCCGCCCTTCCGCCGGAAATCTGGGACATCGCCGACTCGGAGGCCCTCGTCAACGTGTATGTGATGCGGCTGGTCAAACATCTGGGAGCGGGCGACACCGAAAGCGCACAGATGCTGCTGGCCGCGGCAAATGCCACTGCCCCCGGTCTTCTCGAGGCCTGTAAGGCGGCCCTCAAGGAATTGCAGGCGTATGTAAACGCCAACCGGAAATAGACCTTATGCGAACACAAGGATGGACCTTATGCGACTCGAAAACCAGGATATCGCGGTGTCCTTCGACCCTTCTACGGGCGGTATCACGTCGCTCTACGACAAACGTCTCTCCCGTGAGTACGTGACGGCGCCGCAGCGTGCCCTCTTGTTCCGCTGCATGGTGCCGCAAGAGGACAAGGCCTGTGTGCACGTTGACGGGGCGGACGTCACGTTTTCCCGCGAGCAGGACCGCCTGCGTATCTGCTCGGTGTGCAGCGGTATCGACGCCGAGGCCACGTTTGTCCTCGAGGGGGATGCCCTCCGGGCTCACTTGCGCCTCACCAACACCGGGTCCGCCATAATCGAAGAAACCATTTTCCCCTGGATTCGCGGCCTGGGCGCCCTGCCGGATGCGTCGGTAGTCTGGCCGGTATTCTGGGAGCGGCGGGTCGACGACCCTTTCGGAAAAGGCCTTGGCGGAGACCACCGCACCTGGAACGGATGGACCCAGCAGAAGGTCGCCCGTTATCCCGCCCACATGGCAAGCGCCTGGTGTGAATTTGGCAACGAATCCGGCGGGCTGGGCCTCGAGGGACGCCACACTGACTTCTCGATCATGGATTTTCACGTCGCCAAAGATTTGGACAAGACACGGGAGCCTATCGGGCGCACTCTGTCCCTTGCCACCGCACACCCGAGACGCGTTTGCCCCGGCGAATCGTGGACAAGCCCTGAGGTCAGGCTCGGCCTCCATCCAGGAGATTGGCGGCGGACAGCCGACGCTCACCGCGAATGGCTCGAAACCTGGATTCAGAAGCCCGGCCGACCGCCGAAGTTTGCCGAAGCCATCGGGTGGCACTTCTTCTTCATGAAGCACCAGGACGGTCTCGAACTGAATGCCTATGCGGACCTGCCGGACATGGCCACGGCCTCCCTCGAAGCGGGATGTCCCTACCTGATGGTGTTCGGATGGCAGACCGGCGGCCACGATAACAACTATTTCTACCGGTACGTGCCCAACGAGGATTGGGGCGGCGCCGGGGCCCTGCGCACCGGCATTCAAGCTGCGCGAGAGCTGGGTGTCGAAATCCTCCCCTTCTACAACGGAACCCTGGCCAATATCGAACTGGAAGAACATCGGGCCTTTGGCCACCGCTGGGAGGCAAAGACCCGCGAAGGCCACCCGTATTACGCCGGTGATTGGGCCCGTCACAATTACGACGTGCCGACACGCAACCGCTCGATGCTGCATCACGAGATCGCCCCCTGCCGGGAACACCGCACCTACTTTCTCGAATCCGTGAAGCGCATCGTTCAGGAATACGGCTTCGGCAATACGCAATTGGACCAGATATCGGAAAAGATGCTGGTTGATTACAACGAAAGCCATATCGAAACTACGCCGGACCGTGTCTACGTCGACGGCCTGGCGGAGTTGCTTCCCGCCGTGCGCAGGCTGATCCGCGAGGTAAACCCCGACGGCGTCATGGTGTCGGAGTGCCTCAACGAATTCACCGGACAATGGTGCGACAGTTCATGGGACTGGAATATCCTGCTGCCGTTTCCCGATCCCATCCTGTATACCCTGCCGTGGTTGATGGCAAGCCACGAAATCGACGCGTGCGAATACGGCTATGCAAACAAAGCCTTCGCGTACAAGATGCACCTCGACATGAAAATCGACGGCGGGGACGCCCCGGTCACGAAATACCCCAAATTCGCAGAACACATCCGGGGCCTGGCGGCGCTGCGCAAACGCACTGCGGCTTATTATGTGTACGGTGATTTCCGCGCCCGGAACGGCGTGACCGGGGAAGACGACAGTAACACTCCCGTCTCCGTCTTCTGCAACCGGCGGGAACGCAAAACCGCGCTCGTGGTTGCGGAATGTGCCGGCAAAGAAACCACGATCACACTGGACCCGGCATGTGCGTTCGGCTCGATGCCGTTCGTCGACTCGAACAAGACGCAGATGACAAATCTGAGCGCCAAACCGCCCTGGTCTATCTCATTAGCCCCCTACGAAGTGATAGTCATTTGCCTGGATGACGCGGAAGCCGTCTGACGTCATACTCCGACATGCCGCAGATGCTCCAGAAGTGCCTCCTGCGCCTCCCGTTCGCCTGGAAGGCGCTCCCAGGGCAATCCAGCAGGGCTCTGCCCGGCCGTTTCGAGGAGCGTCCTGACGGCGCTCCACAGCGGCTGAAGCGGATAGCCATTGTCCCGCAGGTAATGCAGCAGTTTGAGGGTCTTGAAGGCATCAAACCAGCGGTGAAACTGCGCCAGAAACGCGTCGCGGCCTGAACAGTGCTTCTGCAGCTTGACCCAGCATTCCGAAAAACCCTGAGCGGCGAGAAACGCCGCGGCGGGGTGGCTGAAACGACGCAGCTCGACCTCAAGTGCGTCCGGCGCCGCCTCGGGGCGTTCGTGAACCAGCGATAGCCATTCCCCGAGGACGCGATAGCCCTCGGGATGGTACGTGACAAGCTCCTGCCGTCCGTCAAGACGCTGCTGAACCCACCGGCCCGTCCCGAAGGGCACCCGGTGCGATGCGCGCGGCGACGGATGGACCGCGGTCGTGTTGAGCCCATCCACGTGCCCCGTCTTGGCGAGCTGTTGTAAAAAGTAAAAATCCTCGCCAGCCTGGCGCCGGTTCATTCCCCCTGCTGCGGCATAGGCCTTCGCCGAACAAACAATCGTCGAGCCCACAGTCGGATAGGCATAAGGAGAGCGCGCTGTCTGCAGGCCGAGCACGTGATAGCGCAGGTGTATTTCGTACGCAAGAATCGCGGCGATTTCCGCATCCGTGCCCTCGAGGCGGTGCGCGCAGGCTACCGTCGCTGCCCAGGCGTCCGGACGCTGGAAATGCACACCCACGGCTTCGAGGTAATTCGGCTCGACAAGGGTGTCGGCATCCGTCGAGAGCAGCACTGCTTTCTCCCCCGCGCCAGCCTCGTGAAGCGCGCGCAGCGCGGCATCGAGACCAATCCGGCGGGCCAGCCCCACCCCGCCTTTCGCGGGCATCTCGAGGCCCGGCGACGACGCATCGATCCACGCCAGCCGAAGCCCGGCATCAGCCACGTCTCGCCCTTCAGATGCCCGGCCGCCATGCCACATGCCCCGCAGCAATTCGAGGGTCTGCTGATTACCAGCGATATCCTCCGAGCGGGCGCTGCCCGGCCCGCGATTGTTGACCACCACGACCACCAGCGTGTGCTCCAAGTACGGTCGTGGATTCGCGGCCAGGCTGCGCAGGGTCCCGAGGATGGTCGCCCGTTCAGCCAGCGCGGGGATCACCACGGCGCACCGGGCGTCTTCCCACGTGGCGCCCTCGAGACGCCACAGACTCGTGATCGCACGTTTGCACAGGTATGAGGCGACTTGGTTCATGAAAACACCCCTCAAGAACGGCCAATTCATCTCATTCTTGCGCAAGTGCCTGTTCGAGCGCAACTTATCGCAATTGAACGGAAAAGGGAAGGCCATCAATAACAGCAAAAAACAGTATCAAACAATAACAAACTTTACAAAAGCGCCTGATTATGGCATCATAGTACTAGTCCTTGTCAGTCTGTAACGACGGGAGGGGTGGCCATGGGAACCAGGACGCATACCGACGCTAGTGACGAATCACTCGAGGAAATGGCGGGGAAGATCTTGACCGGGCAGCATCCCCTCATCGACGAGGACGAAGACGATTTTGACCCGCGTCAAGCGCGCACCATCCTGGAGTACATGGACGGTCTCCTGCGCCATCGCGATGCCTACTTCACGAGCATCTTCCGCGGCGACGACATTCTGTGGCATCTGGGAAGGATGTTGACGATTATCGTGGCTCTCGGGGCGGGATACGGGGTCGTGATGGGCGCCATGGCCGGTATCCCGGCAGGATTGCCCCAAATGGTCTCGTCGGCGATCAAGGCGCCCCTGCTGTTCTTGCTCACTCTGGCGGTATGCTACCCGGTGCTGTACGTCGTGAATGTGGTGATGGGCTCGCGGCTGAGCTTCCTGCAAACCCTCGCGCTGATCTGCATGGCGGTCACCATGAATGCCATTCTCCTCGCGAGTTGCGCGCCCATAGTCTTGTTTTTCACGATCATCGGCACCGGCTACAATTTCCTCAAACTGCTTCATGTCGCGATCTTCGGGTTCAGCGGAATGTGGGCGATGGCCGGGCTCTGGCGCGGTCTGGTGGCCATGTGCGAACACTCTTCGTTGTATCCGCGGCAGGCCTTGCGCATCCTCTATGTCTGGATCATCGTCTTCGCCTTTGTGGGAACCCAGTGCGCGTGGACGCTGCGGCCTTTCATCGGAAGCCCCGGCGCACCGTTCGAGATCGTCCGCAGCTACAGTCACATGAATTTCTACGAGGCGGTGGTAGACAGTATGGCGGGTATGGTGCGCGATTTGGCTGAGGATTGACCGGACTATGAACCATCGTCACGACGAAATCATGACGGTCGAAGAAGTGGCCAAATACCTCAAACTCAAGCCGCAGACCGTTTATAAGTGGGCACAGGACGGCCAAATCCCCGGCACGAAACTCGGCAAGGAATGGCGGTTTCGGCGGCGCATCCTCGATGAATGGATCGACACCGCCATTACGCTGTCCAAGGGCGGATTCGACCTGTTGTTTCAACAGAGCCTGATTGTCGTGCGGGGTCAATCCATGCAGGTCGAGGATATCGACCGCATTATCGAGGACCTGGATGGCACCTGACTCCGTCCGCATCATCCTCGCCCCCGACGTGCTCGCGCGGGCATTCGTGGACCCCGCCTGCAAGGCGGTTCTGGACTTGTGGCGCGATGAGAACGTCGTTCCGGTAGTCACCTGGGACCTGCTCCAGCGTTACCTGCGCCTGCTGCGCAAGTTCGGTCTGCCGGATGAACTGCTGCGGAAATGGACGATGTGGTTTACCGCGCGGGGAAAAACGGTGTGCATACTGGAGCCGCGCACCTGTGCCGCCACTACGCCGGAAGGCGTTCTCAACGCCCTCGCGCTGGGCGGTCCCGCGGTAGTCGTGTCCACCCTTGCGCACCCCGAAACGTGCGGCGTTCCCTGGCTGCCCCCCGAAGCTTTCGTCCGCGCGCAAGGGCGCTGAGAAAATCCCGGCGCCGTTCCATCGCCTCAATACACCCGCACGAAATCGATCTCGCAACGCCCCTTGGGGCCGGGTTCGCTGTAATCCTGGGCTTCGCCGTTGAATGGCACCTTACCCACGAGCAGCTCGGCGGTCTTGCCGGAAGCGCCTCCACTGCGTTCGAACCCCCAGAGCCGCTGCCAGGTCTGACCGTCATCGCTGCGTTCAGCGACACCCCCGCGCGCCAGCCAGCGCACCCGCAACCAGACCCATTCGCCGGCGTCGTGTTCCCCGCCGTGCGTCTGCTGGCCATACACGTCGGATTGCAGCGTTCCGTCGGAGCGCGTGCCCACACGGATACCGCCGCCGCCCGGCCAGCGCAACATGGCGCCAGGCCCCCAGGACTGCCCGCCATCGGCGCCTTGCTTCAGCTTCACAATAAACCCCCGTGCATCAATGTTCACAGGGATCCTGAGAAAAGCGTACGTGTTGGCATGGGCGTTCAGGGTCAGCACGCCCTCCTCGATGGACAGTCCGTCCGGGTTTGCGGGCGACAACACCGTCTCCGCTTCGGGCATGGCATCGAATTCGACGTGGAACACCGGCGCGTCCCATCCAGGTTCGGCCAACAGGGCCTCGCGTTCGGCCAGCATGGCCGCGGCCCGTGCCCCCACAGTCTCCTGACGCGCAGCCATGGCTGCGTCTACCGTGTTCTGCAGCGCCGGATTCAGCTTCGGGAAATACTCCTCCTCGAGAACCTCCACCAGTTCGGGTTTGTCCAGCCAGCTCGCGATGACGTGAAAGCGCCCGTTGGCCCGGAGCACGTCGCGTACGAGATTGGGGTTGACGCCGATCGGCCCGTTATTGCAGAGCACGCCAATGCAGTTGTTGATGTTGTAGCCCGATACGAAATAGCGCAGGTACTCGAAATCCTCGTAGACGCTCTCGCGTCCTTCACCACGCAGGATGAAATCCACGTAGGCATCCGCCTGGGGCAGGTAGCAGTGTCCGTTGCCGAGCGCCGTGGTCGAATGCCACTCGAGGATGCCGTCCTCGCCGATCAGCTCGCGGGTGCGCCGCGCCAAGGCATACAACGCAGCGGGATTGCTGGTATATTGCCCGTCAAAATAGAGGCCATCGGGTTTGTGGACGTTCATGACCTTCGTGATGGCCGTCATGAACAATTCCATATTTTCGCCCGTGGGCCAGCCGGGCGGCCACCCCTTGAAATTCTCGAACGAATTGAACGCGGCCGATTCGACCGGCGTATTTTTCAGGAAATAATAGGGACTGGTGTAGACGATGAACCGCATGCCCTGGTCGTGGATGGTCTTGCGCACGCGGGCGAACTCTTCCGCTCCGTGCCGCGGCTCAAAATCGAGGTTCCAGTCCTTCCACAGCAAGACCTCCGATTGCAGCAGCACGATGTTCCCGTATTCTTTCCAGGCGCGGAGCTCTTCGTCCGGCGGATACCCAAGCTGGTTCGACCAGTGCCACACGACTTGGTCCTCGAGTGACCGCTCCCAGGGATAGGGTTGCGGCGGGCATACGCCCAGCCACAGCACGGCATCCGCGGGCAACGGGTAGGCCGCCACAGTCGGCGAATAGGGGTCGAACCCGTCCTCGATCCCCGTGTCCGAACAATAGAGCCCGAACGCGCCCCATTCGTCGGCAATCAGATGGCTATTCTCGAAGGAGGCATGCCAACCGGCCGGTATTTTGCCCTCGACGGTTGCCCTCAGGGGTTCCAGCGCGTGCAGCATGAGCAGTGAGTCCCCGTTGATGCGGATGACCAGTTCAGGGGCTTCCACAACGACGCGCACAAAGCCCGGACCCGAGTGGGTCACGCGCAGGCCTTCCAGGGGCGTGCCCAGATGCAGCACGGCGACCTCGCGCTCGTGCCCGATGCGCTGGCGGCAGACGATGTCGCCGGTCTTGGGCTGGAAAAGAAACACGGCCCCGGTCGTTGCTACTTCCAGGTCGCCGTCTTCCCGCGTCAGGTTATGGAAAACCCTCATCCCTCGTTGGGGTTCGGGAAAGAGGGCGGGGTCCATCAATTCCTGGAACGTCGGCGCCGCGGGCGACTGCGCCCATCCCGAAACGCACATGGTCAAGCACACGCACACTGCCAGTCCGTAGATCTTCATGGGTCACTCCTCCTACGCAATCGCCGAACCGCGAACCCGGAGAGGCCGCCTTGCGAGTGCACATGGCGTCTCGTCATCCCCAATGCATGGCGAGCCGCAGAAGCCCAAACACCACCAGCCCTGCAACGTTGAGCCCGACGAACATATTGACGAACCGGGAACTCTCGATACGCCCGGTCAGCGTCGGCGCAATGCGGGCCAGCGCGGGCAACAACAGCAGTACAACCAAGACGGCATAGACGACATAGCCGAACGGATTGAAATGCCACGCGGCAGCAAACTCCCCGCTCCCGATGGCAAACACCGACCGCGTCAGGCCGCATCCGGGACACGG
>CAZFOG010000031.1:0-25438 GCA_964520685.1 uncultured Nitrospiraceae bacterium | reverse complement strand
TGCCGTTAACGCTGAGCTGCATGATGCCGTAGTCGATGGCCTTGGTGAAGACGGCGTCGACGCTGTAGCGGCGGTCTTCGGGGGCCTCGAATGCGAGGGTGAGCACATCGCCGGGAGCGCCGTCAATCCACCAGAGTTGTTGCTCGCCGCTCCAGGGCCAACCACCGCTTTGCTGCGTTGAGGCGTTTCCGCCGGTGACGGACAGGACCTCGAGTTGTTCGCCCTCGAGGGCGCCCGCGACGCGTTTGGGCTCGGGCAGGGGCGGGGGCGTGACGATGCGCAGAGCAGCGGGGTCGATGGAGCTGAAACCGTCCTCCGCGCCAGGGCGTGCGTACCAGTACGACGTGGCGGCCATGTTGACCTTGACGTCGGCCCAGTGCCAGACCTCCATGTCGAATTTGAAATCTTTGGCGAAGGGGATGTTGTCGAGAATGTGAAAACGGCTGACGCAGGTATGGCCGTAGTTGTTGGGGCCGTCGCAACGGGGCTGGTTGTGGTAGGCATGTACGAACAGCTCGTTGCTGCACCAGGCGTAGCCGTAGTAATCCTCGGTGCCAGTGCCGAAATGGCTCGGGAAATCTTCCCCGTCAACATAGATCTTCTCGTCGCCTTCGCCCCACCAGTCCTTGACGGGGTTGGTGACGTGGAGCATGTCGCCGACGAATCGGCCCTTACCGTCTACGGCGAGGTACGTCCAGTCCTGGCGGGGCCGGGTCGCGATGTCGTATTCGGCGCGCCATTTGGCGTGGAAGTAGAGGCTTCGGTTGTTCCATTCACGCGGCCCGGTGCGCACGTCGCCATCGACGGTGACGGGGGCCTCGCCGTGGTTGGTGATGCGCAGGGTGGCGGACTGCCTGTAGGGCATGACCCAGTGGCTGTACAGGGTGCCGTCCTCGAGCACGCCAGAGGGGAGTGACTTGTAGGGGTTGATGCCGGGTGCGGTGCCGAAGAGGTCGCCGAAGGGGGCTTCGACACTGGGCGATTTCTGGTCGTCGAAGAGGATCGTGGCCACGCATTGGCGAAGGGCGCCTTCGAGGTCATCCGCCTCGACTTTGCTCGTGATGCCATAGATAGCGCCTTCACCCTCGAGGCGCATTTCGATAGTGCCGCCCGGGACGATGTACTCACGGAAGCTCGTGGTTGATTGCGGGCCGGTGACGGTGAACTCCGAGGGGTTGGCGAGGCGGTTCCGGGTTTCCTCCAGCAATGATTCGTGGGTCTGGAGAAGCTCGGGCGTATACGATTCCACTTCTGTGCCTTTTTCATAGGTGCGGTAGTTCACCTGGTAATAAAAATCCGGTTTGCTGGCGGTGATTTTGCAGTGTTTGGCGTAGGGGATGGGAAGATGAGTGTTCCAACCCCGGGATCGGATGCCGGAAATGGGGGCAAGGAAGGGCGCGTGCTGGCCGTCGAGCATGTCCTGGAGCGGCATTTCGATGACGGGGTCGGGGGCGTTGTCGAGGTAGACGCGGACGATGCCGGCGTCGTTGGCGTTGGCCGACCAGATGCGGACGATGGCGCCGGGGCCTTCGGCGTCGGCCATGACCCATTCGTCGGCGCCGTTGCGGGTTTCCTTGCGGATGTGCTGGCCGCGGTCGCCGTTGGCGAACCAGTTTTCGTCGGTGAGAACGGCGGGATCGGTCGAGCGGCGGTCGTAGCTCGAGAACTGGGCGCATTCGTAGGCTGGGTCGGGGAACGACGCCAGGGCGTCGAGATCCGTCATTTCGCGGACGAGGGATTCGAAGGTGACCTCGGCTGCGAGCGTGATGGGCGAGAGTGCGCAGAGCGCTGCCGCGAAAATGGTTGCTGCTGGAATGTGCCAACGCATGGGAAGCTCCTCCTGTACCGTGCGTCCTGGGATTGTAAGGGTGAGGATATCGGGATGAGGCGCGGAAATCCAGTTTGAGGGGAGACACGGACCGACACGGACGAGCGCGGGCTGCATTGGGGTGAACGCTTGGACCGTGTAAGGGAGATGGTGACTGGGGCTCATGGGGTTGTAGGTCTTCGGGCATTTGGCAGGTGTTGGGGGGAAGGTGTAGGATAGGGCACTGTTTCGGGCACGGTTCGGACGGCGGGAGTTGCGGCCCGCCGCCCTGCGATTACACGGAAGGAGACGGATCATGAAAGGCATGTTGTTTGCCGCGATGGCGGCAGGGCTGGTTGTGTCGCCGGTTTTGGTTGGCGCAGAGGCGGACGCGCAGGATTATGCCGAGGGGTGGATCAACCTGTTTGACGGGGAGACGCTTTTCGGGTTGCAGGCCCTGGGCGACGCGGAATGGGAAGTGGCCGACGGAGAATTGTCGTGCAAACAGGGCACGGGCGGGTGGCTCGCGACAACGGGACAGTGGGGCGACTTCGAGCTTACGCTGAAGATCCGTGTGGCGCCCAAGAAGACGACGGCGGTGGTGGTGCGCGCTCCGCTCTCGGGCCATCCTGCCGGGAACGGCGCCGCGCTCATTGCGATCCAGGGGCCCGATTCGGGCTATGACTGGCAGCAGGTCAGCGTTGTTGCCGAAGGGAATGCGGTCAGCGCGAAGGTGAACGGGCAAGACGCGGCCGTTGCAGCGCCGGGGCACGCGGTAGGTCATATTGGCATTCTGTACCAGGGGGCGCGGGTCGAGGTGAGCGACATCAAGCTGCGGCCTCTGGCGATGAAACCCATTTTCAATGGCGAGAACCTGGAAGGCTGGAACATCATCCCGGACCACAAGTCGGTGTTTACGGTAGACGACGGGGCGATCCGCATTCGGGACGGCAACGGCCAGATCGAGACGGACGGGCTCTACCAGAATTTTGTGCTCCAACTCGACATCTTCTCGAGGGGCGAGGAGAAACCCCTGAACAGCGGCGTGTTTTTCCGCGGTCCGAAGGGTGTGTTCTGGAAGGGCTACGAATCGCAGGTCCGCAACGAGTGGAAGGGCGACGACCGGAACGACCCGGTGGATTACGGCACGGGCGGATTGTACGCCATCCAAAACGCGCGGAAGGTGGTCTCGAATGAAAAGGAATGGTTTTACAAGACCATTCTGTGCAACGGGAACCATTTTGCGGTATGGATCAACGGGTATGCGGTGAGCGATTTCCTCGACATGCGGCCGGCGGTGGACCATGGCGACTCCAAGGCAGGTTTTGTCGGCGAGGCGGGGACGATTCACCTGCAGGGACATGACCCGACGACGGACCTTTCGTTCAAGAACATTCGTCTTCAGGAATATCCCGCGGGCGAATAGGGGCGTGGCACCGAACGCACAACCGGAGAAAGCACATTGAGAATCGACATACACGGGCATGTCTTTTTGGATCCGCGCCTTATTTCGCCCCTGAGCGGGACGCCGTTCATGAGCGCCGAACAGCAGCTGGAGATCATGGAGCAAAAGGGCATCGACATGACGGTCATTCTGCCCCTGGCTTCGGCGGAAGCGCCGGCCGAGAAGCAGAGCATTGGCGAGGTGCTGGCCATTTGCGCGAAGTATCCGGGCAAATTCATCCCGTTCGTTAATGTGGACCCGCGGTTGCCCCGCGATCCCCTGAAGATCACGGTCGAGGACCACTACCGCGTGCTGGCGCAGTGCCGGGACCTGGGATTCAAGGGGCTGGGCGAGGTGACGGCCCGGGTGTACTGGGACGGCCATCCCATGCAGTGCCTGCTGGCCGCGTGCGAGAAAGTGGGCTTTCCCGTAACCTTTCACACCATCACGCCCGACGTGGACAGTTACGGCGTGCTCGACGAATTGGGCCTGCCGCGTTTCGAGAAGTGCCTGCAGACGTTTCCGAACCTGAAGTTCTTCGGGCACAGTCCGGGCTTCTGGTCGGAAATCAGCGGCGACGCGACGGTGGCGGACAAGAACGGATACCCCAAGACTCCGGTGGCGGAAGGGGGCGTATTGAAGCGGCTCTTGCGCGAGTACCCGGGGGTGTACGGGGACCTGTCGGCCGGCAGCGGGTTCAACGCGTTGCAGCGGGATCCGGTGCATGCCTATGGGTTCATGGAAGAGTTCCAGGACCGGCTGCTGCTTGGCCTGGATTACTGCTCGCCGATCAACAGGATGGAGCATGTCGAATGGCTGACGGCGGTGCGCGACGAGGGCAACATCAGCGACGAGGTGTATGAGAAGATCATGTGGAAGAACGCCAACCGCGTGCTGAACCTGGGGCTGGAATAGACGTTCCGGTTAGGCGAAGCATTGGAGGAGTGACGCCATGATTCTGGGGATAATCGGCGCGGAGAATTCACATTCGAAGGCCATCGCGAAGATCATCAACGTCGAGAAAAAGATCAAGGGTTTCTCGGTGGACTATCTCTGGGGCGAAACGGAAGTCTTCGCCAAAGACACGGCCACCGAGGGCCACATCCCGAACATCGTCAAGAACCCGAAGGACATGCTGGGGAAGGTGGACGCGGTGCTGGTGGACCACCGGCATCCGAAATACCATTTGGACGCCGTGCGGCCCTTTGTGGAGCAGGGGGTCCCGGCGTTTGTCGATAAACCGTTCTGTTTCAAGCCCGCGAAAGGCGGCGAGTTTCTGAAACTCGCGAAAAAGACGGGCGCGCCGGTGACGTCGTTCAGCGTGGTGCCCATGCAGGCGAGCTTTCAGAAGTTCAAGAAGGACATGGCGGGCATCGGGGCGATCGTGGCGGGCTCGACGTACGGACCCTGCGACCTGAACAGCCAGTGGGGCGGCGTGTTCTTCTACGGGATTCATCAGGTCGAGATGGCGCTGATGGCCTTCGGCTACAACGTCAAATCGGTGCTGCTCACCAGGAACGGCAACGGTGCGACGGGCCAGCTCCTGTATACCGACGGGAAAATCGTGACGATGGACCTTATTAAGGAGGGCGCGCCGCGGTTTGGCATTGCCGCCGTCGGAAGCGAAAAATCGATTCATTCAAACCTGCCCATGGATAAGAGCCCATACCTGAGCGGGGTCAAAACGTTCACCGGGATGTTCAAAACGCGAGTCGAGCCGATTCCGCACGACCTGATTCTCCGGCCGGTTCAGGTGCTCGATGCGCTCGCGCGGTCGAAGAAATCCGGGCAGGTCGAGAAGGTGAACAAATAGCGTGCCGAAAGGGGACATGTCCAAGGCGCCGTCCGCGGCGCGACTACGTGTGCCTGTTCGGAAGCTGAGCTTTGAGGCAGATCAAAACCCGGGGACAGCGCACCATGAGCCGGCCGACTCACCCATAAACGATGAAAGCAGAAATGACCGGTGAGGGCACCGGTCCCACAACAGAGCGGGAAATCCCGGTTTTTGAATTTTCGAGGCAGTGATGGGATACGTGCACGGGTACTCGGAATACGAAGCGGACCGGCTGCGGAACTCCGCCCGGGCGCTGAGCGATTTGATACACGAGAATGTGCGGTATCCGGCGGGCGCGCTGGTATTGGAAGCGCCGTGCGGCGTTGGCGCGCAGACCGAGCTTCTCGCGGCGAACAGTCCGGGGACGCGGTTTGTGTGCATGGACATCTCGGCGGTATCGGTGAGGATGGCTGCGGACCGGAATCCGGGTCTGCCGTTTCTGGCGGGGGACCTCTACGCGCTGCCGTTCCCAAGCGCGGCATTTGATCACGCCTTCGCCTGCTTCGTGCTCGAGCATCTGGACCGTCCCGGACAGGCATTGGAAGACCTTACGCGCGTGCTGAAACCGGGAGGAACGCTGACGGCGATCGAAGGCGATCACGGCTCGTGTTTCTTCTACCCCGAGACGCCCGAGGCGCTTGCGGCGTGGGCATGTTTGCCGAAACTCCAGGCCATGCTGGGGGGCGACAGCCTGATCGGGCGGCGGATGTATTCGGTGCTGGCGCGGGCGGGTTGTGAGGACGTGGGGGTCGAGCCGATTCGGATTTATTGCGACCCCAGCCTGCCCCACATGATGAAAGGGTTCGTCGAAGATACCATCGTGGGCATGCTGCGCGGGATTGAATCGGAGGTGAGCGCCCGCGGCATGCTGGATGCCGCCGTGTTCCGAAAAGGACTCGAGGATATCCTATCCATCAAGACCCACCCCGATGGCGCGTTTTGTTACACGTTTTTCCGGGCTGTTGGCACAAAACCGGGATGATTACTGAAAGGAGCCTCATCATGATGGGACGACGTTCGTTTCTGACGATGACTGCCGCCGCGGGCGCGGTGTCCATGAGTGGCGCGCAACGCGCATCGGCTGCGGAGGACGGCGGGGTTCGCGAATGTTACGAGTTGCGCGCGTATGAGGTGGAAACGGAGGCGCAGAAAACAGGTTTGCTGGCATTCTGGGGCGATGCCGCCATTCCCGCGTACAACCGCATCGGGGTAAGTCCCGTGGGGGTGTTCATGGCGCCCGAGCAGCTCAGCCCGGTGTATGTGCTGCTGCCGCACCCTCGAGTGGAGTCGGTGGCGAGCGCGACGGACAAGCTGCTGGCGGACGAGGCGTTTCTCGCGAGCGGGGCGGCGTTTCTCGATGCCCCTGCGGCAAGCCCCGCCTACAAGCGCGTCGAAAGCAGCCTGTTGAAGGCATTTACGGGGATGCCCAAACTCGAGCGGGCGGCCGAGTCCGCGACGCGGGTGTTCCAGTTGCGTACGTACGAGAGCCCGAGCATCAAGACCGGCCAGAAAAAGATCGAGATGTTCAACACGGCCGAGATCGCCATCTTCCGCAAGGTGGGGCTCAATCCGGTGTTTTTCGGCGAAGCGTTAATCGGCGCGAAGATGCCGAATCTTACCTACATGCTGGGATTCGAGAACGCGGAGGCGCAGACGGCGGCGTGGGACACGTTCCGGGCGGACCCGGACTGGCTTGAACTGCGTGCCCGGCCGGAGTATGCGGACAAGGAGATTCTCTGCGGCATCACCAACGTCGTCCTCAACCCGGCGGAGTGTTCGCAGATATAGGTCCGCGTGCGCGCCTCTCGTGAAGCCAAACCAGTACTTGATTCCCTACCGGAACCGCAGGGCGTACAGGTCCGCGTCGCTCATCTTGAACTTCAGGCGGATGGGTGTGCCGATGAGGTCTTTCAACTCGGACTTGCCGCCCCAGGTGACCACGCGCTCGATGTGGTCGCCGTAGATCTCATCGCAGTCCTCCATCGAGAATCCGGGGATGGGATTGCCATCGGCATCCTGAATCTCGCACCAGATGCTGCCGCTGGCGGAAGTGGCGTAGTTGAGGAGGAGCTTGGTTTTGGCGGCCTCGGGCAGGGGCGCGGCGCCGGGGGCGCCGGTGAACGCGTTGGTGAGTTGCCCGCCTTTGTCATCTTCGGCGGTGTAGAGGATGCCGGCTTCAGCGGGGGCTTCTCCGAAGAGGGCCGTGGCGCCTTCGGCGGCCAAGCGCTGGATTTCCTCGGGTGAAAGCACGCGCCGGACCACGAGTATGTCGTCGGCGACGCCAAGAAACGGTTCGTTGGTCAGCGATGTGGGGGGGTAATCTTCGCCGAAACGCAGATCGCCGTGACGCAATTCGATGGGACCGAGGCCCGGTTCGCCTGCGCTGGCAACTTCTTTGCCGTCGAAATAGAGTCGCATGACGCCGTCGTCGTAGGTAGCGGCGAGGTGATGGACGTTGCCGTCATCGGCCCACTGGGGCAGGGCGCCGGCGGGGGCTTCCACGACTTTGGTGTCGTAGTAGAACCGGAATCCCGTTTCCGAGCCGCCGATCTGTCCGCTGGGATTGCAGTCGAAGATGAGTTCGTTCTGCATAACATCGATGCCGCCGCCGTCGTAGGCCGAGAAGAGGCGCCGGTGCCCGCCCGGGACATTGCGGACATGGACTGCGAACGTAGCCTGAGCGCCCAAGTTCTGGGTATCGGGCAGTGTGATGACCCCGGGGGAGGTGAACTCGATGGACTGGGTCCCCCGGATGGGGCTCTCGGTCGTGAACGTGAGCTGCCCGGCGGATTGTCCCGGTTGAGGCAGGGGGGGATCTTCGCCGTCGGCGAAGATCAGGACTTTGGTGGCGAATGTACCGCCGGTTGCAGGAGCATTGATCGAGACGAATCCGTCGAGGCGGATGGTGTGGCGGCGCAGTTCGCAGGGGCCGACATAGTAGCCTTCGGTGGCGTAGATCGAAAGTTCGCCGGGCAGGTTGGGATCGCCCGAGCTGGTCTGCATGACGCCCCACGCGATCATGTTGTTGCGGTTGACCCAGCGGGTCTTATCCGGGCCGGGGCGGAGAAACGCCTCGCGCCAGCGATTGAAAAGGAGTCCATCGCGGCTGGTCATGAAGACACCGTCCGAGACCCCCGGGTAGTGATGGACTTTGAGGTCACGGTCGGGGCGGAAACGTTTCGGAAAACCGATGAAGATATGGGGCGCACGGTGGTAGGGCGTGATGCCGTTGGTGTAGAGGTGTTCGTTGGGGGTGCCCTCGGTGTATTCGAGCCATTGCGGTGCGGGCCAGTTCAGGAAGTCTTTGGTGGCCGAGGTCATGATTGCGCGGGTCCCCTCGGTGAAACCGCGGTGGAACTCGACATACTGCTGGCGGTAGGCGTCCCAGAACGCGACATTATGGGAATCGAACGCGCCCTCGGTAATGATGGGTTCCTCGCGCATGAGTTCCCAGTGGACGGCGTCGGCCGACTTGAACGCGAGAAGTTTGGCCTTGTCGGGACCGCTGGCGACGGCCTTGTAACGTTCGTCAGGCGGGCAATCGGGGCTATCGTCTTTGAAGGGTGAGAAGTTGTGAACGGCGTCACCTTCCCAGAGGATGTTGTTGGCGGTGGAACCCTCGAATTCGAAAAGGCCGAGCGCGGGCTTGGTCCAGTGGATACCGTCGACACTGACGGCGTAACAGACGCGCTGTTCGCCGGACTTGTTGGTCTTCAGGTCGAAGTGCGAGCCGCGGTAGTACATGCGGAACAGGCCGTCGTCTTCGAAGATGGTGAAGTAGCAGGAGGTATTGCCCTCCCAGGGAGCGTCAACCGTGATGGCCACGTCGCGCGGGACGGGTTCGTGAAGAACTTGGGCGACGCCGTCCATGGATTCGATGAGGAACTGATCCCACAGGGGTTCGAGGCGCGAGCCGATGCCGATGGCCTCGGCGGCGTGTGCGTGGGCGCCTGCCAGGATGAGCAGCGTAGCGGCCGCGGCCAGGGTTGCCTTGCGGCTGCGGGAGATGGCGAAACTCGGAATCATGGGTGCGCTCCTTCCGAAATCTGGTTGACGTCGCGGCCGCGAACGGGGCCGCTGCTTGCCCTCGCCGGAGTATAGACGAGGGGGAGTATAAATGCATCTCCAGGGGGCGGGCACACGGACACACACGGACACACACGGACGCACACGGACGCACACGGACAAAGAGGCTCGGCGGACGGGGTAAACTGGGTGGACGGGGTGGACGGGAGAGGCCCGTCGCGATGGGGCCGTGGCCGTACCCTCGGGGAACATGTTCCGGGGAAAGGCTTAATACACGCCGTAGGGATCGAGGTCCACTTTGAGTTGGGCGGCGGGGACGGGGTTTTCGGTCTGGAAGGCATCGCGGGTGGCGCGGACGAGGCGGTTGAGGCGTTTGGGACTGACGGAGAGTATGCCGAGGTTCCAGCGGTACTTCTTCTTGACGCGGCGGACAGTGGCGGGGGCGGGCCCGAGCGTTTCCATGCCGTGGAATCCGAGGTGCTCCATTTGCCGGCGCGTGAGCCGGTGGAGGGCGGCCATGGCGCGTTCGGCGCCGCGGGGGTCTTCGCATTCGATAGCGAAGTTGGCCAGGCGTCGGCAGGGGGGGTAACCGCCGCTTTCACGTTCGCGGATTTCGCGCGCATAGAAGGTGGTGTAGTCGTGTTCGGCCGCGGCGAGGACAGCGTAATGCTTGGGGCGGTAGGTCTGGATGATGACTTGGCCGGGCTTGTCGCCGCGCCCGGCGCGCCCGGCGACCTGGGTAAGTAACTGGAAGGTGGTCTCGGCGGCGCGGAAATCAGGCATGCCGAGCCCGGTGTCGGCATTGAGCACGCCGACGAGGGTGACGCCGGGATAGTCGTGGCCTTTGGCGATCATCTGGGTGCCCACGAGAATGTCGATCTCGCCCGCGGCAAGGCGCCCGAGGATTTTGGCGTGGCCGCCCTTTCCCGATGTGGTGTCGGCGTCCATGCGTTCGATACGGGCTTTGGGAAACGTGCGCCGGAGGAGGTCCTCGACGCGCTGGGTGCCGACGCCGAGGTAGAGCAGGGGATTGAAGTGGCACGCGTCGCAGACCTGGGGCACCGTGCGGCGCTTGTTGCAGTAGTGGCAGCTCAAGTGGGCCCCCTTGGCGTGGTAGGTCATGGTCACCTGGCAATCGGTGCACTCGGCCACCCACCCGCATTGTGGACAGAGCACGAACGGCGCGAAGCCGCGGCGGTTGAGGAGGAGCAGGACCTGTTCGCCCCGTTCGACGCGCCCGGCGATCGCTTCCTCGAGCGCGTCAGACAGGAGGACTTGGCCGCCGTGCTCGCGCAGGGCGCCGCGCATGTCGAAGATGCGGACCTCGGGAAGGGCGGCGTTGGTGGCGCGGCGCGACAGCTCGATGCGGACCGATTTGCCGGTCTCGCTGTTGTAGTAGGACTCGACGGACGGGGTCGCGGAGCCGAGCACGCAGACCGCATCGTTCAGCTTGGCGCGCATGATGGCTACGTCGCGGGCGTGGTAGCGCGGTGTCTCGCCCTGTTTGTACGAGTGGTCGTGTTCTTCGTCGACGACGAGCATGCCGAGGTTGGGCAGGGGCGCGAAGATGGCCGAGCGGGCGCCCACCACGATGCGGACCTCTCCCCGCTGGGCGCGCCGCCACTCATCGTAGCGCTCGCCGGCGCCGAGGCCGCTGTGCAATACGGCGATATCGGCCTGGAAGCGTGCTTTGAACCGGCCGACGGTCTGGGGGGTGAGGGAAATCTCGGGGACCAGGATGATGGCGTCGCGCCCGAGTTTGAGCGCGTGTTCGATAGCTTGGAGATAGACCTCGGTCTTGCCCGAGCCGGTAATGCCGCGCAAGAGAAAAGTCCGGAAGCATTTTTCATTTAAACAGGCGGTGATGGCATCGAACGCGGCCTGCTGTTCGCCGTTCAATTCGTGTTTGAGTGCGCCGGAAGCGTCATTGCCGGTGTCGGGGGTGCGGTAATACTCGCGCTGGGAGCGCGTGATGAGGCCTTTTTCTTCAAGGGCTTTCAGGATTGCCGCACCGACGCCGTGTTTTTCGTAGAGCGCGGTGGCGGGGCGCTCGGGTTCGCCGTACAGCAGGTCGAGGTAGACCGCGGCCTGTTTAGGAGCGCGCCGCTGCAGGGCGGTCAGCGCTTCGGTATCGGGGATGGTGTCTTCGACAAGATGAACGTAAGTTTCCGACAGGGATGACACGCTGGGTTCGACGGTCACGGGTTCGGCGAGGAGGATGCCGCGGCGTACGAGGGACTGGAGGGTGTTGCTGAGGGCGCCGCGCCCGACGGCGGCGGCCAGTTGGCCTTCCATGAGAGGACCACGGCTGTGGAGTTCGGCGATGACCTTGCGCTGGCGATCGGTGAAGCGGCCGGGGCCGAGCTGGTCCATTTGAAGCGTATACAGCAGCTTCGAGCGCACGTGAATGCCCGCGGGGACGGCGCTATGGAGGGCTTCGCCCCACGAACAGCAGTAGTAGTCGGCGATCCAGCGGCACAAGTCGAGCATTTCCCGTGAAAAAACCGGTTCGGGGTCGGGGAGATCGATGATGGAGCGCAGGTTTTCGACCGTGGTGCTGCCGGAAAGGGCCACCACATAACCGGTTTCGACGCGTTTGCGGACCGGCACGACGGCCCGCATGCCGGGCCTGATGCGCGAGAGAAGCGACGGCGGCACTTTGTAGGTAAACGCCGAATCCATCGGCATGGGCAGGACGATCTCGGCGAACGCAGGCTTGTCCATGGCTGACAACGCCGCCCCCGGCTCAGGCCGGGACTTCAATGAAGCGTCCCCAGATTTCGAGGAGATCCTCGGGCAGCCGCGTGCCCAGATGGGGGAACCAGGCGGGCTTGCGCGGGCGGCGCAGCAACGGCATGCGCGCCTCGTCGGGGGTGCGGTTACCCTTTTTCACGTTGCACTTGAGGCAGGCAACGACAAGGTTGTCCCACGTGTCGAGGCCGCCTCGTGACTGGGGGATGACGTGGTCGATGGTCAGGCGCGACCGGGGAAAATGCTTGCCGCAGTACTGGCAGATGTTGATATCGCGATCGTAGATGCTCTGTCGCGAGAAGGGCACCTCGCGCCGGATAAACCCGTTAAAGGCATTGAGCAGCACCACCTCGGGAATGCGGATCCGCAAGTTGGGCGTGTGGACATACCGGCCCCCGAGCCCATTTTGCGACAGCACCAGCCAGTCGTCGAATCCATGGAGCGAATAGGCGGTGGGATGAACGGCCCGGGCGGTTCCCGCGTAAAGCAGACTGAGGGCGCGACGTGCCGGCGTGACATGTATGGCTATCCACGACCGGTTCAGCACCAGCACGTTGCCATTCAGCAAACTGCTGTTCAGTCCGTAATTCATCGCTGGACCCATTGTGCCCTGACAGGGCACATCTTGCGCCCCAGTATAGGCACGCCACCATATGGTGTCAAACCGCCGGGGGCTACTCTGCGGCGCCGTTTTGGGCGGGTACGACGCAGCGGAAGCCGACGGTGTTAAGGCGTTCTTCGGGGAAGAGGCCTTTGCGGAAGGTGCAACGGAGTTCTTCGGGAGGAGCGTTCCAGCAGCCGCCGCGGACGACGTAGCGGGGAATAACGGGGGTCTTGGGTTCTTTGGCGCCGGGCTGGTAGGGCATGTAGTAGTCGGTGGTCCATTCGAAGACGTTGCCGGCGAGGTCGTGGATGCCTTCGGGCGTTTTCCCTTCCTCGTGCATGCCGATGATGGCGGTCATGCTCATCATGTCGCCGTAGTTGCAGAGCATGGGGTCGGGTTCGCGGTTTCCCCAGGGGTATTTGCGGTTGTCTTTGCCTCGGGCGGCGAATTCCCATTGGGCCTCGGTGGGGAGTTGTTTGCCGGCCCATGCCGCGTAGGCCATGGCGTCTTCGAGGCCCACGCCCACGACGGGCTGGGGGCCGCCGCCGAAGGTGCCGTCGCCCCAGAATTCGGGTTTGCGGTGGCCGGTGGCGCGCATGAATTCGCGGAACTGGTCGTTGGTGACGGGGTGGATATCCATATAGAAGGGACCGACCTGGGCTTCGAAGGAGGGGCTTTCCTCGGGCACGAGGTCGTTGCCCATGAGGAAGCTGCCGCCCTCGAGATAGACCATGCCTTCGGTGGAGACTTCGTGAGCCGTTTCGGCGGTGGGGGTTTTGGGCCGGGCGGCGTGGCGATAAGAGGTTGTGTAGGCCTCAGTAAGCTGTGTGCGGAATTCGCCTGCATTCTGCCATCGATTCGCCGGGTCTTCCTGGAGCGCCTTGTTGAGAATGGCGACAAGAGACGGGGCGACGTCGCTGCGGGCTTTGGTGACTTCGATCTGTTCTTCGGCGGGGGTTCGGAGCGTGAGGAGTTCGTAGAACAGGATGCCGGTCGAGTAGAGGTCGGCCCGGGAATCGACCTGCCGCAGGTTGAGCTGTTCGGGGGAGGCGTAGGCGGCGGTGCCGACGACGCGCTTGCGTTTCTTGTCACCGGTGGAGGCCGCCTCTTCGTCCACGGCTTTTGCGAGGCCGAAATCGAGCACCTTGATGTGTTCGCCGGGCATCATCATGGCGTTCTCGGGCTTGATGTCGCGGTGAATGACGGTGCGGTGGGCGTACTCGAGGGCTTTGAGCACCTGGGCCGTGGCATGAACGGCGACGCGCACATCGAGCATGCGGCGTTCTTTGCGGCATCTACGGAGGAGGGAGCGGATCGATTGGCCGCGCAGGAATTCCATGGAGAGGTACAGCACGCCTTCCGGGGTTGTGCTGACATCGTGCACGGCCACGATGTTTTCGTGGCGCAGACGGCGGGCAACCTGGGCTTCCTGGATAAAGAGCTGCTGTGCCTTGGGAGACTTGAGGAGGTCAGGGATCATGAACTTGAGGGCAACCACCTCGTTGGTCAGATGGTCGCGGGCACGGTACACGACGCCCATGCCCCCGCGGCCAAGGAACTCTTCGATCTCATAGCGGTCGGAAATGCGCTCGCCCGCTTCGAAGATGAGATTCTTGTCCTGGGGGTCGGATGCGATGCGGGGCACCATCATGCGGGCGCCGCACCCGAAACACACCCCCCAGCGGCCCTGGACCGCGTTGGGGACAAGGATTCGAAGACCGCAACTGGAACATGTAACAGGTATCATGTGCGAACCGTACCGCCTTGTATGCAATACAGACTATCAATACTTCGGGGCGGGTGCAATTGCCCGAGAACGGCCCCGATTTTTCCGAATTTCTTCCTCGTGGCCCCTAACCCCATTCAGCATAAGCGTTTCTATGGACCTTCTCATGGTAGCACGCGGCAGCGTTTGGGGGCAATTGCCGTGAGGGGCCGTGATTTTTGGGGGCCAGGGCAGTCTGTTCGTGGCGGATGCCTGCGGGGCCAGATCCCCGGAGTGGGTGGATTTGGCGGGCGGGGGACCATGCTGTTGTGGAAAAATATTGACAGAAAGGGCGTTGACACGCCGGAGTCTCGTATCTATAATGACATCTCCAAGATAAGCTTATGCTAAGCCTTGAGGGCTGTGGCGGGGAGACGCGCCGCAGATATGGGGCCGCATAGAAGTGTGGAAGGTTGAGGCGCAAGATCTTGAGTTGTCTGGACAAAAGGGTTGCCCATCTCGTTTTTTGTGAAACGCATGATGGCGGTCCTTGTATTTTTTTTGGACACCTTATGACCGGGGCGTGATTTGCAAACCGCATGGAGAGGAGAATGACAATGGGGAGTAAGAAGAGGCTGTTCCTGACGTCGTTGGCGGGTGCCGTGGTGGTGCTTTTGCTGGCGGCGGGCCTCGTGCCATCGTTGATAAGCTCGGGCGACCGGGTGACGGCAGCGAACGGCGGAGGCGCGGTCGCCATCAGCGTCGACGGAATGACGCCCATGGCGAAAACCTACGAGATTCCCGTGGGAGCCGAGCAAGGCTTCAGTGTGCTTCGTATGGCAGATGGCGCTCCCGCAGGGTTGCTGCGGATTGGCGAGGCCGAGTGGTCTTTGGCCACGGATGGCGGCGCGGTCCTGGAAGCGGTGCCCGGGGAGTTCGTTGCGACGGTACGGGCGAACGCGGCCGGAGAGGCTGGCCTGTTCGTGGCGACGGCCGACGGGCAAGCGGACATGGTGACGCTTGTATTCACGGAACTGAAGGCGGCGGAAGCGGCGCAGGCCAAGGCGCTGTCCGCAGTGAGCGTGGTGCAGCCTGCCGCGGGTGCGACAGTGTATGTGCCCACGGTGGGAGCGACGCCGCTCGCGGTGGTGGCGGAGCCCGACGACCTGGCGGACATCAGTTCGGTGGAATTCGCCTGGCCGAACAGCACAACCCCGGCAGGGACGGACAGCGATAGCGACTTCCCGCATATCGGGGTTATTCCCGATGTGAACGGCATCACATCCGTGGAAGTCGAAGCCACGAACCTCGCCAGTACGGATTCGGTCACGGCCACCGGGTCGTGGACGGTTGCGACGGCGACGGACACCAACGGCGACGGTTTCCCGGACGATCCGTTCGGGCTGAACCTGGCTCCCGGCGACGCATGGGTTTCGCTGCCCGGCGGACTGGCCGGCGTGAGCGTGGTCATGATGGGCCTTCCGTCGGCGCCTGCCGACAAGGATCTGGATGTGGCCTCCCTGGACCTCTTCTCGGTCATCGTTCCAATTCCGACGGGCAGTTACGAGATTGGCGTGCCGCGTGACCTGCTTGCTGAGACCGAAAGAGGCATTCTGGCGGTTGCCGTAGCGCCCGACCTGGATACGTTGGTGGGCGCGGGGCTGGCCGCATCGATTCCGGCGCTTCCGGACGGTGCGGACGCGCTTCTTTCTTCTCTCCTTCTCATAGACGTGCTTGTACAGCAAGAGGGCTCGACAACGTGGACGTCGATTGACCCCGCGCGGCTTGCCGCCAACCCGCTGTATCTGGTGGGCTACGAGGTGGCGTTTGTCACGGCCGCGACCAATGCGCGGCTGTTCGAATACGGCGCATCCGTGGCCGACGGCGGCGCTCCGAACGGCCCGCAGATTGAGATTCCCGAGGGCGCGGCGTGGGTTCCTACGGCGGATGGCGTTTCGCTCGACTTCGAAACGTTCGAGGCCGAATTGTCGGGCCTTTCGATAGTGGGCTTGTTCGAGACGACGAGTCTCATCAATATCACGAATGTGAACAATGTGGCCATCGGCGGTGCGCAGGATTATGCCATCGGCGGCGGCACAATCGAGATCACCGTTGACAATCTGACGGGTCTGAGCGCCGGGGACGTGGAGGTCACGATCGGCGGTCAGGCGGCGGCGGTTTCTTCGGTGGCCGGAGACGTGATCACGGCGAGCGTGCCGCGGGCGGCGGATTTGGAGACGCCTGCGACGAGCGCGGCTGCCGATATTCGCGTCGAGATTGTCGCGACGGGAGAGTTTGACGAGATCCCGAACGGGTTCATGTATCTTGGCCCGGTGGCGACAGCGATTAACCCGGCGATGGGTTCGTCACTGGGCGGCACGAGCATTGTGATCGACGGCACCGGGTTTGATTCCAATGGCATGGGCGTATCGCTCGGCGATGCGGCCGTGCTTGTGGGGTCGATCACGCCGTTGAGCATCGCGGGCAACACGAGTGCAAGCGAGCCGGGTGTTGTGGGCCTGGAAATCATCACGGCCAATAACTTCACCGGTTCGCTGGCGGATGCGTTCACCTTCATCCCGCCCGACCCGGTGCTCACCAGTGTCACGCCGGACTGGGCGCTGACAACGGTCCAGAGCACGCACCGCGTGGAAGGGTCGTTCTCTGACCCGGGCGTCGATTTCGGAGCCATTGCGGTGTCGTTGAGGGCCTTTTTCGGAACGGATGCCGCGGACCCGGGCGCCGCTACGGAAGCGGCCAACGTTGTGTTCTGGGATGAATCGAACATCGACGTGGTCACCCCGGCGGGCGCGACAGCCGGTACCACCGGGTTGTTCGTGAACACCGCGGCTGTGGCCAAAAACGAGCCGTTGGCCGGCAAATCCAACGTGCTTCCGTTCACGTTCATTGATGGTGCTGCGGCGGAAATGGCCATCACGAGCATCGACCCGGCCACCGGCCCTCTGTCGGGCGGAAACCTGGTGACCATTGCGGGCACCAACTTCCCGCCGGCCCTGGGCGACCCAATCGAGACGGGTAACGTTATCCGTGCAGAGCGCGTGGCCACGGGCGGAGCGGCGACGGTTGATGTGCCGGTGTACCTCTTCCGTGCGGCCGACGCAACCGCGGCGCCGTCGACAATGGACTTTGACATCACGTTTGATACGAACGTGCTGCAATTCCAGAGCCTGACGACGAACAACGACCTCTTGTTGACCTACGGCAAGCTGGTTCAATCGAACGTGGCTGGCGGCACCATCGGCGTGGTTGTCTTCGGCGGCACAACCGAGATGACCCTTGCCGGCCAGGTCAACCCGTTCCTGTTGTTTACCATCACCTTCAATGTGGTTGGCACTGCGGGTGAAAGCAGTCTGTTGCCGGTGCGGGACGTGTCCATGGCCACTGCTGCTGCCGCGGACATCACGGATGCGTATGGCGATGCCGGTATCGTGACGATTGGCGATGCCGTAATCCTGCCCGAGCCGCCGCAGTTGTTCTTCGGGCCGAACGAAGCGACGGTAACTACTTCGAGCGAGACCGAGATTACGGTGATTGCCCCCGCGGGCGTGCGTCTTGGCGCGGTGGACGTCGTCGTTGACGATGCGAATGCCAGCAAGCCGGACAACATCGCCATCTCGGCGGCATTCGAGGGCGGCGGATACACGTACGTGCTGGATGGCGGGGCGTTTGTTTCGTCCATCACGCCGAACAAATCGTATGTGTTTGGTGGTGTAGTGGCGCTCGTTCAGGGTTCCGGATTTATTCCGGGCACCACGGAGGTGTTGTTCGACGGCGTGGCGGCGGAGTTGGCGCCCCCGGCGGACTACACGAGCGACGCCAACAACCTGTACGTGATCGTGCCGCAGCTCGACAGCCTGGGCAATACGCCCGCCGACCCGCTGTCGCAGACGGTGCAGGTGACAGTCGCGAATAACGCCAAAGATCTCAAGGTTGGCAATTCGGTGCCCTTTACCTATCACCGGTTCAACCAGGGGACGGCCATCGCGGCGGGTGCCAGCGGCGAAGTGATGACCAATGCGTTCTACTTCGATCCCAATGATGCAGCCGGATCGGGCGAGCGCGAAATCATCCTGACGCGCAGCGGGGATGCCACTCTGGCATCGGGCACGTTTGCGTTGCCTTCCGTCACGGCAGACGAGCTGGACGGCTCGTCGACCGACCTGGCGTCCGATGTATTCGTTCTTGTGCGCGCGACCAAGGTGCCCCAGTTGTTCGGCACCCAGTCGATCGGCGCGGGCACGGCAGTGGCGAATGCGTGGAACTTTGATATCCATCTCTATGAAGGAACGTACCCCTTCGCCGAACTGGAGGGGGTGACCTTCAATACCGACCCGGCCCAGGGCGCGATCGAGCTGGCGTTGCTGACCTACCCGGTTGACGACACGGCTCTGACGGTTGACGACCTCGATAACGGCGATGTGTCTACGATGTCGTTGGACAGCACGCTGGATTACACCAATTTCAACGCGCCGGCGTACACGTACGAGCCGGATAGCGAGCGCTACCAGTCGACGGTGGCGGAATCCGAATTCCTGGCCGCGGGCAGCGCCCCGACGGACCAGGTGGTTGAAGTGACGGCGCGCCTGGCGCACCTCAGTGCGATTGCACTGCGCACCGGCGTGCCCTCGCCCGGACTCGCCATCTCGTCGGTGGAGGACAGTGAGACGGGCTTGCCGGAAGGGCCGCTGCAGGGCGGTACGACGATCATCATTCGTGGCCAGGGTCTGGCATGGCCAGAGAGCGTCACTTTTGACGGCATCCCGGCGACGGACGTGATTGGCGTAACGGACCAGGAGCTGACGTGCACGCTGCCGGAAGGCGTTGTCGAGGATGTGCCGGTCGATGTGGTTGTCACACTTGTTGACGGCCGCACGGTGACGGCGGCGGGCGCGTTCACGTATTACCTGGACATTGACTTCGTGATTACGCCGAACGTGGGCTTCCCTGCGGGCGGCAACACGGTGACGTTCACGGGCGTGGGTCTGGCCGGTGTGACCGAAGTGCTCTTCGGCGCGGTCGCCGCGACAGTCACTCCCGGCACGGACACCGAGTTCACTGCGGTTGTGCCGGCGGCGTCGGGCCCGAGCCTGGTGTCCGTAACGGTGACCGCCGCGCTTGGCACGCGCACCATCGACCGCGCGTACACGTACATTCCCGAGGGCGGGCTGATCATCAGCAGCATCGTTGTGCAGGGCACGGATGGGCCGATGCTTCCGGAAGGCGGCTCGGTGGTCATCACGGGCCAGGGCTTCAGCAACGTGCTGGAGCTGACCCTCATTTTCAGCGATGGGACCTCGGTGACGCTTGTTGAAGGCGTAGACTTCACCGTGGACAGTGACGGTCAGATTACGCTGACCATCACGCCCGAGCGGCTGAGGGAACTGCGCAAGCAGGCGGGTCTCGATGAGGCCCTGCCTCCGGGACCTGTCACGTTAATCCTCAAGACGGCAGCCGGCGAGGCTACGGTTGAGAATGCGTTCATCGTCGGGGCCGACACGACGGACGTCGTGCTGTTTGGCATGTCGCCGGACAGTGCGTGGGTTATCGGCGGGTTCGTGGCGGAAATCCTCGGTCAGAACTTCGGGGACCCGTCGATTATGACGGCAGCCCTCGAGTACAACACGCCGTCGATTTCTGCGGAACCTGGCAAGCAAGCCGAGTTCGAGACGGTATCGATTCCGCTCGAGATTCTGACGGGCGCTGAATATCCGAACAGCGGCGCGAAGCTGTTCGTTCGGATTCCGCCGCTGCCCGACGTCAATGACGCCTGGCCGGCGGAGGTGCCCATCGATCGCCTGGTCGTAACCAAGGAAGGCTCGGCGGACGCCTATTTCCCGTCAGTCACCAAGGCGGAAGACGAGAAATGCGTTGCGGCATTCACCTACTACCGTTGGCAGGCGGATGCGGGCGGCGTCATCACGACGGCGTTCTACTACGACAATGCGCTGGGCGCGGACGCCCGTGAGATTGTCCTGAACAGCGGTCCGCTGAACGCGGCGCTGAGCGTGCCGCCGCTGAGCAGCGATTTCTTCGATTCCGGTGTTGCGGGCAATACGGACTACGTCTATGTGCTCGCTCGTGCGGGACTTGACGAGACGGCCTTCGGCGAGACCGATTTTGCGGCCTTGCCGGGCGCGGGAATCGACAATGCATGGGTCTTCGACATTCACCTGTACGCGGATGTCGCGGCCGCGAAGGCATTGTTGCCGCCGGCCAACAACCTGCTGTACGAGGAGATCGCGCCGCAATTCGTAGTGGCGCCGGATACTGACGGGCTGGATGTCGAGCCTGCGCGGTTGACCATCCCGACGAATTACACGCTGTTGACGGCGGGCGATATCCGCGACGGCATCGTTGCGCTCTACGGGCAGCCGAGCGACGTGGACGACCTGTCTGCGCCGGCCGTGGTGGCGGCCACGACAGCGACAGCCGATGGCATCTACCAGTCGACCGTTCTGGCGAGCTTCAACGGACTGCCGGAGTTCTTCCCGGATGCGGCGACGGTTGCGGATGCGCAGGCAGTGGAGCAGGTGCGGGCGCGCGTCTATGAGTTCAGCGCGTTCACCCTGCGCCAGGGCACGGATGCAGTGCCTGACCCGACTCTCACGTCGGCTACGAATGCGGACGGCGGTCCGGCGGAAGGTCCGATCGAAGGTGGCACGGAAGTGATCATCTACGGTACGGGTCTCGGCTGGGTCGAAACCGTCGAGTTCGGCACGGACGGAAAGGCCTTCACCCCGGCGACGATTATCAGTGGTGGCGACACCAATGAATTCGCGCTTCGGGTGCTGTCGCCGCAGGTGAATTCCGCGGGCCTGGTTGACATCCGCGTGACCACGGCGGCTGGCAAGCAGGCGGTGCTGGCGGACGGCTTCAACTACACCGGTGGCGGCGGCCAGGGCATTCTCGGGCTGTTGCTCGGGCTGGGCCTTGCGCTTCTTGGCCTGTTCGCCGGTGGTGACAGCGGCGACGGCGGCGCGTGCTTCATTGCGACGGCTGCCTACGGCACCTCGATCGAGGGCGACATCGACGTCCTGCGCAACGTGCGTGACACGTACTTGCTGGACAGCGCTCTGGGTACGGCGTTCGTGGATGGGTACTACCGGGTGAGCCCGTATGTAGCCGTCTACGTGGCGAAGTGCCCGTTCCTCGCGGCGCTTGTCCGGATGGCGTTGGTGCCGGTTATCGCGGTCAGCAAGCTGGTCCTGGCCATGCCGCATTTGACGGCAGGCCTGGGCATTCTTGCCATGGCGGGCGTGGTGCTTCGCAGGATGCGCCGGAAGGTTCGCAGGGCCTAACCGGTACTGCATACGCATACAATCGCTCCGGCGGGTTTCGAAAGAGACCCGCCGGAGTTCTTTGTGTGTGGATGCGGGCCGTGTGACTGCCGGGGATGGACGGCGCGACCCTGAGCACGTAATGGGTATGCGGAGGAGGGCCGGGTTGCCTGTGCCAGGCATCGAAGGCTTGGGGCTGGCTTGAACGAACGAGGAGGGGGCCTGGCGGGAGGCAATGCGGGCCTGTGCCGCGCGAGGATTCGGTTCACGGCCGCAGTTCTTCCGGGGTCCGGCAGGCGTTGCGAAACATGCCGGGCGGGGTGAAGCAGCCCTCGGTACCCTCTATGTGCACTTCGGGCGTGGGCATGCTGGCATTTCACCTGGCCGTATACAACGGGTGGGGGTTCTGGGTGCGCTGGCAGAAATGAGTCACAATATACGGGGTGCGCTGGAGTGAGTCTGCCGGTTGGGGTTCTGGGCGTAACTTCCTGCCCTACAACGCAATAAATTGGGAGTCATTCGTTGACAACCGCAATATGTTGTGTTATTTTTGGGAAGACCGAAGTAGCAGGGGAGGAGTGTGTCCGTTCAAGGGCGGGATTGCCGCGAGAGGATTCCGGTATGACAGTCGACACGATCGTGACGCTTGCACGTGAAGCGATGCTGGTCACCCTTCTTACAGCGGCGCCGATGTTGCTTTCGGGCATGCTTATCGGGCTGTTAATCAGTGTATTTCAGTCGGTTACGCAGATTCAGGAGATCACCCTGACGTTTGTTCCCAAGATAGTCGTGGTGATGGTGGCTTTCGTGGTCTTTTTGCCATGGATGGTTGGCATTGTGATGGGATTTGTGCAGCCTTTGATCAGCAACTTCAACGCGCTGGTACAGTAATCCATGTTATTCGAAGCGGAAGTGTTTAAAGTATTCGTGCTGGTGATGCTCCGCATCAGTGCGCTCCTGGTGTCCGCACCCGTTTTGGGTTCGAGCAACTTCCCGGCCCGGGCGAAGATTGGCTTGGCGGTGCTTATCGCGTTTCTCGTGACCCCGACCATCGAGCGGCTCAATGAGCCCCTGCCAGACGCCTATCTGACCCTGAGCCTGATGGCGGTTTCCGAAGTCATGCTTGGGCTTCTTATGGGTTTTTTCATGACGCTGGTATTCGCGGCGGTGCAGGTCGCGGGTCAGGTTATCGACATGCTCAGCGGATTTGCTCTGATGAACGTGTTCAATCCGGCCCTCGAGACGCAGGTCCCTATATTCGGTTTCTTTCTGTTCATCGTGGCCGCCCTGTACCTGCTTGCGGTGGACGGGCACCTGCTGATGATTCGCGCAATCGTGCGTACGTTCTCGACCATGCCGCTGGGCGAGATGGCGATACGCCCGGAGGTACTGGGTCAATTGAGCCGCTGGGGCACTCTGATGTTTGTGGACGGGCTTCTCATAGCCGCTCCCGTGGCGGGCGCGTTGTTGCTGGCTTACGTGACCATGGGTCTGATGGGGCGGGTAGTGCCGCAGATTCATCTTTTCGTGGTTGGGTTTCCGTTCACTATCGCCCTGGCCCTTCTGATGACGGCGCTGTTCATCGGGGTGTATGTGGACTTGCTGGACGGGATGTTCTCCCGGATGTTCCGGGGATTGTCGGTGTTAACACGGGGAATGACGTAGCAGAACCATGCCTGAGCAAACCGGAGGCGAAAAAGTACTGCCGCCGTCCGCGCGGAAGATCACGAAGGCGCGGGAAGAGGGCAAAGTGGCCCGGAGCCAGGATTTGAGCTCCGCGTGGTCGCTGTTTGTGGCGTTGCTGGCGTTGTATTTCCTGGGTTCGAGTCTTGCGGCGGGGCTGGTTTCGGCCACGCGGTACTATTTTGGGGAGGCGGCGATGCTTACCGGCGAGCTGGACAACCCCCAGTGGGTCGCCATGGGCGCGCTGGTCCATGTGGGCCGCTTTTTGCTGCCGGTCCTGGTGATTCTCTTGGCGGGCGGGCTTGCCATGAACCTGTTGCAGGTGGGTTTTCTGTTTGCGCCGGCAGCGCTTACGCCGAAATTCGACAAGCTGAATCCGTTTACGGGGTTCCAGAAGTTCTTCAATCTGCGTTCACTGGTCGAGCTTGCGAAATCGGTCTTCAAGCTGACGGTGATCAGCGCGATTGTCTATGTCACGTTTCGAAACCGGTGGCAGGACATCCTGGCGTGGCCGACGCTGACGCCGGCAGGCATTGTGAGCGCCATGGCGGGGCTCATCGGGCTTGTGTGGCTCCGGGTTGTGCTTGCCATGCTTGTGCTGGGCATCTTGGACTATGGGTATCAGCGGTGGCAATACCTGCAGGAATTGCGGATGACGGTGCAGGAGGCGCGGGAGGAATCGAAGGAGATCGAGGGTGATCCGCGCATCCGGCAGCGTATCCGGCAGGTGCAGCGTCAGATGGCGATGCAGCGGATGATGCGCGCGGTCCCGGAAGCGGACGTGGTGGTGACGAATCCGACGCATTTCGCGGTGGCGTTGCGCTACAACGCGCGCGAGATGGAAGTGCCGGTGGTGACGGCGAAGGGGGCCCGGCTGCTTGCGGAACGCATTCGCGAGCTTGCCGTGGAACACAACGTGCCCATCGTGCAGAAGCCGGATCTTGCGAGGATGCTGTATCGCACCATCGAGGTGGGGCAGCCGGTTCCGGAGGACCTGTTCGTCGCGGTCGCGGAAGTGCTTGCGTTCGTGTTTGAAATCGACCGGCGGGCCGAGAAGATGCGCGAGCGGTCGGGGGTATTGAGTCTGTTTCGGCACCAGCGGGCCGTGAGCTAGGAGAGGGAATGGAGCGGTAGATGGCAGTCGTGCCTGGAGAGATGAACCAGAGCAGCTGGTCGTTCGCCCGCAACCAGGATGTGATTCTGGCGATTGCGGTGATGGGCGTGCTGGCGGTACTGGTAATCCCCATTCCACCGGCTCTGCTCGATGTGCTTCTGGCCGTGAATATCTCAATTTCGGTGGTAGTGCTGTTGACGGCGATCTACCTGCAACACCCCGTGGATTTTGCGGTGTTTCCGTCGCTGTTGCTGATGCTGACCCTTTTCCGCTTGAGTCTGAACGTGGCTTCGACGCGTCTGATCCTGAGCCGGGCGAACGCCGGGGCGATCATCAATGCGTTCGGAAGTTTCGTGACCAGCGGGAGCTACATTGTCGGATTGATCATCTTTGTTATCCTGGTCGTCATTCAGTTGGTGGTGATCACGCGCGGCGCCACGCGCATCTCGGAGGTGGCGGCCCGGTTCACGCTGGATGCCATGCCCGGCAAGCAGATGGGGGTCGATGCGGACTTGAACGCCGGGCTTATTACCGAAGACCAGGCGCGCGCCCGCCGGAGCCGGATCGAGCAGGAGGCGGATTTCTACGGGGCGATGGACGGTGCGACGAAGTTCGTGCGCGGCGACGCCATCGCAGGGGTCATCATCACGCTGGTGAACATTATCGGCGGGCTGATTATTGGCGTATTGACGCAGAACTATACGCTGGCCGAAGCGGCGCAACTCTATACGCAGCTCACGGTGGGCGACGGCCTGGTGTCGCAGATTCCCGCGTTAATCGTGTCTATGGCGGCGGGACTGATCGTGACGCGGACCGCGTCGCAGGAGAACCTGGGCGTGGACATGGGTACGCAGTTGGGGGCGTACCCGCGGGCCCTGGCCATCGCGGCGGGCTTGCTGGTCTTATTCGGGATAATGCCGGGGATGCCGACGATTCCGTTTGTGGTGGTGGGCGTCGTGCTGGCGGTGATGTCGTATCAGACGCAGAAGGCGATCGCGCGGCGCGCAGCTCTCGCGGAGGCCCGTGAAATTGCAGAGGTGGAAGCGGGCAAGGAGGAGGGTCCCGAGCGCACGGAGTATCTCCTGCCGGTGGACCCGCTGAAGATCGAGCTGGGGTATGGCCTTATCGTGCTGGCCGATCCGAAGCAGGGGGGGGATCTGCTGAACCGGATC
>CAZFOG010000030.1:1996-25466 GCA_964520685.1 uncultured Nitrospiraceae bacterium | reverse complement strand
CGACCCGTCTCAGAAGGACCATTCGTGCGGGGCGCATTAAGTGCGATTGCCCTGCTGTGCCCGGGCACGAACGATTCCCCCGCAGTCGAAATGTGGTATAACCTCACTCTTGGAACGTGTTTTCATGTGAGGCCCCTGCGGCGGGCGCGCGGGCACGGTTAGGATGACGAGGGAACGGGCGCCCGGGGCGCGCGAGATGGTGGAGCATACGATGACGAAGGACATGTCGGGCAAAGAACTCATTCTGGCGGCCATGCGCAACGAACAGACTCCCCGGCCCGCATGGTTACCTTTTGTGGGGGTGCACGGCGGAAAACTTATCGGCAAGAATTCGACCGAATATCTCCAATCCGCCGAGTATATCGTTGCGGGGCTGATGAAGGCTCGCGAGCTGTACAAGCCGGACGGGCTTCCCGTGCTGTTCGACCTCCAGATGGAGGCCGAGGTGCTGGGCTGCAACCTTCAATGGGCCGACGAGGTGCCCCCATCGGTTACGTCGCATCCGTTGACCTCGCGCTCCCTCGAGGAGCTGCCGGAATTCGACCTCTCAAAAGGGCGGTATCCAATCGCGAAAGAGGCGCTGGTGCGCTGCAAAGAGAAGATGGGCCACGATGTGGCGCTCTACGGGCTCGTCACGGGCCCCTTTACCCTGGCCTCGCACCTGCGGGGAAGCGAACTGTTCCTGGACATGATGACAGCGCCCGGCGAGGTGCACCGGCTGCTCAACTATTGTGGCAACGTGGCCTGCAAAGCGGCCGATTTCTATCTCGAACACGGGGCGGATGTAATTGCGGTGGTGGACCCTATGACGAGCCAGATCTCGCAAGCGCATTTCGAGGAGTTCATCACTCAGCCCCTGAACAAGGTCTTCGCCCACGTTGCCGCGAACGACGGGCTGTCGTCGTTGTTTGTCTGCGGTGACGCGACGCGCAACCTCGAGTTGATGTGCCGCACCAAATGCGACAACATCCAGGTCGACGAGAACATCCCGCTGGACCTGCTGAAAAACCTTGCCAACAAGTACAGCAAATCCTTCGGAGGCAACCTCAAGCTTACGGTCGTGCTGCTGCTGGGCACCGAGGCCGATTGCATGCTCGATGCCATCCGCTGCATCGATCTGGCGGGTCTGCGCGGGTTCATTCTGGCGCCGGGATGCGACCTGCCGTATGCGACACCCGAGAAGAATCTGATTGCCGTGACCCAGATGGTCCACGACGACTACCAGCGGCAGGTCTCGCGGACGTCCCTCAAGGCAACGCAGATGGAGTCGTTTGACGACCTTCAATTGCCCGATTACAGTAACAAGGACGTGGTGTTCGTGGATGTGATTACGCTTGATTCGTCGGCCTGCGCCCCGTGCCTGTACATGGTGGATGCCGCGCGCAGCGCCGCGGAACTGGCGGACTGCTATGTCACCGTGCGCGAGCACAAGGTGAAGACACGTGATGGCATCGGCTACATGTGCCGGCTGCACGTCGAGAACATTCCGTCCATTTGCATCGACGGGAAACTGTATTCCTCGTCACAGATTCCCGACCGGGAGACCCTGGTCGCGGCTATCGAGGAGCGGGCGAAGAAGAAGCAGGGAGAGGGGTGATGATTTCACTGAGCCTGGTCACGGGGTTTCTGGGCAGCGGGAAGACCACCTATTTACGCCGGCTCGTCGAGCAGTACCGCGACCGCCGGCTGGTGTTTCTGGTCAACGAGTTTTCGCCGCTGGACGTCGATGGCGCCGTTTTGGCGAGCGCCGAAGATGACGTGCTGCCGCTCCCCGGGGGCAGCATTTTCTGCACCTGCCTCGTGACCGAGTTCATGAACGCGCTGAAGAGCGTCCCCGAGCGGTTCGGCCAGGATGCACCGGTGGAAGGGGTCGTCATCGAAGCCAGCGGCATCGCAAACCCAAAAGTCGTCGAGCGCATGTTGCGTGAAACGAAGCTCGACGAGATCTACGCCCTGAGCACCATCGTCACCATTGTCGATCCCGGCACGTTTCCCACCCTGATCCAGACCCTCCCCAACATTGCCGCGCAGGTCGAGGCATGCGATACCGTTATCCTCAACAAAGTCGACGCGTTTGATGAGAAGACCCTGCGGGCCGTCGAAGAAAAGGTCCGCCACATCAGCCCCGGCGTGCGCATCGTGCGCGCGGAATACTGCGCCGTAGACATAGACATCCTCGCCATGCCCCAGTACCGCGGGTTGGAAGGGGAGTATGCACCCTGTGCGGACCCGAATTACGCCCGGTTCAACGTAAAGATCACAGATCCTCTCGATGAAACGAAACTGCGGGCGGCGCTTGCCGCTGTACGAACGGCCGTCTACCGGGTAAAAGGATTCATACCCGGCCCGTCCGGAAGCCTCTATCTCGATTTCTCGGGGTCGGGACTGAGCCTTACGCCCGCCGCACCGGCAAATCCAACCCACGAACTCGCCATTATCGCCAGCGGCCCCCAGTACGAAGAGGCCCGGGGCTTCGTGGAATCCCTCAAACGCGGCGCCTACAACGCCTGACACGCACAACGGCACGCCAAGATTTCCGCAACAAATCCCACTGTCGCAGGTATAATAGGACAGGGCGTACTTAACAGCGGCGGGAACGCAGAGGGGTTTGGGTGCGCCGTGCTAGCAGGCGCGCTCCGGCGTTCTCCAGCGGGAGGGAAGTGTCATGCGGACCAAGACCTGTTCGATCATCCTATTGCTTCTGTGTGTCGTGCTTCTTACCAGCGGCTGTCCCCCGCGCGTGCGGCCATTGCGGCTTGTCTTCAACCAGGGCACCCCCGGCACGACGGCCGGCTATAGCGAGTCGGAATGGTCGGACTTCTTCGGCGGCGAACAACAACTCGGCGACGATTTCAGGCTTACGGAAGGCAACTCGACCATCACCCATGTGTGCTGGTGGGGCGCGTACCGGGACAACGCGCCCGTAGAGGACAATTTTCTGCTTACTATATTCCGGGATAATGGCTCGGGCATGCCGGATACCGGTGGCTATTGGGAGTACGGGGCGGGCGAGGTGGCGAATCGCACCGCCACCAGCAGCCGCGTGGACCCCGGCGGCTGGAACCTGACCATCTACGAGTACAGTTGCGACGTGACCGGGTGGGAGCTTGAACCGGACACCACGTACTACCTGTCCATCGTAAACGACACGGGAAAATGGATGTGGTGCACCAACGGGTCGGTCACCGAGGGCAACAACTTCAGCGTGGCACGCGAGAGTTGGGGCGACGCCTGGGGTTCCAACGGCCTCGACCTGACGTTCCAGTTGTGGAGTAACGAATAGTTGTAACCGTGCGCGCGTCAGATGTGCCCACGTGTTCCTGATAGGGTTACCGTCTCGTCGCAAAGACCGGCCCGCCCGGAGATGTCCGGACGGACCGATCAGGGGCCGTACTCGCTCGCAGCCGGTTCCACGGGTCAACAGAGCTCGAAAACGCCGGCTGCGCCCATACCGCCGCCAATGCACATGGTTACAAGGCCGTATTGCGCGCCGCGCCGCTTCAACTCGTGGAGAATCTGGACAGTGAGCTTCGCGCCCGTACATCCCAGGGGATGGCCAAGTGCAATGGCGCCGCCATTGACGTTAACCTTCTCCGGATCGAAGCCCATCTCGCGCACGACATAGAGGCACTGTGACGCAAAGGCCTCGTTGTTCTCGATAAGGTCGACGTCCTCGACCTGGATGCCGGCCTGTTCGCAGGCTCTCGGGATAGCCTCGAGCTGGGCCGGGCCGAGGAAGCGCGGGTCGCCCGCGGCGACCGCATACCCGCGGAACCGCGCGAGCGGCTTGGCCCCAAATTCCGCAACCGCCTTTTTGCTCATCAGGCAGACCGCCGCCGCGCCGTCACTGGTCTGGCTCGAATTACCCGCCGTGCAGAATCCGCGGTCGGGCGTGGCAAAGGCGGGTTTCAGCCTGGAAAGGGCCTCGAGGGACGTGTCGCGGCGGGGGCCTTCGTCGGTATCGAACGTCATGGACCCGTTTCGGGTCGGCGCTGCCAGGGGGACGATTTCCTCGGTAAAAAAACCGTTGTCAATGGCATTCACGGCCCGCTGATTGCTGCGGAGGGCCCATTCGTCCATCTCCTGGCGGCTGATGTTGAACTCGCGGGCAACGTTGTCGCCGCAATGGCCCATGCCGATATAGACTTCGGGGCGTTCGCGCGTCAGTTCGGGGTTCGGATCGTATTTCAGACCGCCCATCGGGATGGAACTCATGGATTCGACACCCCCAGCCACGGCCACGTCGATAAGTCCGGCCTCGATTTTGGCTCCGGCGATGGCCTGCGACTCGAGACCCGACGAGCAGAACCGGTTGATCGTAATCGCAGGAACGCTGTCCGGGATGCCGGCCCTCGCCTGGGCGATGCGGGCGATGTTCATGCCCTGGCACCCTTCGGGGAAAGCACAGCCCAGGACAACATCCTGAACCCGGTCCGCGGGAATCCCCGCGCGGCCTATGGCCTCCTTGACGACGACCGCCGCCATCTCATCCGGCCGGCAGTTGACCAGCGAGCCCTTGTTCGCTTTTCCTATGGCCGTGCGGACGGCCGACACAACATAGACATCCTGCATTGCCTTATCCTCCTACCGCGCGGAACGCCGGGATTCGGCGCTCGGGCGCGCTGCTGGAAATCGGGGTTGTTTCGTGCATGGGTTTGCGCCTAATTCCGCAAGGGTTTGCCAGTTTGCAGCATATACTGCATCCGCTCGCGCGTCTTGTCCGTACCGCACAGGGAAAGCATAGACTCGCGTTCGAGGTCCAGCACGTCCTGTTCGCTCATGAGCTGCCCCGGCAGCCGGTCGCCTCCCGTCAGCGTCTTTGCCAGGTGGTCGGCAATGAGCGCATCGTGCTCGGAAGCCCAGCCGGCGAGTTGCATCTGGTAAACGGCCGAACGGAACGCCGCCCGGACCGACTCGCCCAGCGCGACCAGCTTCGCGGGTTTGGGTGGCGTATACCCCGCGATAACCAGGCTCCGGCAGACGTCCTTGGCCCGTTTTACCTGATGATGATCATTGATACACACGACTTCGTTTTCGGTCAGGTAGCCCAGCTTGATCAGCTCCGGCCCGCTCGTACTTACCTTGGCCATGCCGATGTTCTCGAATGCGCGGCGCACGTACGGGAAGGGGTCGCCCTGGACCACGCTGTCCGGCACGTACGCCAGGGCACGGCGCAGCATCTCTTTCGTGCCGCCGCCGGCCGGGATGATGCCCACGCCCACCTCGACCAGCCCGCCGTAGGTTTCTGCCGCGACCACCGCTCTGGCCGTGTGTTGGCTCATTTCGATGCCGCCACCGAATGTGTAATGGTGCGGCGCCGCCACCACGGGCCCGAGGCAGAACCGCATGGCCATGTTGGTGTTCTGGAAGACGGAAATGATATTGCTCAGGCTGTCCCAATCGCCCTGCATCGCGTAGCCGAGCACCATGAACAGATTGGCGCCCGCCGAAAAATGCTCGCCCTGGTTGGCCACGACCAGCCCGTCAAATTCCCCGTCATTGACCAGCTTGATCCCCGCATCGAGCATCCCGAGAAGATCAGCGTCGATGGTGTTCATCTTGGTGTGGAACTCGGCGCACAGGATGCCGTCGCCGAGGTCGACCAGGCTGCAGCCTGGATTCTCCTGAACGGCCTTCTTGCCGGCCTTGAGATCGACCAGGAAGACGGCGTTGGGATTCTGCACGATCTCCCGATAGCGCTTGGAAGCGAGGTCGAAGTAGAGTTTTTGGCCCTTTTCGTATTTGTAGAACGAATCGCCACCGGCCTCGAGCAGCGCTTTGGCGATGGCCGGCACACGCAGCCCCTCGGCCTCCATCCGGTCGCACACATACTTGACGCCAAGCACGTCCCACGTCTCGAAGAGTCCGATGCTCCACGCGAATCCCCATTTAACAGCGTTGTCGATGTTGACGATGTCGTCGGCGATCTCGGGGATGCGGTTGGCGGCGTAGATCGCCGTATTAGCGAAGAGGCTCCACACGAACTTCGAGCCCGGATCGGCACCCGTGTGCATGATCCGCACTTTTTCCGCGAGATCATCGGTCTTGCGCGCCGACCCGATGCAGTCAAAGCGGCTCTTGCTTTGGGGGGTGTATTCCAGCGTATTCACGTCGAGGGAGAGAATGATGCGCTTCCCCTTCTCGTCGTAGTCGTTGGTCTTCTTGAAGAATCCGGCCCCGGTCTTCTCCCCCAGCCGGTTTTCGTCGATGAGCTTCTGCAGCCAGGGTTCCGGCTTGAACAGCTCCCGTTGCTCGTCGTCGGGGCAACCGTTGTACACGTTGGCGATCACATGAACATACGTGTCCAGCCCGACCAGGTCGCAGGTGCGGAAAGTCGCTGACGACGCATGCCCGATGATGGGGCCGGTCAAGCTGTCCACATCCTCCACACTCAAGCCCACTTTCGGAAACTCGTGCATGATGAACTGGCAGGCGTAGGTCAAAATACGGTTGGCTACGAAATTAGGGGTGTCTTTCGCGACCACGATGCCTTTGCCGAGGACATTCTCGGCAAAGCGCGTGAGCGACGCGACCACCTCCGGCAGCGTATCCGGGCCCGGGATGATCTCGAGGAGCTTCAGATAGCGCGGCGGGTTGAAGAAATGGGTGCCCAGAAAGTGCTTACGCATATCGTCGTCCATGACGCCGGTCATAGACGAGACCAGAATGCCGCTGGTATTGGTGCTGATAATCGAGCCGGGGCGGCGGTGCCTGGCGGCCCCCTCGAACACCTTTCTCTTGATATTCAGGTCTTCTTTGACCACCTCGATAATCCAGTCCGCCTCCGCGATTCGGGGAAAATCGTCCTCGAAGTTGCCGATTTCGATGAGGTCGGCATACTCGGGGAGGTAGAGCGGGGCCGGTTTGGTCTTTAGCAACGCGGCCTTGCTGGCAGCCGCGAAGCTGTTGCGTTTTGCGGGGTCCTTCTTCTCGGCCGCGCTCAGGTTGGGAGGGACAATGTCGAGCATTAGAGAAGGGATGCCGCAATTGGCCAGATGCGCGGCGATGGCCCCTCCCATTACTCCGGAGCCCAGCACGGCTGCACGCTTGATGTCGTACATAGAGTCTTCTCCTTCCACTACGCGAACCCATCCGCCTGTAACTTGGTTCAACATCCCGATCTGCCGACAATGTTCCGACAGGGTTCACCGCCGCACACGGTTCTTGGTAACCGTTGGAACCACCGGCCTGCAACATATTGGGAGCGCACCGCTTGAATCTCTTGCAGCCCCAAGCCGCTTCATCGTACATGAGACGGCCGAATCGGTCAAGACGAACTGCGAAAACAAAGCAAGCCACTCCCATTTGTCAATTCAGATGCTATACTGATACCAAACATGGTAAACTCTTGTCACGTGAGACCGCGCGGCGGGGAGTTGCCGGGGCGGTCCGGAGGCACTGCAAAAGCCGTTCGTCTGCATGGGGAGCCCAGTAAACGGAACTGGAACGCTGTATCAGCGACACGTCAGGAGGGAGATTTATGAGCCTCGCCAGAAAGCTTCATGTCGTCCTCGCCATCGCCCTGGTAATCACCGTCGGGACGGGCTGTTCGACCTTCGACCCGAAGACCTCGGCCGCGGGTGTGAAAGTCAAAACCCATGAATTCAATGGAATCGAGTTTGTGTGGATGCCGCCGGGCGCCTTTGAGATGGGCAGCCCCGAGCATGAAGTCGGGCGTGACGCCGACGAAGGCCCGGTCCACGCGGTAACGTTTGACAAGGGGTTCTGGATCAGCCGGCGCGAAATCAGCCAGAAAGAATACGCGCTGGTCATGAACGACACCCCGTCGGCCGTCACGCGCGAGGAAATGCCGGTAACGAACGTCAGCTGGCTTGATGCCATGGCGTTTTGCGCGAAGCTGTCGGCGGACAGCGGCGCAGCCTACTGCCTGCCTACAGAGGCGCAGTGGGAGTATGCCGCCCGGGCCGGCACCACCGGGACCTATCATTTCGGGAACGACCCGCTGCTGCTCGATGTCTACGATTGGTATGCCGTCAACGCGCCGGACAAGGCGGTCCAGTATTCCGGGCAGAAAGCGCCGAACCGGTGGGGCGTGTACGACGTGCACGGCAATCTCAGCGAATGGTGTTATGACGTGTATGCCGAGGATTATTACGCGCAGAGCTGCCCCATGGCCCCGAAAGGGCCCGAGGGAGGTATCGCGCGCGTGGTGCGCGGTGGCTCGGCGAAGTCCAAGGCTGATGAATGCCGGATTGCCGACCGGTCTCATGCGGCGCCCGAAGCGAAGAGCCCCACTACGGGCTTCCGTATTGTCCGGGACAAGCTGCCCACCTGCCCGAAGTATTACCGGGCGGCCGACGCCAGCAAATAGAGACACCCCAGTCTGAACGGTGATGCTGGAAGGCGCCCCCCTCGCGCAATGCTCGAGGGGGCGGTACCCGAATGCCCTGCGGGCGGGGCGAAGGGTCCGCAAGGGCAACTCGCATTTCGGGTCCCATTCCGGTACCACAACCGGTTGGGACCTGTTTTTTGAACCACGAGGGGGATCGGTATGCGAATGCGAGGAGAACGCGTAGACCTTGTACCGACAGAGTTCCGGGGAGCGTGGTATGGCTCAGGCCGTGAGAACACTCTTCCCGGCCATGCGTTCGTATACGCGGGGGCTAAGGCCACCTATTCGGCGTGGCACCGGCCCATGGCAGTCTATTCCCCCGAGGTAAACCGAACCTTCTTCGTGTATGGCGATGCGCAAAACCGGCCCGCCGTCAGTGAATTCGACCATGCGGCGGGCCGTTTCGCGAAGCCTTGGGCGCTGGGCACAAACCCCGATGACAACGCCCACCGCAATCCCACGCTGCTCGTGGACGAAGAGGGTTTTCTCTTCGTTTTCTATGGCTACCACGGCAGCCGCCAGCCCATCCATGTGCTGCGGTCCATGTATCCCCACGATATCTCGGCGTGGACGCACGTGAGCGACCTCACGGATGGGAACGGGTCGTATGCCAACCCGTGGCAACTGCTGCCGGGCGAAATCATCGTGCCTCACCGGCAACCCACCGGCTGGTGCTTCAAGAAAAGCCGGGACCAGGGCGCAACCTGGAGCGATACGGTCGAGCTCGTCTCGTTCAGCACCTACGAGGGCACCTCCACCGTCTACGGGCTGACAACTGCCCAGGCCGGATCCTATCCGCGGGGCATTCACTTCGTCTGGTCGCGGCTGGGAGGAGGGTCGCCCGAGGCCATCCGCACCAAACACCTTTGGGCGCGGCGGTACAATGTCTATTATGCCTGTTCCTATGATGGCGGGGATACCTGGCAGCGGAGCGACGGTACGCCATACACCCTGCCCATCACCGAAGATGCCGCCGAACTGGTCTGCAATTCCGGCGAACACGGCACATGGTTGAAGGACCTGCTGATTGGCTCCGGAGGGCGTCCACTGGTGCTCTTTCTGGACGGCGACGCGGACACCTATCGCAGCACGTGGAAGATTGCGCGCCGGACCGAACCGGGATGGGACATCGTTGATCTGACCATCAGCGACCACATGTACGACGGCGGGGCGTTCTGCGCGTTGAGTCCCAACGATATCCGCCTCTTCGGCCCTTCCGCGCCCGCCCAGCCCGGTTGCGATGGCGGCAACATGGAAGAATGGCAGTCCACGGATGGCGGCACGAGCTGGACCCGGTTGAGCACCCTCACCCACGGCACGGAACGGTCCCACAATCACGTCAAAACGGTGCTGCACCACGAGAAGAGCGACGGCAAATTCCGGGTGATGTGGTCTTGCGGCGACGGCCAATCGCCTCCCGGCGACACCGATGTGACCATGTACTATCTCGGCGACGGCATGGATGCTCCCCGGCAGATCGTGGCGTCACAGGGTGAATGAGGAGCAGCGGCTTGGGTGTGGACCTGGTGGACTCAGTGGACCTGGTGGACGGAGTGGACCTGGTGGACGGGGTGGACCCAATGACCGGCGAGGGGACGGTCCGCTATCTCTCTTCGGAGAGGGTGCGCAAAGCGCCTTTCAGTGCGTATTGTGGGGGGGAGGACTCTTCAATCTCTTCGAGACCACGCTATCCCCGCAAATCCAGGCGTTGGGCCGTCTGTCTGGCCGGTTCGCGGTAGGAGCGGCCCGGGTTGAGGGGATCTTCAGCACCGCGCGCCAGAAGGTACCTCTGTTCCGATTTCCGGCTCCCCGTATCGAACAATTCGTATCCGACGATCCCGGTTTTCAGGATATTCGCCGTCATCTCGAGGAAATGCTGGCGGGCGACCGGGCCCAGCTCATGCAGCACGCCGATAATGTTGCGGTTCTCGCGGGACAGGTCCAGGAGGTCGTCCACCGCCTGATACGCAGCCACTTCCGGCACGGCTTCCGGCAGGGTGAAGGCCGCTGCCGGCGGAAGCGCCGCCGTGTAGCCCGGTGTCAGCGGGGATAGCATCGTCTCCAGGACCTCCTTCATCCAATCTTATCGGCGGACACGGGACCGGCCTTAAGCACCCGGATGGGCCCGGGGAACATCGAATACGGAGTTCGGACCCTCGGGCGCGGAAAGGCAGATTTCACCCCACCCAGTGAAACTGTTTGCCAGCTTGCTGTATAAACTACACAGAGGACTTGCCGCGACGGGGGCAGCGTCTTTCCAATGAGGAGGAGTCATGAGGGGATATCGAAACCGGCTGGTCCTGGTGCTTTCGGGGTGTGCGATCATCGCGGCGTCGTGGACCGCGTGGCACATGGCCGTGCACCATACGGGCAGTCAACCCGATACGGGCGCTACTACGCGGGCCTTTTACATCTGGCAGCGGCGCTGGTCGACGGAGGTTCTCGAGGCCGTGCACCGCGCTGCCCCGCACACGGGCAGTTTTATGGTTCTCGCGGGGGAAGTCGACGGGCGGGGAGAGATTCTGGCGACGGCGCACGCGCGCCCGAAGTGGGCATCTCTTGCCGAGGCCGGTGTGCCCATCACGCTTGTCTTTCGGGCCGATGTCTCGCTGGCGGCCCGCCTCGAGAACGCCGCAGGACGGACCGCTGTCGCGAAATACCTGACGGCACTCGCTGAAAGCCGGATGGCCGAGGCTTCGTCCGCCGGGGTTCATGTTGCGGGAATTCAGCTCGATTACGACTGCCCGACATCGAAACTGAGCCGTTATGCACAACTCATGGGCGAACTGGAGCTTGATCGGAGCAGGACAGCCTTGTCGGTCACGGCCTTGCCCACGTGGCTTGAAAGCGCTGCTTTCCGGGAGCTTGTCGCGGGTCTGGACTACTACGTGCTGCAGGTTCATTCCCTCGAAAAGCCGTCAACCATCGACGACGGGACGGTGCTGTGCCGGACTGAGCGGATTCCCGGCTATCTCGCGCGCGCCAACGCCTATCTGACGCCGTTCTATCTCGCCCTGCCGACCTACGGTTACGAACTGGCCTACGGCCGCAACGGCCGGTTCTTTGGCCTGGCCGCCGAAGGGCCGCGTCCCGAATGGGGGACCGATACCCGTACACGCGTCATCATGGCCGACCCGGACGCCCTGGCCAAACTGGCGGGACAGCTCGAGGCCGCTCCTCCGCAACACATGCGGGGCATCGTGTGGTTCCGCCTGCCCGTTGAAAGCGACCGTCTCAACTGGCCGTGGCCCACCATGCTGGCGGTCATGGCAGGGCGTGTGCCGGAAGCGTCGCTGGCCGCCGAAATCCGCCGTCCCCAGCACGGGCTATACGAGGTATGGATTCGGAATACGGGTGAGGGCTCACCCACGGAGTCCGTCGAAGTCCGGATTGCCTGCGACCGGCGCGGCATCCAGGCCCGCGACCTGCTGAATGGCTTCGCCGAGACCAGCATCTCCGCGACGGGATTCCATCTGCTTGGTCCCGCGCCGCCTCCGGGCGGCGAAATCCTCGCCGGATGGTACCGGTGCCAGGACGGCGGCCTCACCCATTGCGCTGCCCGCTTGCGCCAGGAGGACCCGTCATGAACGTGCGAACCGGCTTGGCTGTGGCGTTGGTTGTGGCATGGGCCGGGGCGGCCATGGCCTGCGGACCGTATTACCCCACCGGATACCTGTACACGGGACGGGAGTACGCGGTGTTGGACATGCCCCGCGCTTCGTTTCACGCTGCGCTGGAAATGGCCGCCGGACGCGAAGTAACACAAGTCCCCCTGCCTCAGGAATATCCCCCGGGTACTCCATCTCGGAGGACAAGTGAAGCCGAGAACCAGGACCTCGAGGTGGCTCTGACCGCGACAGGGTTCGATGAATCGGCAATCAAGGACCTCGTTCGTCAGTACCAGCGCATGCGTGCCCATATCTGGCGGGTGGCGAGCAGCCAGGCACAGTACCATGAAGACGGCCACCAGGTGTTCTATTCCGCCGTACTCTGGGGATGGCAAGAAGGCGGCACAAATAAAGGGTGGGCCGGTCAGTGGTATCGTTCTCAGGGCGAGCCGGGTAGCATCCCCGCGACTCTGGACTTGGCGCCCTACAACGACCTGCTCAATCGGCTACCCAAAGAGTTTTCCCTATACGTGCAGGGTGCGGCGCTTTACCAAACCGGGAAGTATGACGATGCCATCAACCGGTGGAAGCTACTTCTCGAACTTCCAGCCGAACAACGGCATTACCGCTCGATCTGGGCGGCATTCATGATCGGGAAAGCGTATCTGCAATCCGACGCGGAAATGGCCCTCGAGTATCTTGCAGTGACCCAGGCGCTCGCGGCAGAAGGATTCGCGGATACGCTCAATCTGGCGCCCAGCAGCCTCGGCTGGATGGCGTTCGTGGAGGCTCGCACGGGACGCATGGCCGAGGCGTTTCACCACTATATCGAAATGTGGACTACGGGCGGTTATCTCGAGCAGAGCATCGCGCTAACATCACTCCGCTTCTGGGCAAGCCGCCTGATCCGCGAGGGCGAAATCGATCCGGTTGTCGCGCAAGATCCGCTGTGCGCGAACATCCTGATGGCCTACATGACCAGTTCCCCTCTAGTGCATTCCCCGCTCGCACCGTTGGTAGCCCAACTCGCACAGAGCGATGACGCTTCGCTTGAGAAATGGGCGGGACGGGTCGCTTGGAGTGAATACCGGCTTGGCCGCTTTGCGTCCGCTGCCGAATGGGCGAATCGCGCTTTGCCGGAATGTCCGTACGGAAAATGGACGCGTGCCAAACTTCTTCTGCGCGAGGGCGATATTGAAGAAGCCCTTGCACTCATACGCGAGCTTCTCCCGGCGTTTCCCGTGGCGGACTACCCTGGCGAGTGGGGATACGACGTCTATGACACGCGGGCGGGAAATATGGTCCATGGTGATCTGGGTGTGCTTCACGTGAGCCGGGAGGAATACGTGAACGCGCTGGAAGCTTTCATGGCCGGACGCTATTGGCTTGACGCGGCCTATCTTGCTGAACGCGTGCTCACGCTCAAGGAAGTCGAGAAATTCATTGGGGCACATGAAGACGACCCGCGATTCCATCTGGAAACTGGGCTCTACGCCAGTTATCGCCACGGCCAGACGGATTCGCTCCTCGGATTGCTGAAATATCTTTACGGAAGACGCCTTTTCCGCGCTGGAGAATTCGAGAAAGGACTGCGGTTTCTCCCCGAAACAGTTTTGCTTTGGAGGTCTTCAAGCGAGGAAGATCCGTTCTATCTGCGGGAATTGGCCGGCGATTATGTTTCGCATCTCCAGAAAGGCCGGGACGCCGCGGGTACCAAGCGCGACAGGGCCGCGCACCTGATTGAAGCCGCTCGAATTGCACGCAATCGCGGACTTGAACTGATGGGATCCGAAACGGAACCGGATTGGCGGTACATGTACGCGGGGAGTATTTGGGATGCTGGCGCAACGGGCCGCCGCCTTGCGGCCGACCGCAAAGTGCCCTATGGCTGTCCCGAGGTGCTCTGGAAACAGCTTCTTCCGAAGGCCAGCGAGCGGCGGCGGGTGGAACAGCACCGAATCGAACCCGAGAAGCGGTTTCATTACCGCTACGTCGCGGCGGAGTTGATGTGGGAGGCATCGAGGCTCCTGCCCGACAACGACCCGATGACCGCACAGGCGTTGTATGACGCGGGCACGTGGCTCATGCACCGCGACCCCGAGGCGGCAGACAAGTATTACAAGGCCTTGGTGCGCCGATGCCGTAGATTGCCCATCGGCCAAAAGGCCGACGAGCTGCGCTGGTTCCCGCGCGAGGTGACCGACGCGGATTTTGAACCTCTCTCGCACGACCAGCACGGGGACACGTAGGCGCGTCGTGCGCGGCGCGGCAAGGTGTTTCCGGTCGAACCGGATGGGCAGCCCCGCAGACGCTGAAGATGGGGCTCCGGGGACCCCGGAACGGGGTCCAATGTGAGTAGCCAGGGGCGAAGCCCGTGGATCGGCGACCGTACCCTTAACGACCCGACCCCGAAGGGGTCGAACTGGCCCGGCATCCTTGTTGAACCAGGGTTCTGGGGAATTGGGGGGGTGCAATCCCGGGGCTGCGTCACGCGTGACCGCGTGCCTTGACCCGGGCTACTCCAATTCGACTCCTTCGGAGTCGGTGGGTACATGCATCGCTTGTCCGCCTTCGGAACAGCGCGCCGTGAATCGTTTGGCACATGCGTGGAAGATCAGAACGGCGGGCTCCTCCGGTGTAGCGCAGGCGTCTCGCCTGGATGACCCCCAGAAGACAAGAATGCAGGCGGGACGCCTGCGCTACGAGAAGAAAGCGTGCCACGCCGGCGTTCGGCAATCCTGGGGCGGAGGTTTCCGCGCGACGGTGCGTATGTTGCCCGTCCCCGTTCAGAGCCAGATGGAGATGATGGGCGTGTCGGGTGCGGGAAGCGTCTGGGCCGGAGGCGTGGATACGAGGGTGATGCCAGTCTCGAGCTGAGCGGCTGCGATGGGCGTATCCTGAATCTCAAGCGTGATGGTCCAGACGTCCGCGGCCCGGGTCTCGGGGTTGCCCCAGGTCGCCAGTTGCTCTGGGGAGCCTGATACAAGCTCGAGGGCAGCATACCGCGCCTCGGGGTCGTATTGTTGCGCGGGCTCCGTCAATGCGTCGGTACGGGCGAGGAGGGCGCCATCGGCGAGGCAGGCCAGCTCGATGGCCGCGCGGTGGCATTTTGCGAGGCACACGAGAGGGAGCGTTTCGCGGGGGAGGTTTGGCGGGGCGGTCCGGAGTTCCGCGCCCCAGCGTATCAGCAACCGCAACCATTGCGCGCCCGCAAGGTCTTCCGGGAACAGGGCGGCGAATTCCGGGGGCTCCTCGAAGTCGACGGGCCAGACGGTTTTCATCGCGGCAGCCCGCAAGGGCCACGAACAGGGGCATCCATAGGCGGCGGTATCCAGGTCAGCGCTGAGTCCCTCGGGAAGGACGACTGCCTCGGCTTCCACGAGAGCCTGCTCGAGGAGCGCCTCGGCATGGTTGAATTTTCCCGCGCCGAGAAGCGCCTGGATGTGGGCCAGGGCCGGCGTTCGGGAGGCGGATTCCGAACAGGCGTCGCGCAGCCGGACCAGGAAGGCGTCAATCTCGTCCGGGCTCGGCGGGGGCAGCAGGAGTGCAGCTTCGCCGGCCGGCCGGCATGCGAGCATGATTTCGTACGCGGCTTCGTGGAGCAGGTCTTGCGCCAAGGCTGCGCGCGCCCGCCACAGGTGGGTACGGCGCTCATTCGGCCAGTAGGTTTCGACGCAATCCAGGCGGTTTTCGAGACGCGCGTAATCGCCCCGAGCGAAATCCTGCCGGGCGGCCGATTCGTAGTGGCGGGGGTTATTCGTATCAGCGGGATGCACGCCCCCGCCGTTGAGGATCACGAGTATCGCCAGAGGAAGGAGCGCGAGGGTCCACTTCGGGGGCGGGGGCGCGAGTTCTCTGTCCGATTGGGCGGCACCTGCTGCGATACCGGCGACAAAGCCCCAGAATAGACGGAACTCGAGGGGAAACAGCAGCGCAAAGAACACCAGCCCGGCCAGCATCTGGGTGGTGTCTTCCGAAATCGTGTAGCGCATCTCGCGCCAGTGAATAAACGATTTGGCGAGGGTCCGGGCAAGGAGCCAGCCACCGATGAGGGCAGCGGCGGCCATGCCGGTCGACGCGAAGTAGTCCCGGGGACGCCAGAATGCCAGCCCATCGAGGGAGGATACCACCAGCGCGCACAGTACGATGACCAGCGGCGCCGCCAGCGCCAGAACGGTCCGGCGCAGAGCCTTTGAGGCGCAGTCGTTGCGCAGAAAACGCGATGAGGCCGCGGCCAATCCCAGGAACAGCAGCGCTGCGCACTCGGTCACGGTGTTGCCGAACGGCGCGAGCACGCCGGTATCGAGCGAATACGCTGAAGGCGAGGGAGATTGGCCGGGGGCCGCGAGCTGAGTAAGCAGGAAGACGAGCGTATACAGGCCCAGGAGACCAATCGAGAGGGCCATCGCCGCCACGATATTGCGGGTCAGCAGTGGTCCCACCGAGCGTGCGGCGGCGAGGCCGAGAAGAATGGCAAGAGCACCTCGCAGCGGAACCACCCTGAATGGCGGGAGCGCCAAAACGAGCAACGCGCACGCCGGCCACAACAACTCGAAGCGCACCCCCACGCGGCGCGTTTGGACGTAGTCGACGAATTCAAGCGCGATGATCGCGAAGGCCAGAATCCCCGCCAGGTGAAGGTGGAGGACGGGAACGAAGAGAAAGACGTCCCATGGGGCCGCCACGGCAAATACCAGAAAGAGCCCCGCGCGCACTGTGTCGCGGCGGGACGTCATTCCACGGTCTCCGTGGGAGCGGGAACGGTTTGCGGCGCATGCACGTCCGGCACCGTGCTGAACCAATGAACGAACAGCGCCACTACCGCACAGACGGCAAAGAGCAGCATGGCAAACCGCCGTTCGCGGCGCATGCGCTGGATCGCATCCAACATCGGCTACCTTCCCCCCCGCGCGCCAAGTGCGCGCGCCATCCAGTCCCTGTGGCGCGCGAATTATAGCACACGTGCGCGGAAGCCCCGGACCGCGCTCGGAATGCCGGTTACAGCATTCCCTCTTTTGACAGGCGCATGAGTTCGGTTACGTGACGCGGTTCGCGCGCTTCGTAGCCCGGCAAGGGCTTAATCTGCGTGTGATAGGCGTCAAGGAAACTCGAGGTAAGCGGATAGTAGTCGTCCTCGAGTTCCGCGGGCGGCACGATCCAGTTTTTTGCGCCCACGACCGCCGGCGGGGCATCGAGATAGTCGAACGCCAATTGCGAGATATTCGCGGCCACCGTGTGGAGGTAGCTGCCGCGCTCGCAGGCATCGCTGCCGAGGATGAGTTTGCCGGTTTTCTTGACCGAGTTGTAGAGGATCTCGTAATCGAACGGGACCAGGGTCTGGCCGTCGATCAATTCGACCGAAATGCCGTATTCCTTCTCGAGGAGCTGTGCCGCCTCGTAGGCGCGGTAGAGCGTCGCCCCGAAGGTGAGAATCGTGAGGTCCGAACCCTCTTTCAGCACTTCGGGCACGCCGAGCGGTATGGTGTAGTACTCGGCCGGCACGCCGCCCTCGTGGAATATCTCGGTGATGTCGTAGATCCGCTGGCTCTCGAAGAACACCACGGGGTCGTTGCCGCGCAATGCCGAGGCCATCAGGCCCTTCGCGCTGTACGGCGTCGCGGGGAAGCAGACCTTGAGTCCCGGCATGTGGGCGCAGAGGGCCGTCCAGTCCTGGGAATGCTGGGCGCCGTATTTATTGCCGACGGACACGCGCAGCACGACCGGCATACGGCAGTAGCCGCCCGACATGGCGGTCCATTTCGCGAGCTGGTTGAAGACCTCGTCGCCCGCGCGGCCCATGAAATCGCAATACATCAGCTCAACGATGGGCCGGCCGCCCTCGAGGGCGAACCCGACGGCCGTGCCGGCGATGGCGCCCTCCGAAATAGGCGAGTTGAACAGGCGGTGGTAAGGCAGCGCCTCGGTCAGGCCGCGATAAACGGCGAACGCACCGCCCCAGTCGCGGTTCTCTTCACCGTAGGCCACCACGCGCGAATCGTTGTAGAAATGATGGACCACCGCCTCGAAAATGCCGTCGCGAAAGCTCACGGCCTTGCTTTCCTTGAGCATGTTACCGTTTGCGTCGAGTCCCGAACGGGACTTCTTGGCAATCTGCTTGACGCGCGGGTTCTCTTCGAGGGGCATGAGAACGTCGTCTTCGCGCTCGAGACCCGGCAATTCCGCTTCATCTAGGTTGGAGAACATGATCTCGGCGAGCCCGGTGTGGGGGGTAAGTTTCATGCGCGGCGACAGGTCGTCGTTCGTTCCAAGTTTGCAGGCTTTCGTGACCTTCTTGGTCACGTACGCCTGGATGATATCGAGGTCGGCCTGGGACGCCACGCCCGCGTCAACGAGCTTCGCGCCGAATTCGGTAATGGGATCGACGGCGCGCCACATCTCGATTTCCTCGCGTTCGCGGTAGGACGACTGGTCACTGGGGGAGTGCCCAGTCTGACGGTAGCACTGCACGTCAAGCAAAACAGGGCCGTCGCCCGCCTCGAGTATGGCGCGCTTCCGGGCGTACGCGTCGGCCACCGCGAGAGGATTGTTGCCGTCGAGCGTCTCGGTGTGCATGTTGTCCGGGTTCAGCGCGGCGCCCGCGCGCGAGAGGTATTCGAACCCCATGGTTTCGCCGATGGGCTGGCCGCCCATGCCGTAGAAGTTGTTCATGAAATTGAAGACGATGGGCAATCCGCCCCGGCAGCCGTCTTCCCACAAGTTCTTGAATTGGGCCATGGCGGCAAACTGGAGACCTTCCCAGACCGGTCCGCAGCCGATCGAGGCATCGCCGATATTGGCGACGACGATGCCTTCCTGGCGGCGTACGCGTTTGTACAGCGCGGCGCCGGTGGCGATGTCAGCGCTGCCGCCCACGATGGCATTGTTTGGAAACACGCCGAAGGGGATGAAGAAGGCGTGCATCGAGCCGCCCATGCCCCTGTTAAACCCGTTTTCGCGGCCGAAAATCTCGGAGAGCAGGCCGTACAGGAGAAAGTCGATGCCGATTTCCTCCTCTTCATCGCTCGTAAACCCGGTCTTGGCTTTACCGCCACGTTTGCCGTTCAGGCGCAGGCCTTCCCAATCGGGCTCGTGCGTTTCCACCATCTTCAGGATGGCGCCCCCGAAATAGTTTTCCATGATTTCGCGCAGCCCGCCGCCCTTCAGCTCATGGATGGCGCGCAGGCTCTTGGCGATGATTTCGCCGTGGCTGCGGTGGCTGCCGTAGATGTGGTCGGCGACTTTCAGGTGGAAAGCCTCGCCCACTGCGGCGCCTTCCTGTCCGATCGAGAGGTGCGCAGGGCCCATGTGTTTGTATTCGATGCCCTGGTACGCGCCGAGCTTCTTGATACTGTCGAGCATATTCTCGAACTCGCGAATCATGCACATGTCGCGATAGATCCGCAGACAGGCCGCGGGCGTAATACCCGAATCGCTCTCGATTTCTTCCGAGACTGTTTTGCGGTAGGCATTTACGGGGATCGAACCCAGTTCGATCACGGTTTCTTTACGAACATCATCCGGGACGACCATCAGTTTCTTCGTCATGGGTCTAATACCTTCGATCCGTCGGGGTTGCGTATGGGAGCAGCCAAAGTGACACTTTTGCGGCCGGGGGGCCGATCCTATCAGAATTCCGAAGAAGTATACCCCAAACGCTGCCCGAATTTCATTTTTCGGGTTGAGCGGTGCCGCGGCCCGACGTCTGCACACAGGCCGCGGAGCACGTCTGCGTGGCCCCATAACCCGTGCATCGGCAGTATCTTCTTCGTCTTGGCCAGCCTCGCACGGAAATGCACACCGGAAGCGTCGTTGAACATTGGGCCGCAAGACACTACACTCCCGAAAGAACGGCCGCCATCGGATTCCGGGCAGGAGTCTGAGGCTTAACACGAACTGCCTGAACAAATGGGGGAAAGTGAATCATGCGCGTTGATGCCGGTACGGAATGGACCAGAGCGTTAGGGTTTGGAATGTGCCTTGCCGCGGCAATGGCGATTGCTGGGGCCGGTGCCGCTGAGGAAGCCGTGGCGCCCAATCCGCCGGGGTCGGCGCCAGCCATGATCTGGCCGGATTTGCCGTATGACCAGCCGGTGCGCAACGACCTTGACCGGTTCGGCGGGTGTACCGGTATCAAGGGCACGCAAACGGGCTTCTTTCACACCGAGCAACTGGGCGGCCGCTGGTGGCTCATTACCCCCGAAGGGAATGCGTATTTTCTGCTGTCCATGCGCGCCGTGCCGGGGCGCGCGGCTGACCGGCTGAAAGCGTGGGGGTTCAACTGCTCGAGGTCGGGCAGCAACCGGCCGGAGACGGCAGACGCGGGCATCCCGTACCTGGTTCGAGGGTCGTTCTTCCGGAGCGCGCCTCCGCTGCCCCTGTCCGCAAAAGCCGGTTTTCCGCCCTGGGTGCAGTTCTATGACGTGTTTGACCCGGAATGGCCTGGGAACTGTGATGCCCACGCGAAGGAAATGCTGGAACCCGTGGCGGGGGACCCGTATTTCGTCGGGTACTGGATCGACAACGAGCCTCAGCTCGAGGGTTGGTACGAAGGGGTCCTGCTTACGGAGCGCGACGCGCCGTTCCGGAAGGCGTTCGTCGAGGTGGCGCGGGCCTATTACGCCGAGAAGCCCGGCCAGTTGGTCCAAGACTGGGCGAAGCACAACGTGACCGAGGTCAACGATTTCCTGACGGTTGTGGGCCGGCCTGCGGACGTACCGGAACTGGCCCTTGCCTGGGAGGCCGCCGTGGCCGAGAAAGCCTTTTCGACCATCGCGGCGGCGTGCCGGAAGTACGCGCCGGACCATCTGAACTTCGGCGTGCGCATGATCAGCGGGGAGCCCCCTTCGCCGGGCGTCCTGAAAGCCATGGGTGCGCACTGCGACATCATCAGCATGAATTTCTACAGTGTCGTCCCGGACCGTTTGCTCACGCCCATGTTTACGCTCGTGCCCTACGTCCATTCGGTGGCGGGGGTTCCGATCATGATAAGCGAGTTTTCGTACCGCGGCGAAGATACGCCGCATCCGAACACCATCGGCGCGCCACCGTCGGTGCCGACGCAGCTCGACCGCGGCATCGGCTACATGTCCTACATTTCGGCGATTGCCTCGATGCCGTGTTTTATCGGGGCAAGCTGGTATACGTACATGGATGACCCGCCGGAGGGCGACTGGGCCAAATACGGCGAAGACTCGAACTTTGGCGCGGTGGACCGGCAGGACCGCCCGTATGCCGTATTGTCGGAAACGATGCGCTTAACGAATGCCGCCATTTACGAGCTGGCGGCGGATCCTGTGCGCAACGAAGAATGCCGGCTCTTCTGGCGCACGGAACTCATGCGGTGGGATCGCGAGTGGGATGCCCGGTTTCTGCAGCGCTATGCGCGTACGAAAGAACCCATTGCGGACCCCTTCGCGGCCATGCTTCCATCGGACCGCCGGTTTCACGAACGGTACTGGATCCGCCATACCGGCCCCAAAATCACCATTAACGCCGAAGATTTTGTCGGGCATTGCGACGCCCACATGCTACGCCGCGAAGCGGAGTGGCAGCAGTTGGCCCTGTTCGGCGTCCACAACTTCACGAGTTTCCCGCGAAAGCTCTGGTTCGGCGAGCAGTTCGAACGGCCCGGCGAACCCCTGTCACTCGAAAGCAACGCCCGCATTCTGGTGCGGCGAATCGACAACGCGGGCCGGGTACGGCGCATGACCCTGGTGGACGGCAGTTTTGTCCGGCTCGATTTCGCGGAGTTCGTGTTCCGTACCGACCGGAAGGTGGCTTACCTGGACATGCAGTTCGACCCTGACGCCAAAACGGTCACGCTCCTGACACGCGGTCCGGTTGACCATGTCGGCATCCAGGGTGTCACGGATTGGCGCGCGGAGTGGGAGGGAACGGCTGTCGAGCCCGCCCAATTCCCCGCCCCGCCCGAACTGACCGTCTTCGCACATCCGGAAAAGTAGCCGCATCGAGGAATATAAAGGCAGGGACGCCTTTTGGAGATGCCCGCCTCAGACCTGGGTGCAGCTTTCGCGGGGGCGGGATGCGCTGGCGTAGGCGGGAAAGACGAGTCTGAAACAGGCGCCGGGGCCTTCGACGTCTTCGAGCACGACACGGCCGCCGTGTTTGCTCATGATGTCGCTCACGGCCGCCAGGCCGATGCCGGAGCCTTTCTCGCCTTTCGTGCTGAAGAAGGCTTCAAAGATCCGCGAGCGGTATTGCTCGGGGATGCCTGGCCCCGTATCGCGAAGGGAGAGGCAAATCATTCCGTTCTCGGCCCAGGTGCGGACATGGATCTCGCGCGATTCCTGCTGGGTTTCCATGGCCTGGCACGCGTTGATGATCAGGTTGAGCAGCGCCTGGCGCAACAGCACGAGATCGCCGTAGCAGGCCGGAATGTCCGAGGCGAGCGATTTTTCGACGCGGATGCCCTGGCGTACCAGGACGGGCTTGGCGACGTCCATGCACGATTCCACGACATCGTTAAGGCCGATCGTCGAGAACGCATTCGTCTGGTGGCGCAGGAAGCCCATGGCTTTGCGCACAAGCGTATTGCAGTGCTCGGATTGCGAGCGGATGAGGTTGAGGCGCCGCTCGAGGGCCGCCATCCCCTCCTCGGGGGCGATGAGGTCGACCTGGCTGCCAATGACCGAGAGGGGGGTCCCCAGGTCGTGCAAAATGCCCGAGACAAACCGGCCCACCGATTCGAAACGGTTGGCGTCGAGCGCCAGTTCCTGCAACTTGCGGCGTTCCTGGTCCTGGTGCCGCTGGTGCAAGGCGCGCTCGACATGGCCAAGCAGCTCGTCGTTATCAAAGGGTTTCTCGAGGTAAGCGAAGGCTTTATACGAGACGGCCTTCATAGCTGTCTCCAGCTCGCCGAATCCTGTCAGGATGATAACCTCGATTTCCGGCTGAAGCTCCTTGATCCATTTGAGCAGATCCACGCCGGACTGCCGGGGCATGCGCAGGTCCGTGATGACCACATCGACGGGTTGCACCGCAAGAATCTCCTGCGCTTCCGTGACGTTGCACGCTAGAAGGACGTCGTGCTCTTCCTTGAGCAACATGCGTAATGCCTGGCGAGGGCCGTTTTCGTCGTCAACTACGAGGATCGCACTTCGGGTTCCAGCCTGCACAGCAACACCTCTCAGCATTCCCAACCATTGTCCCTTCCACTCCCTCGGGACCGGACAAGCAATATTCCCCAGTGGCATTGGAATACTCAGCGTTTCCCCCGCGAAAACGACGAGCCTCGGCTGCCTTCAAAGAAGCAACCGCTATGCCAACGTCAACAATTTACCTTAAAACGCTGAAAATGTAAAGGTTGTGAAGAAAGTAATCCCGGGGCCGTTTGTACAAAAATGAACAATACCAGAAAAGGGCGTTCCGTTCCGTTCATAAATGTACGTGCTGCAGGGCTGCGTTTTGCTCCGGAAAGTATGCATATCAAGGGGTAAGAAGGGAGTGGCTTCTTTTAAGCTCGTCTTGCAGGGTCAACAGCTCATTCACG
>CAZFOG010000030.1:0-1986 GCA_964520685.1 uncultured Nitrospiraceae bacterium | reverse complement strand
TGCTTTCCGGGGAGACGCTGTGGTAAGAAGACGGTCCGCTCAATGGTTGATGTGTGGATGAGTGGAGGTTAGTTCAGGTTTTTTGAACGAGAGCTCGAGGCGAACAATGTACAAGCGCAACTTTATAACCGCCATGTGGTCGCCGGCCGGCACGGGTGCCGTCCGGCGCGCGGTGCTAATTCATTGCGCCTGTGGTTCGCCCTCATGGGAGTCTCGTATAGCATAAACTAGGGCACAGACAAACAAGAGACGCCGCAGGCGAACCCAAATCCGCCTGCGGCGTTTTTTTTCGCGGAATTCTCCCGGGAATCCGGGAAACACGGGCCAATTAACAAGGCAAGGAGGAAATCACGATGCGAACTGCACGAACGAAGTTTCGCCATTGGCATGCGATTGTGCCGCTAGGCGGAGGCGACGGCCCCGTAGCCGGCGAAGTAACGCAAAACAGAAAATCCAACAAGGGAGTGTGTAGTCATGTCCGGGTTCAACGCGGACTTCTGGGAAATTCCCACAAGTTCAAAATACCTTGAAAATGTACCCGCTGAACGCAATCTGTGGTTCGAGACGGAGCAGGACCGGGAGCGGCGGTATGCGCTGCAGGATTTCTTCCAGAGTGTGCTGCCTGCAATCAATAAGTTGATCGAGATGCATCTCACGGACCGGCAACGGGACATTCTGCGCTTGTACTACTTTCAGGGGATGACGCAGGTAGAGATTGCCGAAAAGCTGGAACTGACGCAGTCGACGGTGAGCCGGCACTTGTTCGGCACGACGCGCGACGGCAAGAAGGTTGGCGGCGCGATTGCCAAACTGCGCAAACTGCTCGACAAGAGCGGCTACCAGGAAGTATCGCAGGCGTTGAAGGCGCTCGAGCGCCGGATGTCGCAGGCGTCGTAACGCGCCGGGGACAATCCGCGCCTGCGCATTGGGGGTGGCTCAAGCCTTGAGGGCTTGTCGAAGCCGGTCCAGATACGATGGGACCGCGCTCATCGGGTCTTCCTTGCCTTCATACTCGAGGGCGGCGTACCCGCGGTAATTCGCATTGCGGAGGATGCCGGCGATTCGATCGAAGTCGGCATCCTCTGTACCCGACCCGTCGGCCGTGCGAACCTGGATTTTGATCTGGACGGTCACCGCGAGGTGCACCACCGCCGCCATGTGGTCGTAGGGCTTCTCCCGGAAATTCCCCGTATCCAGATTCACGCCAAGCCACTCGTGCTCGACGGAATCGACGATGCGCAGCAGGGCGTCCGCCGTGTCCGTCAGGTAGCCGTGGTTCTCGATGGCCAGGAATACGCCCCGGGAACCGGCGTAATCGCAGGCCGCTTTCATGCCTTCCACCATCCACCCGAAATCCTTCTCGGGGTCCTTGCGCTGGCCCGCGAAAATGCGGATGGCAGGCACGCCCAACGCCACCGCATGGTCCACCCACGTGCGCACATGCGCGAGTTCGGCGTCCCGTTCATCCCCCGGAGGTAAACAGAAGTTGTTGCGGATGGGCATGCCCGAGATGTCCAGCCCGAGGCGAAACGCCTTGGCCTTTAATGAATGGATGTATTCGGGTTCCTCGGATGAGAAGTAATACGACGTCGGCTCGATGGCGTCCAGGTTCCAGGCGGCGGCCATATCGCAGAGGTCATGCAGGGTAAGCTTGCCGGGCTTGCCACCCTGCGGCAGGTAGTCGCGGAAGGAGTACGCCGCGATACTTAAACCGATTTTCGGGCCGGGAGACGGTGTTGCGGGGCTTTCCCCCGCCCTGGCGCTGCCGCCCAGGGTCCAGGTTGCCGCGGCCGCCAGGCCGGAGCCAAGAATCTCGCGTCGTGACCATTGCATGTGCATACCCCCTGCAGATTAAGAGACTTTACGTTTACCGGGTTGTTTGCTAAGATCTTGCCATATCCGTGCAGTGAAAGGCGAGCGGCGGATACAGGCCCGGATTCGAATACTAAGTGCACAGGTTGAGGGCAAAGCCTTTTCCCGTCGGAG
>CAZFOG010000029.1:20829-25973 GCA_964520685.1 uncultured Nitrospiraceae bacterium | reverse complement strand
GTAAATGTTGATACAAATGCTTTTAATAATGTTTTTTGATCTTTAGAACTATAACCTGGTAAAATCATCTGCCTCCATTTTCTATTTTTTTGTTAAAAAGCTATTTTTAATACTGGGTTACTCCCATTCCTGGTGCAAATCTTTTCTTTAAATAATCCTGCACTTGAGCATTAATTTCTTTTACATTTTGTCCTTTTTTTCCAATCATTCTTCGTAATGCGGCAACTCTCTGTTTAATATATCCATCTCGTTCAGCTGTTTGAGATTGCGCCCGCGGCAACATTGCCATTTTTTGTTTCATATAATTTCGTTTCTGATTGGCTATTGCTAAATTTTCAGAAACTTCTTCAAATAAAAAGCTTACTGATAACATGTAGATACCTCCAAAATATCTTTAACAAAAATATTATTTCTATGTAAAAATAGATATATCAAAAATAGTTCTAAATAGCATCCGGTATAAAATCAGTTAACATACTATAAATTATCTCTCTTGTTAATGTTGATAATTGAAAGTTCTCAGTAAACCGATGCATTCCACTAATAAATGAAGTGGATGACGCAAAAGATGCTATTCTAGATTTTAAAGCAGTTTCAGAAGGAAACACTATATTAATGTCATAATCTGTACTTGCTGTAGAATTACTCAAAATTTTTGGGAAAAGTTTATTAGCAAAATTATTAGTAACATTATTAAACAGAGGTACAGAACTAGAAGTAAAACCATAAACATTTGTATATGTATCACTCACAGTTGATGATCCTGCATAAGGAGATGTTAATTGAAGAATATAATTAACAGAATCAATATGAGCGATAACTTGATTTGCTTCATCAATTGTATCATTTTCTGCAAAAATATAATCTCCATTTATTATTGTATTATAAGTTTCAATATTCGCACAATAAACATATGGACTATTATGAGTAAACTTAGCTCTTGCGCTCGAAAAATTGGATAATACATATCTTGTAGAAACATCCAATAATTTCCATCTCATATATGTTTTAAAATAAATATCTATAACATCATGATATCTATACCAATCAAACGTATATTCAATATGACCAGTATTTCTAAGATTAACAAAAATAGCTTCAGTTAATTCTTCTATAAATGTATCATAATATGTAGATGCTAAAAATGTATTAAGAACAAAATCATAATACATTAAACACCCATATTCAGCAATATTATAATTCATTCCAACATTATATAAATATGTGGTTGTATCAAATGAATATTTATATGCTTGAACATTGGATGTTGAAATTATACCATCATATTCACTATCAAGTGTTAGTGTTAAAGCTCCAACATTCTTTGAAACCACATGCCCAGCATACACCCTATCGTCTCCAAAAGCATATATGTATTCGTGCAAATTTATAGCGGCAAGAGATGCTATATTGGCACAATTGACTGTCGTAGACCCTGGCGTAAATGTGAATAGAGCGGCAGTACCAGGAGGATATGTAATCAGAGTACTAGTTGGAATAATATTACTATCTAAAAATGTTTTTAACCCAGCAGAATCTATATAATTATTACAAAAAGATGACAATATATAGGCATAATCTTCTCTTGTTCGGGTATTATCATTTGAAGATTTAATGTAACTTTCAACATATTCTTTTAGAGTTAATTGCATTATATTTAAAAATTTTACCGGCCAGAACTTATATAAAAAACATAAAAATAAATAATTTTTAAGTTCATCTTGAGAAATTTTACCGATATAATCTGTGAATGTATCCTCTTCAAAAAGTGTTTCTGCAGACATTTGAACTTGATCTACAATTGTTGCGTCATCAAAACTTTTAGAAACGGCATCAACCGCAATATAAGCATTTAACTGATTTACAACATTTGAAGAGATTAATTCTGCTGGTAATAAAGATTCAACATTATTCATTAATTGTAAAAAAGCATTATATAACCCAGTCGATCCATCAAGTATTTTATTATCAACAACAGTTTGAAGATTTTGCATCATCAATGAAGAAATTTTTTGATAGTCATAAATTGATTTTCCAACAATATCTGCTAAATCAATGGACATATTAGAATGGTAATTAGTTATAAATTCTTGAAATCCTGTTAACATGGCATTCTTATCAACTCTATCAGCAACCGCTCCACTTGAATTAATATATGTTAAATACATTAATGTTCTTGCATATATATTATGTGAAGATAATATAATACTATACAAACAAGCATATAAAATATACTCATAATTAAAAGCTTTATTCTCCAAACCAGCAGTATCACCAACAACTTGATCTGTTGAATAAAATAAATTATCATACAGATCACTAAAAAAATTGCGGTATTGATACTCAGAAACAAAAGATCGAAGTATCAAATCATAATTATAGAGATTTGTAGTGTTACTTATAAATGAAAATTGAAAACATAATTCCTCTAAAAAATCATCTGCTAAAATCGGAACAGTGTCATATAATTCTTTTTTTGACAATTGAGAAGTCCCAACCATAGATTCTACAAGTTCTGTAGTATTATCCATAGATGAATTGTAAATTTTTACAAGATCAATTGATTCTGTTTCCTTTATTAAATGAAAAAAATATGGATATTTTGGAAACTTATCGATATTATCTATAAAGGATTTTGTCATAAATTTTGGATCTGTCATAAAAATAACAGAAGTTCTGAAATATTTACGAAACATTTTAGATCTTGTAATATAATTAAAATTACATGTTAAATACCGAGAATATGCATCTGCAAACACGCTCATAATTTTCTCCGTTTAAAAAAGATTTCCTCTTATAGTATTAACAACTTTACTAGCTGCCCCACCGACATTACCAATGTATTTTGTAGCGGAACCAGCGATAGAACCAATAGAACCTTTTGCAGTGCTATATACTGCATTCGCCAACCCTTGTTTAAGTAATGTTGGGGCATTGGTAATTAATGACCCAAATTTACCGATACTATCTACCGCTCCAGAAATTGCACTTCCTAAATTACCAGTTATGGGGGTAAATGCGGCAAGATCTGGAATATCATCTCTTGGTGGAATATCAAACGCCCCATATACTTGAGGATTAATATTAGGCTCCATTAATCCAATTGGTTTAAGTGATGTTAAAATAGTTCCAAGAGAAGTCATCATATGAAGAGAACTACTTTTATCATAAGCAAATCTTCCTAGATCATTTGGATCACTTAATGACGGATCGTTAAAGATATCAGAATCATATTTTAATGAAGTATTTTTAGAAGGATTTGGACCAGGATCAAAAACTGCAAAAGCATCAAATAATGTTTGAAATTCTAGAGAAAGATCAACTGTCAATGGTTGTCTGTATAGATTAAAACTAGTATCACTTCCACCTCTTCGAAAAGTAATAGAAGCTAATGATCCAAGAACAGTATAATTCAACCCATAAGCACGGATTGTCAAAGGAATACTTCCACCATATGTAACACCATTAATAGTTTGTGGAGCAGATAAAAGAATCAAGTATGACAACGGTTTTAAAATAAATTCTTTAATAGCTTTAGGATGACCATATGGTGATACTAATCTAATATTTACACTGAGATTTCCAGCATATGTGGTAGATTGCCATATCTTTGGGAATGTCATTTTATTTCCAGATACTATCATATCACCAGCAACACTAGTAAGATCTTTAATCAATTGTTGAGTCGTTGGGCCAGCACCAGCAATTCCTGCCATTTTTCCAGAAGCTTCCGTTGTCGCAGCAACTACTTTCTTTTGAAATTCTGCTTTATCAGATCCAAACAAAGACCCGGCAACATCTTTCATACCTTGCCCAATTTCAGATACAGCGTTCGCAGCACCCTGGAAAGTACTGTCTTTATAACTAATCTGTATTGTATCATTTGCAGTAGTATCGTCAGTTGTATATAATCTTATACCGGCATAATTATCTGATAATCCATGATACTTTAATATACGACCATATATATTTATTTGATCTTTATAACCTAAATTGAACATATTTGCCATATCACCAGCAGATTCAGGGGTAACTTCCCCTTTTTGAAGTCCAACAATTTTCGCCATTCTAGTAAAATCAAAACCATAATCTACTGGAATAAGATCTATAACACTCATTTTTGTTCTGAGATAATTTCCAAATCGTTGATATTTATCCACCTGTTCATTAAATTTGCATGGTCTGCCAATCGGAAATAAATCGTAACCTGTTTTTTTAAAGGCATCCATCATAGTTTTTGATAATTCTGTTAAAGTCTTTTCATTAGTACTTGTTTGTTTAGTAACCATGCCAGTTGGATTAGAAAATGCGTCTCCAAATTTTGAAGACATAATAGATGCTGCATTAGAAATTCCAGTTGCAGCATTTGATGCTGATGTTTGTAGAGATGTGACAGCTCCCGCCCCCCATTGTTTAGCCTTATCAAAGAAAGAATCAGCCATGAGAATTCTCCATTTTTATAATTTTTCTATATCCGGCAAGATCTGGACATATAATCACATCCAGATCTTGCCGAATTAAATATTTACACTACATAAGAAGTTGGATAAATTTTATTCAAATCATTCAATAACGTATGATTAAATAAAGTTTCCAAAAGATCATCAATTGGACCAGAAATACTAGTCCCCAAATTACCAGATTGACGAGGAACTGATTGGGTTGAACCACCAGTTGGAATAACCTTTTGAGAAACCGGTTTAGAAACTACTGAACTCAATCTTTTTAATTCCTCTTCAGATTTTTTAAGTTTAATTTTTTCATCCGCTTCTGTTTTATCAACAGATCTATCATTTGATGCTTTTATTGCAGCAGTCGCTTGTGTAGGATTCTTAATAGCCCCATACATAGTACTAGCTGATTCAGAGGTCAAATATCCAAGTCGTTTGGCTTCATTTCTTAAATCTCCAGGAATTGGTCGACCGGTCGGATAATTATCTTTCAGATACTTTAACTTATCATCATCAGATAATACTTGGAAATATCCTAATTCTTCATTAGATATTTTTTTAATGCCTTCAGTCGCTTTTACATCAGTATTAGTAACAGGAGTTGTTTTAGGAGTGACTCCTTTAACGATATCAGCTTTCATAGTACTAGCTGATTCAGAGGTCAAATATCCAAGTCGTTTGGCTTCATTTCTT
>CAZFOG010000029.1:0-20729 GCA_964520685.1 uncultured Nitrospiraceae bacterium | reverse complement strand
CATAGTACTAGCTGATTCAGAGGTCAAATATCCAAGTCGTTTGGCTTCATTTCTTAAATCTCCAGGAATTGGTCGACCGGTCGGATAATTATCTTTCAGATACTTTAACTTATCATCATCAGATAATACTTGGAAATATCCTAATTCTTCATTAGATATTTTTTTAATGCCTTCAGTCGCTTTTACATCAGTATTAGTAACAGGAGTTGTTTTAGGAGTGACTCCTTTAACAATATCAGCTTTCATATCATCTTTTATCGCGGCAGGTTTCTTCTGCATAACTTTATTATCATATTGTTTAGTGAGAGATTCCATGAAAGCATCTTTAATTTTTGAACCCCATTCAGTAAGAACTCCCCAAATATCTTTTGCTTTTTCTCCAGCTTTATAACCAAGCTCGGACACTCTTTCACCAGCAGTTAAACCAGTACCAGCTTTAGCTAATGCAGGGCCAGGATCAACTGACATTTTTTGAGCCAACACTTCGTATATTTGTTTAACTGTTCTTGGCTGAGAAGTCTTACCATCTACATAAAAGATACTAGGATTAGCACTTGCCGCTTTTGGAAAAACATCAACAGCAATCGTATTTGGATTTTTCTTAATCTCTCGGAATAGTTGTTTTGCGCCACCAGCTCCCATAAAATGTGCAGCATATACATCAGCAGCATTTGGAGGTGGACTTAAAACAGATGATTGTATGTCTTTTATATTTTGTTGAATAAACTCGCCACCCATTAAAGCATTTGCTCTAGCATCAAAAGGACTTGTGTCTGGAGATAAACCATGTTTCTTACCTTTACTTTTAAGCATACTGTTCCAAGTATCTTCAATAAATTGGAACAATCCTGATGCTGTTGAAGTTTTAGCTTTTGCATTTGGATCAAATCTAGATTCATTATATGCCATTTTTTGCATAATTCCAAGTGGCGCCCCAGTCGCTGCCGAAGCTTCTTGAAGAATTTGAGCAATACTTCCAGGAGGAGATGGAACATTTGAAGGAACATCTGTTGGAGCAGGGGAAGTTTTTGGAGTTTCTGTTCCACCAGCTGCAATAGGTACAGGTGTTCCACCAGGAGTTCCAGCTGGAGTAGCTGGTTGTGTTTTCTTTTTAGCTTCTAATTCTTTTACTCGTTGTTGATCGATTGCTAATTTTTTAGATTCTTGGGCTTTTATCTGACCTGCTAATTGATTGTCTCGAGCTGCTTTATTTGCTTCTGCACGTTTTGTATCATCTACAAACTCTTGATCACCAGTTTCATATTTTTCTTCTTCACCACCAATAAGTTTGCCTATAAGTGGAATTTTTCTTCCTTGATTTTTAGCCCAAATCCACATATTATAAACTACTCTACCAGCAAATTGACCTATGTTTACAAGAACATCAACAACACTCCCAAGAATTCCACCAATTAATGGACCAATACCAAATGCTATTTTTGAACCTTCTACAGCCCCCGCTTCTGCATATTTTTGTCCTGGACCTGTAAACATATTAATAATAGCATTATTCGAACTGGTTATAAAATTTTCAAAACTATTACCTATATCAGTCGCAATATCTTGAAGACCCCATTGACCAATCCAACCAATAAGACCCCCTATTCCAGCACCAGCAACAGCTCCAATTATCATACCGGGAGGACCAAATGGAATACCAGCAAGAGCACCCATTGCAGCATAAGGGCCCGCTGTTTTTATAGCTGATAATAATCCACCTTCTTTATCACCCATAAATAATTGACTAAAAAATCCACCCATACCACCTTCATCATAAGCCATGAAAGCACTTTTGAGAGCAGAAATTAAAGCTCCAACAGTAGCTCCGGCAAATCCTCCAACTAACATTCCAAGAGGACCGCCAGGAGTTCCAAGCAACATACCAAGACCAAAATATTTACCAACTTGACCAAGAGTGGTTTCCATGTCATCTTTCATAGGACCTAGAAAAAATCCTTTTATACCACCCATCAAACCACCCTCTTTATAACCTTCCATAGCATCTGATGCAAAATCAAAAATAGTCATAACAATTTGAAGTGGTACAGCTATCTTTCCAAGCAATTTACCAAACATTTTTAAAGGAGTGATTAATGGTTCAAAAGCTTTTCCAACCCAGCTAATGGCTTTACTAAATCCTTGTATTGCTCCAGATTTTTGAATTGTTCCAAAAACTTTAGCAATAGATTCAAAACCCTTAAGACCAGATTCAATAATTTTACTACCTTTATCAGTAATAAATTGACCAGCTTTTCCAAGTTTTGAATCGGCAAGAGCACCTCTTATACCAGTAAATTTATCACCAATAAATTGACCAGCCGTTCTAGCACCTTCTCCGATAGCCGTAATTCCTTTACCAGCTTCCACAACAGAAGGTGTTTTAGGACCTCCTTTAAGTTTCTTTAAAAAATCTTTAGATTTTTCCCAACCACCAGTCGCGGCAGAACCTGCCATCAATCCAACCCCAACCAATCCTCTACCAAGAAGTTTTAATTGTTCAATAAGACTCATACCATTATCTTCTAACCAACCACTGATTCGTTTAAGAGGATCAGAAATATGTTCCTTAAACCAGGCTTTAATCTCTTTCCAATTAGCAATTAATGCCCAAATAGCAAGACCAAGTCCAGTGATTGCCGATACAATTCCTAATTTTTTCAAGAACTTAGGATCTAACAATTTATTAAATAACCAACTCCAAATACTTTCTTCTTTTTTCTTTTCTTTAGGCATTTCTGTTGGTTTCTTTAATATACCAGTTAAAAGATTAACAACACTAGCTTTCCATGACTTCTCTTCTTTCGCTTTCATTCTTTCATTTAAAGCTTGAAGTTTCTCAAACATCGTTAATTGTCTAGCATCTTTTTCTTCTTTTTTAGATTGATCAATATCAAGCTTTAAAGAGTCAAAATTGATTGATACTAAATCTGAAATTTTCTGATAAATCTTTCCAAAAATTTCTCCTTTAAAAGTTCCACCTTCAGCAAATTTATCAATTTGATCATTTGGAATAATTACTCCTGCGGATCGAGGCATTAAAATTTCAGGACCTTGCTCACCAACCAAAACTGGTTTATCTTTATCAACCGGGCCACCTTTAGCTGCGGCATTTAATAATTGGACTTGTGCAATATCTGGAGAATTTGGATCAAGAAGATTTGAAACGCTGTATGGTTTTCCACCAAGATAATCACGAATATCTTTTAAAATAAGAATTTGTTGAGTTATTTGTGGTGGCATAATATTATCTAAGAAAATTGGCTTACCGTCTCTATCAACAATCGTAACCTCTGCGATTCTTTCTCCTGGTTCAAGAAGCTCATAAACACTTCCATTTTGATCACCAAGATAACTAGCGATAACTTTAAGATAATCAATCACTTGGTCTTGTTTAGTAACTTTCTTAAGACCATCAATTATAGATTTATTACTTTTATTAAGAAGTTCTAATCCATACCTTTCATCGAAAGATTTCTTAAAATAATCTTCTTGAATTTCAACTCCTCGTTCGAGAATGTTTCTCGTTTCAATTTCCAGTTCGCGTTGTTCACGAATATCTTTTTCACGTTCTTGACGAGCTTTTAAGAAAGCAATACCAGAAGCCCCGGCTGCAATCCATCCAGCAGGTCCACTAAGAAGAGCACCAAGTACAACACCCGCAACTGATAAGGCTGATTTGGCTTGCCAACCAATATCTTCTGGAGTTCTCTCAAGCCGACGTTCAGATTCAATTTCAGCCATCGAATGAACAGCCATAGCCATAGTACTTTTAATACTAGAAATATCTGCTAAAATTTCGGTCATTGCTCTTGAAGTTTCAAATGTACTAGGTTCACCACTTAATGCTATCTCAGTTGCTCCTGTTACTTTTTCAGCACCATACATTCTTTCTAAAGATCTTTCAACAGAAATTTTTTGAGATAAATTATTAAAGAATCCTTTACCAGCTCGTGTACTTAATAAATCGGCAATAAATAACATTTTTCCAAGAGGACCTTCACGAAAAGCTTTTTCACGAGTAGTTTCTAATTGAATCTTTTGACTTTCTTCTAATACTTTTGCCGCTTTTAAAGTAACATATCTTTTTTCAGTAGGACTCCAAATAAGCCGTTCATCCGCTTTGGCAACTTCTCCACCCATTTCTTGAAGCATTGCTTCTTGAACATAATAAATATCAAAAAGAACAGATCTTATTCTTTCTAAGTGATTCGGCAATCCATTACCAATATAATCAAATGCTTTGTCCTGACTAGAAATATATAAGCCAGCAGCTTTCGCCCATTCATCTTTATCTTTTATTTTTGTATAAGCTTCTCCGAAAAAATAGTCTCTTGTCTTACCAATAGCTTCTTTACCTTTTTCAAATAATTTATGAGGAATAGCTGCAGCCCCTTTAATAAATTTACCTGCACCACCAATAAGATTACCAATTGCATTCAATCCCGGAATATTAGTAAAAGCTCCAGTTAATCCAGATATCATTTTACTCAAAAAGCCCTTTTCTTCAGAGTACATTATATTTTTATCAAATCCCATTCCGGTACGAATCGTCACAGCTTCTGAAGCTATTGCTCGTTGAACATCGAAACTAGCAGACAAGATTGCCAACATTTTACCTTCATATGTTGGTGCCATTTGTAATATTGACTTAGAGGTTGTGTGAAGTAATCTAGTTTGATCCGAACTTATACCAAATTGTTCGGCGCGATCTTTTACCATCGTTTTTTCATCAGAATACCCATACGCATCTGCAATTCTGCTTGTTTCACTTTTTGGTGTGATTATTTTACCTTGTAAAAGTCCAACACCAAAATTAACTAGCTGAGCAATTGGGTCATATTTGGCTTTAAAAGTATGTAACCCAGATTCTAATTTATCTAATACTTTAGAAATCCCAGATCTATCATCTTCTCCAAGAACCTCTCGGCCATATGCATCAAAAGCTCGATCAGTTCCTTTTTCTTTTTCTTGTCGAATAAAATCATTTTCAGAATGATACTCTCCCCTGAGTCCAGCCATCTGCATATTTAGTCGTTGTAACTCAGATAACTGAACTTGTTGAACCATAAATGACAGTGTTTGTGGATCAACTTTTCCACCACCAGCTAAAGCTAATATTCTATTAATAGCTGTTTGCGATGGAGATGGACTATAAAATCTCCTAGCAAATTTATCAGGTGGTTGTCTGTTTGGTTGAAGTTTAGCTAGCTTAATGGATTTATAAATTCCTAAACCAATCTGTGCACCCATTAGACCAAACATAACCCCAGAAGGTGAAGATAATAAACCAGAAATTCCTTTATCTAATAAACCAGCACCAGATGATAATGTACCTGCTATTCCACCTTTTTTAGCTCCAGCAGCAATTGCCCCTGATACATGACCACCAGTAAGAAAATCACCGAGATTTTTTGCTCCACCATACGCAGATGATAAAATCCCACCAGTATTTGCACCAGAAGCCCCTTTTTTTAGAACATTACCAGCTTGACCAGTTAAAAAATGTTCTAGACGTGGAGTGTGTTTGAGTAATCCAGATCCATAACCTAACATTTGTGCAGTATATCCCGGTAAAGTCATAAGATTACGAAGACTACTTAAGCTATCAAGAAGTCTAGAAGCAGAACCAACTGCTCCCAATTGTTTAGCATACGATCTCTCATGTGCCAATTTTCTAGATTTGTATCCTTCGGACAGAGCTCTAGGAAGAAGTACTGATAATCCACTTATTGCCCCAAGCGCACCACTGGCATCAACTTTCGCAGCAAGTCCTTTAGGACCAAATTTTTCAAGCAATGGCCTAGCATACATAGGATCAGCAAACATTGCACCCAGCATTGTTGGATACATTAATTTTTTCTGTAATGGGCTAACAACTGATTTGTAATTCATATACTCATCTTCTGCAGCTGCTCCTCTTGCTGTAACCATTGGTTTATATAATTGATTGTTCAATCCTGGAATATTTCTTGCCATAATTAATATTAACCTCTTTTATTTTTTTAAAAAAATTAATCAAATGGAGATATAATTGGCATAAATGTCCGCCAATCATCTGCATTAATTTGATTATCACCAGATTTTTGTTGATGATACTGTTGAGTTAACATATCATCTTCTTGAACTGTTTTTGGTTTATCAATAAAATTACTAATTTGATTTTTATTATCAGCTTGAATTATTAATTTTGTATTCATTAATTCTGCTGTAGATTTAATACTTGAAAAGAAGTTCTGTGAAATTTGTACATTTGAATATTCTAATAGCGGCGCGATCTGGAGTTGCGTCATTTTCCGAACGTATGCACAAAAACATGCACTCATGAACATATCCGAAAACGTATCACTCTTGATCGTACCACGATTACTTCGTTGAATTGCACTCATCTGACCAATCAAATCTTGTGACTTAACTCTAGATGGATCTTCAACAATTGCATCATAAAATAAGGAAACCATCAATTCTTTTGTTCTGGCATTTGTATTAATTCCATATTCATGTTCAGTCATATCAATGTTCTGACCAGGAATCTCACTCTTTTTTAGATCTTTATAAAGATGTGGAATATAATTAAAATCTTTAACATGATATAACAAATGTTCAACAATGGCTTTACCAATAGAATTGTTTTCTATGCCTAATAAAATTCGTTGTCCAACAATTTTATAAAGCCATTTAAAAAGATCATCAACAACTTCACCATATTTAACTAAAGATCCTAATCGAACATTCATTTCTCCGACTTGTTGAAAATCCTTATAAGAAAATATTTCAATTGAATTAAAAGCACCTTTAATAGAGCTTGCAGTATCAACTCCAATTAAATAATAATCTTTTTGATCAAAATTAGAAGTAAATAAATCCAATTTAGTTTGATGTTTAAGATTAACAACAGAATCTCTATTAACGAAAATCATACGCTGAAGGGTATTATCATCAAAGATACAGTTCGCACCACCAACGAATAACAGATCAAGTTCCTGATTAATTTTTCGTTGATTAAAATTTAATTCCTTTTTCTGTTTTTCATACCAATCTAAATTCTTTGTTTGATCTTCAGACCAATGATATTTAATTCTAATAAAACTATTTTTAGAAACGTCATTAACAATTTCATCTGCTGAATCTACCCAATCTTCAACTCCAGTTTCAGCATCTAACACAAATAAATTGTCAGATTCAACAGCTCTATCGTACATTTCATAGAAAAATTTTCCATCATCTTCAACACCGTTGGGAGTTGATGTCATAAGAATCATATATGGATAACCATTTCGTATTGCCTGCTCTCTCGCTTTAGAAAGAGTGGGCTGTGCTGCTCCATATATTTCTTCCATATGTGGAATGAACGCAACTTCATCAGCATAAATTACAGGAACTGATAGTGAACGAGATAACGTATCTGGTGAAGCTGTAGTAGAAGGATAAAATGTGTCTACTCTTGATCCATTTACCAATTCCAAATATGTTTTTATTTCACTTTTAGAAAGATTCGGAACTTTCATCCACGGAGGAAGATGTTTCATTATAAATTTAATTTTCTTAAGATTTTCTTGAGCCGCCATTTTTTGAAAGTTAAAGATAGCGGCGCGATTCGATGGAAAAAACGTTAAAGCCCATGATAAGATGCCAGCTGCAATAGTGCTCTTTCCGAGCTGGCGCGAAGCCATCAAGATCACCATATGATATTTAAAAACAGTTCGTACTGTTCTTCTAAATTTAGCATGCATATATTCTTTTGAATATAATTGTTTTCCACCAAATTCTTGAAAATATACATAATTAAGAATAAAATAAAGAGGGTTCTGGCGGCATTTTATCCACTCAGAAACTCTGTCTTCTGTTATATCTATTCCATTAGCTTCTTGAATCGTATTCAATGTTTGTTTATCTGTATTTAATAAATTAGATAATATTATTGAACTCTGATTCGCCGCTTCTGGACTTGTTTGCTGTGGAGCATTTATTATCATTTATTTCGCCTCCAATTTCATCGGCAAGATCTCTTACAATTTTTTATAAGAGATCTTGCCGATTTAAAACCTACTACTCAATTGACATTACAATATCTAAATTTTCAACATCCCAATGAATCATAGAAGGTGAATATTTTACTATGTCTAATTTGTTCTTTAAATTTGTTAAAATTGTATTATCACTTAACACTTCTATTCCGTTATCAATTTTATTTGGTACAGTTGATGAATCTGTTACATATACCTTCACAGACTTAACATATGCTCGATTAGTATGAACAAACTCAATTATTAAACTATTATAAAAAACTACGTTTGATCCTGAAAAACTCTTCTGTAAATATTCAGCAATTGCTAAAATCAAATTTTCTCTCTCAGTAGGCAAATCTACTGAATTTCTTTGAATGTATGTTTTATCACACTTAACTTCAACTCTCATCTTAAATGGTAACTTTATAACTGGTAAACTTATCCAATTTGTACCATCCCATCTATAACAAATATTTGTATCTGAATCTAGAACAAAATCTTCTTGTAACCCAGCTAAATAAACAGGAGAATAAAAACTCCATCCCGAACCAGTATAAGTTGCAATCTCATTATTATGACCAGTAAAAGCATCGACTCCAGCAGTTCCTACTCTAAATTTCTGTCCAGTTAATGCAATTGTTGGTGGAGTATTTCGAGTATCAATCACAGGTTCTAAATAATTATAATACACTTCAGAAAATATTTCTCCTCCTTGTAAAAATACAGCTTCTATAAATGGAGAAGTAATATAATATGAATTTAAGAATCGACACTGAACATTATCTGTCACCATTCTGTTTTCATTAAAAACCGCTGTCATAATGAAATTTCTAAATTTATCAAGATAATAATCTGGATCAGTTATGAATGTAGCATTATACATAACTGGAATATTGACAACATAAGAGTCTTGACCAGATTGATATCTAACTAATGTTAATTGATCAGAAATGTCTTCTAATTGATAGAATTTATTGGTAGTATTCGTAAATTTAAGTGTAGTTAGAGGACCATTCAACACTGCAGGTGCAGAATTATTACCAGTTAAACCCAACACAGTTAGACATGTCGATCCAGTTAAAGCAATAAATATATTTTGTACCGTTTCCACACCGGCGAGAGCTGGGGGAGTTAGTTTAATCCGTATATTACCATCATCATCAGTGTAAGATGATGCAATAGTGCGACCAAATTGGGTATTAATTTCCGTTACTAATGTTGCAGCAGTAACCGCTGCTCCAGCAGTCATCGTAATTGTTGTAAATGATCCAGAATAAGGAGACGCATCATTAACTTTTACTTTTAGAACATTTGCTCCAACAGTATTAAAAGTACTATAATTATTTGTCAAAACAGAATCTGATATACCGCATCTAATTTCAATTTGGATCTCACTTTCAAAAAGTCCAAACGTATCAGAGTTATCATAGATGTACGTAAATTCGTTTCCAGATAATGGGAAACAGCTCATTCGCCTATTATCAATATCTAAATTCTCACCATAAATCGAAATATTAAATACTAAATTACTAATGGTTTGATATGATTTAAGTCGAATGGTCGTTTTATAAGTTGTTTCATTATAATCTAAATTAAGATAAACAACAGGAATATCAAAACTTGTACCAATAATAGCTGGATCAATAACAATATCTGCAAAATCAATACGAGATAAATCTTTTAATATATACCCGCAGTAATAATTCATGCGAGTATTTCCTTTATAAATAAAAGGACTTATAAAAGCTTCTGAATTTATTGTAAATGTTGGTCTATAATACAATGGTTGAAGTTCATATGTAATTGGTTCAATATCGGCTGTGCCATCAGTTCCATCATCTGTATATGTTACAGTTGGCGCGTTTACTTCCCAATATTGATCTCTGAAAGTTGGAAATCTTCCATATACTCTATATTTTGTAGCGTATGGCACAGCAGACCAATCAATTTTTACAGAATTGTCTGTTCCACTAGTGGTAGCTGTTACGACTGTAGATGGTGCAGATTGTCCCCATTCGTCTATTGCTACTACAAAATAACCATAAGTATCATCAGAAAGAGATCCACCAGCAACAGCGGTTGCGGTAGGAACATATGAAATATCAGAGGTTGAATTTAAATCCAATACTTGTTCATTATGATTAAGAGTGTAACAAATTGCTTGGTTTCTATCTCGATAAGCCCGACAAAGATGAAATATATTATCAAACACGTTAAATTTCTTAAAAAGAAATTTAAAGTCATTAAAATAATCATTAGCAATATTATAAAAATCTTGTTGACTCATCATATTATCACGTGTTTGAATAAAATTGACAATTGCATCTCGTAAATCTTCACCACTTAAAGGATCTAATCCAGCTTCAGAATATTCAAAATCTACCAATGGTTGTTGAGATACAGATGGTAATGAACCAGAAGGAATTAAATCCCCACTAGGAGAATACATATAATCATATGCTAATACATTTCCGATAATTTGAATTTTTAAATTTGTTTTATCAATAAGATTTCCAGAAGTACCTCTTGTAGATTTAATAATTAATCTAATTGAAGCTCCAGAAATCCAGTTTCCCCTGATTCCAGATCCAAATTCAATAACATAGCTAGTTGATGTTATTTTACGCAAGAAAACACTTTTACTATCTCCTTTTTCAAGATATTTTGTATATTTTATTTGATATTCTTCTTCAACAGCTGATCCTGGTGGAGTTACAAAAACTTGTAAATCCGAAAGATAATATCCGGAATCAATCCCAAAATAATATGTCTGAAATGCCCCAAAATTATACGGCTTGAGCACAAATGATATTTCTTTTTGAGAATATTGAGTAGTAGAATAAAGTGGTACTGATATGATTGATGTGGAGGACGGAATCGACATTTTTGTACCATCCGCAGTAATAATATCAGCAGAATAAGAATAAACCCCATTATCTTCAATTTCAATGAATTTATATATTGAATCAATAGTAAATTGAAAATTATTAATAAAAAATTTGGCATCTATCTGAGTGATAGTTCCAGAAGAACTACTATACCCCACAATAACTTCTCTTCGAACAACTCCATAAGGTCGACGAGGCAACCAATTCACCATATCAAACTCTATGGTTCCAACAGCAGAGGATGCTGTAGCAAAAGTAGGGATATAACCATATATTGATGCATGAATATATTGACTCTCTTCGGTTTGGGACGTTCCAATAAATGCCTCTTTAAAAAGACTATCATAGTATTGTTTTAAATCAAAGTGAGTGTATCCTAATAGATTCATAAAAAAACCAACGAATCCAACTTTACTTATTTGTAAATCAAATACACCTAACTCTGTTTTTAATTGTTCATAATAATAGTTTATAAATTCCTCTGGAGTTGTATAACTTAATGTTGGTAATAAATTTGCCATAATTTCTATAAGCTCCCTACCACACTATATTATTTTTTACTTGATATATTAAAAATATCTTGAAATCCATCAGATCTTGCTACTCCTTTTACACTTCCCCACATACTTTTTACACCACTAACAGTACTACCAACAATCCCACCAAGTTTAGCAGCATTGCCGGTAAGATTTTTTAAAGCTCCAGTTGAAGAACCCAATGCAGTGTTCAATACTCCACCAAGAAATCCCCCAAACATTCCACTTTCATCTTGAGAAGCAAATTTTTGAACTACTTCATCAAGTTCATTAAAGAGCCAATGTTCGCTAATATTAGATGATGAATTTCTTTCAGTATATAATGCTTCTCTATAACCACTACATGAATATGTAAATGGTAAAGTCACCATTTCATTTGTCATTCGTGAACCAATGAGTTCTTTATTCGGCAAGCTCTGTGGAAAAACTCCAACACACTTACTTACAAAAGTAACAGTTTTCATATCTGGACGATATTTTACTATATAAAAAGAAGCAGCATAATCTATGCAACCATATCTATAATCTATTTCACCATCAACAATCTTAACTTCATTAGGATTTTCTTCTGGATCAGTATAATATCTATGTTGTGGCTCAATAGTTCCTTCCAAAATTTCCCGAATATATTCGACCCAAATATGATGAAACATGTATATATCTAATTGTCGATTATCAACAAATGTTATAGAACATGTATCTGTTTCTGACACTTCTGACGCTATCGGAACAGCTCCGCTTCTCAATGAGATTGATTCAGAACGCACCTGACTTTGTGGTGGAGTAAAGTCTATAGCAGCAAATGTCATAATCTTACCAACAACATTCATATAACTATCTTTATTAGCTTGACTATAATGACTACTATCTACTAATTTATGATAACCAGACAAGTGTGGTGGAATAAAAAAAACTAATGTATAACCGTTAATATCTGGTGAAAAATCGCGATATAATTGTTGATAAAAGTATTTCAATGCTTGAGATGATTTATCTGTAAATACTGTATCTAAATATGATGTGAGCGTTGCCCCTTCATATCCAAACATATCACCCAATATCGATCCACCAGAATTTTTAAATATTCCACTTGTTACATTTTCAAGTATTCCCATATTTTTCTCCATCATCCGGCAAGATCTGAAACTAGATCTTGCCGGATAAAAACATATTTAAATCACATAATATCAACTAACCCCTGACAATTGTGCTTCTTTAAATTATAGATTAAACCATACAGAATAACATTACAAATTTGCATTTGTTGAGCTTTTCCATAATTATTGAAATCTAACATCAAATCTTCTTTAAAGATCTTAAAAGATAGTTCATTTAAAATCTTTTGCATTTTACGAATTTCTTCTGTATTTTTTGATGATACAATATTCCTTTTTACATTTATCATAAAATCTTTACTACAAATATCATTCTTATCAGATACATTAGTACGAGATAAAATAATAGACAATGCGTCATGAATAATGTCGTAGTTTTTATGATTATGTAAAGCGGATAACATCGTTTCAATAACTTTTGTAGAAACTTTTGTTATTTTATTTATTTCTGCAATGAAAGAACTTGGATATTGTGCTTTAGCATTCATAGAAATAAAATCTGCAGTAGAAGTGACTATTTCATCCCTATTATGAATAGTTGAATATTGATCAAATCCTGTTTCTTCATCATCTCCTTTTATAATTGTTGGGGTTGTTAAAAATAGCCCGTTTTGTTTTGCCTTCATATACAGCGGCAATAAACCACCCTGCGCTCTTTTCTCTCCAGATTCGGAATCTATGACTGGATTAAAAACAAATAATTGATCAATTCTGGCCCAACTTTGCATAAATAATTGTCTTAATCTATATACATCTTTCATAATCTCAGGACGATATTTTTTCATCAAAGTTGGAATATAATAATCTTTTAAAAGAGCCAAAGGCGAATCAAATTTTGTAACATTGTGTTTTTTATTAACCAAGTGAGCTATAACATATTTCATAACTCTTTTATCACAATATTTAATATATGCATATTTTCGACCATTCCAAAGTTTCTGTAGTAATAGGAATAAAGAATTGTTGATCATTTGATCATCTTTCTTTTTAATTCCATAATAAACTAGCAATAATAGTATTTGATAATACGAATCATTATACATCATCGCATTGTCTGGAAATTTCCAATCAGCTTGAAACGCATTCCCCACCACTTTAGGGTCAAGCTGTAATAGTGTAAAAAGATTCATTACTGCTGTTGTTGGAATGGTGAATTTGTAACAATATCCTTCATCAGAATTCATAGACTGTGTATATGTTGTAGATATTAATCTACTCAATTCACCATGAAGTTTAGTTCGTAAACTTGGATTTGCTTGAATTGTTTTATCTAATTGATTATAAATCGTCAATACTTGATTGCCCACAATATACTCTCCTTCTATAATAAAAAATTAAACAACAGCAGCAACCACTTTTGCAATATTATACACTTTATTATTAAATGATTCTACTAAATTAACCAATGTTTCCTGATCAAAAACTTTTCTATAGTCAGCAGATTCGATAAGATAATCAACTCTAGATTTAACAGCAAATGGAAAAGCAATTCGAGTTAGAAGATTTTCCACTATATTAACTTTTGTACTATATACCATTGCTTCTTCTGGATTTGTTCCTTCACTTATAAGAGTCTTGGCTAACTCTCTTGATTTTTCAAGATATTTTTCAGATCTTTGTTCTGGCGTCAAAGAATAAAATGACTTGTCAAAATATTCATAAATAATCGTTGATAGAGTTTGCCGCTGAACTTCATTAGATTTCTCTAAAATTTCGAAAGTTAAACCTTTGCCATAAATTTCTGGCTTTAGATTTACAAATTCATAGATTTGTCGAATATTTTTAAAATATCCACCAAGAGCTTTATATAGTTCATCAGACTCTTCTATTTTCTGTAAAAATTGATCAAAATAAAGCATATCAATTTTAACTTTGCCTTCCCAAATTAAGGCATCATATGGCTCAAAAAAATCTGCGCCGGCAGTAGCTTTAGTAATACCTTCTTGAATAATTGTCATATGATCTTTTTTCTTTTCTTTCGACTCCTGAATTTTTGTAAGAGCCGTTTTTGCATCTCTCATCACATCTAAATTGTAATTGTCAAAAGATAATTGCATTTGAAAATCCTCCTAATAATAATTTTAAGACTATGTTGTAGTTAATGGTCTGTCCACTTTAGATTGTATAAATGTGGCTAATGTTTGAATTCTTGTCTTATTTACATCGGATTGATTCATTAATTGATAATGGACCTCTCCCCTTTTTGAATCAACTACTATCAAATTTGGCACATTCAATCGTTGAGCAATAAATTTCACAATACTTTTTATGTATGTAGAATTTATATCGGGCATGTTTATTTGTTCTTTCGCTAGTGGTGTAGAATTTGGCCGCAATGATCTCCCAATCTGCCCACCAGATAGCATGTGCTTCCAGCTTTTGCCCATAATTGCTGCATGCAAAGCTACAACGATTTCAACAGGAAGTACTAGAGTATAATTCGGCCAAGATGTTACTTCATTCACAGATTTTTCAATTTCAACATCTGCAACTGATATAAATCTACATAACACCTCTTGAAATTTTGCTAAAAATAAGAAATAAAAAATGTCTGTTAGTCCACCATGAAATGCTGGAATAATCTGTCCCAAAATTTTACTTCTGTCCGCAATTCCAAGATCATCAAGAATAAATTGACTCTGGGGTGTTTGATTCTCTTCATCTACAAACTCTTTAATAAAATTCTTAATTACTTGACTAATAAGATTTTTAATCACAATCAGGTTTGAATTAAATTCTGTTAAAAAAGTATTAGAAATAACAGTTTGTAGTTGTCTCTCTAATTTTAAGGATGACGACTTACTAATTCCGTTGGATTTTTCAAATAAGTCAACAAATCGTAAATATTCTTGAGAGCTAAATGAAGGTGTTGAAATTGATATTTCGCCCGCCCAGTTATTTACATTTTCAATAACTTCAACACTATCTATTGAACATAAATCTTTTAATGACTCTATCTTTTCTTTCATATTCTCTTGTCGGAAACTATCATTAATATTTGCAAATAATTTTCCAACAATATTAGTTATATTATCAAATAAATTATCGTCAATAGTATCTTTTTTTACATTAACAATATTTAGATCACTTGAAGAAATACTAATCAAATTACCTACTGATAATAATAACACTGTTCCGGTTGTAGACATAATATCAATAAAACTATTTATTAAAAAATCTCGATATCTGGAAGAATGAGACCCAAGACTAGCATCTTGTACTCTTACTCGACTTGTCATCTCATCTGTGTCACCAAGTCCAAACCGTCTTTCTGATAAAGTTCGATTTAATACAAATTTAAAATATGTTCTAGTTTGATCTAGATTATTTTGATTTAAATATAATGGCGCAAATTGTTGTTGAGTGATAAGTTTTTGTTCATTATCGATTTGAGATTGAACTTTAAATCTCTTATTACTTGCCGCGTGCTGAATCCCTGGAAGTATATTAAATCGTCTAGTAACTCGTTCAATCCCTCTTGAAACTCCTATAACTCCTCTTTGGAACCAACTACCAAGATTTTGTCGAACTGTTGGATCTGTAATTAAATTATTCAATAACCGCCAATATTTTTCTTCATCTAAATTCTCTAATTCTTTAAATATAATACCAATGTTTGTTTCAGAATCTAGACTAAGATTTAAACCAATTGACGCTATTAAAACCCACATAAGAGTTAGAGTATCAACTTGAAATGATGAAGTGCCAATAACAACCGGCACCTCAATCATATTGCCCATTGTAATTGTCTCAATATAAGGTCTGAATTTTGCGAATTTCGGGTCAACCTTGAGCAATTGTTGAATTGTTGCGGTTTTTTGATTAATTTTTTGCTGAAGTTTTTCTGAATAACCAGCATCAACATTATAATTTGGAGAAGATGTTCCATAACCAGCAGAACTTATTCCTTGCTGTGCCGCTTGAAACCTCAAGATTCCACTAATAGGATCTATTGTTTTATTTTGCTCGTCCCAAAGTGGACGAATCTGATTAGCTGTTCCTATAATAGTAAAAGCATTCTCAATAAATAAATCCGATAAAAATGTAACAGAAATGAAATCTCTTATAAGTTGTTCAAATGGTGGAGTACTCTGAACTTTTATTCTATCAGCAATAAGTATCGGATAAATAAAAATTAATTTTAATTGAGAATTCATATTTTTCTTAGGATCTCTAATTCCAGCGGCTGCTTTCGAATATTGACCATATCCTGTTATATTCATAATATACTATTATCACCTCACTTGTGTTTAATATCCTTTAAAATAATATTCAATTCTTTATCTAAATTTGGGTAAAGTTTCTTATAATCATCTAATATTTTATCAGACATTTCATTAATTCGTTTCGAACTGGTAGGATGGGTTGATGGCACAAACCAACTATTGATAAAATTCCACAATTTTTCATACCATGTTAAATGTTTTTTTATTTCAATTTGTTTATTATGAAGTTTATGAAGAACCTTTACAAACTCATCACCATACCCATATTTAATTGGAAACTGATCCGCCCGATATTCAGCTTTATGTTCTAGAAATGTAAGCGAACGAGTTAAAGTAATAATAATTAAACTAGCAATCAAGTATGCTGGGAGAGAAAGAAGATTCAATATTGCTAAAATTGGTGTTTTGAATATTTCTCCAGCAAATCCAACAAGTTTTTGAAAAACATTTAATAATAATCTAGGAAGATTTGAAGTGTAAGTATATACATGTCCAAGTTCATGTAAAAGAATTGATGTTAATTCTCTTGGAGAAAACATATTAATTAAATCAATTCCTATAATAATGTATACTTTTTTAATATATTTCGATGGTTCTTCAATTACATTTAGATTTTTAAGATTCTCTCCAGATTCGAAATCTTTTAATAAATTAATAAGATCTGTAGATATTATTTGATTATAAATTGGTATTACAGATGCATTAGTATATTCTGTTTTTAAAGTTAGAACAACTTGTTTTACGCCAGAAAATTCTTTAATTTTTTCAGTAAGTTCTTTTTTAGCGGCAAGATCTTTATGATTCTCTTTTAATGCGGCAAATAATTTATCTATATCTTTCAATATGTCGCTGCGATATTTTGATACTTCGAAAATTAATTCTTGAACCTCAAAATTGTCCATAATTTTCCTCAACAGTCTCTTCTAAAAATAAATTGATAACCTCGATGAATACATGTGAAACTTGGATGACCAAGTAAATATGGAATAACAAGTTCAGCTTTTCCTTCGAATGAATCTATATTAAAGGTGTCGTCAAGTAACAAATAACCACCTATTGAGATTTTTTCAATACCTTCTAATAACAGTTTTAAATGGTATATTCCAGAATCGTACGAACCTTTTACCCAATCAATTGTATCAAGATATAATAAATCAATATTGTCATATTTTATATTTCTTAAAAATTCAATTCCATCTTTATGAGTTAGAGCAACAGACGTAGATCTATCTGATCCTGTTATCCATTTCTTTAAAACTTCTGCACATTTTAATAAATTATCTTTATTAATATCACAGCCATGATACGAACCACCATATTTTGCAATATACCAAGCCCAGATCGATGTCGAATCTCCATCACTTAAATTTCCTGGATTTCTTGTTACTCCAACTTCAACAATTAATGGATTGACTTTTTTATTTTTATAAAGAGATTCCAAAACTACCTTAAAGCTGTTATGACGATTTTTACTATTATGAAATACTTCTGGTGCATCGGCAAAATCTAAACTTGGTCTTTCGATAGTATCCCAATCAACATAATGGGCCTGAGTCCACTTATTATCAACTTTAAAATCTTTAATGAAAATAATATTTTCAGATTTGGTTTTATTGTTTACAATCGTACCAAACCAATATTCCAAAATATAATTAGTGTGAGGAGCAACTTGTTTAAATTCTTCCCAGGACTGACATCTTGGAATAACTAAATTATACCAGTCAATGTCACATGAAAAGAGATCTGTCCGGTACATATTATCCTGATAATGAATAAAAAATGCTACTTTATCTTCACTATTATTTTCATCAAATAATTTCATATATTGATCAAAATCATATTCTAAATCTGATTCAACATAATGGATTGTTTGATATCTTTCTTTAATTAATAACAAATCTATAGCATTCCTAATATTCATTAAACAAGCAACTCCGTGATAATCAACATCAGAAACTCTATCTTGTCTAATTCCATCTTTCATACGCCAGAAAGATAATTTCCAACCATCACTTAAAATATTCTCTTTCTCATATATATAATAGTCAACCAATTCCTGAACTTGTTCAGTTACTGGATAATGAGTTACTAAACAAACTGGAAAATTCTTCTCTTTTAAGAACTTAATTTTATTAATTAAAACCTTTATCTTTTCTTTTGTATTCGGCCAAGCGCCTATTACAAATATACTTTTATTGTTCAAAACTTAAGCCTCCATGTTTTTATGTCTAAAAATCGCTTAAAAATCATTAGATTATTTCTATATGAATTTGATATTTTCTGATATTTAAAAGATTCATATAGAAATTATATTAGCAGTTAAACAAACAATAACAATTTGAAAGGAGAAAATTATGAAAAAAATGATTACAACTTTAATGATTGCAGTGTTTGTCATGGTCGCAGGATCGGCATTTGCTGGTCCCATCGATTGGGCAGCTGAAAAATTGGGCTACGTGCCCGTACAGCAACTGATTGCATCGCAGAATCAAACAGCAGAAGCTATTGCCGTTGCAAAAGCGGCCGTTGCAAAATCTGAGACTGCAGCGAAAGATGCAGCTGCAGCGAAAGCAGCAGCGAACACATCATTCAATGTGTCCGCGCTTCTAACCTTCCTCCTTGGCGGGTTCGCGGTTTTCACAAATCGCAAGAAGATTTCTGACATATTGAATAAATATGCCAGCAAGATTCTTGAGAAAAAGCCCAATGTTGAACCGAAAGAAGTCTAAACACGGGCAACATCCGAACTTCCACCGGATGTAAAATAAGTGGAAGGTAATTCTCTGGGGTAGCACCAGGGGGCTTAGCAAGCCGTCACTCGCTACACGCCTTCTGGCGTGTTTTCTTTTTGTTCACTCGCATCTTCATTCGATCTTTCTACTGATTCTCTCTGACTTTTTTCGATCTCCATATTCACTAAATTAGTTAGATATTTTTCTAAAGATTTCCAACAATCATTTTTTGATGGCTCTGGATCAATTCCGTCTTTATAATCATGATTATTGGGTACTTTCCAACCATCATCTTTTGAATTCTTTATAAGATGATAATTTCCATCTGTTTTTCCTGGAATAAAGATAAAGAAGGGATCATCATACTCATTTATATCAAACGCGTATCCTTTAAGTAATTGACATTTAAAATAATATAAAGGAATTTCCCAATCTCCTCCTGCCTGCCACATTTGACATCGAAATCTACACTTTGTGTGCTCCCACTGTTTCTGTGGGATAATAATATCTTTCTGAGAATTCTTTCGACACAAATCATTATTTTCTAAATCAAAAAAGATTTTAAAATCTTTTTTAGCTTGTTGAATCTTATCTCTCCACATTGTTTTAGCAACATTTGATTCATATGTAAATGGGAGATTAATTATTTCAAATAAATGATTAAGAGAAATCATATACTTACCCCACGTCCTCTGCAAAATTCTTAGCAGCTTCTTCAGCTTGTTCTTTAGTTTTAATTATATATTCTTTTCCAGACGCATTTCCACAAGTATCAGATGTAACTTTTTCACCAATTTCAAAACCATGAACAGCTCGGTGACTCCATCCATAACATTTATTATTTGATGACCAACCCCAAGAAGTTGAAGAATGATTTGGATTTAGTTTTTGAGCATCTATCTCCAACCAATCTTGAAATCTCACTTTTGGTTTTTTATTAGCATATCTGGGAAGATTTTTGAAATCTCTCTCTTCCGGTGGAATATCTGTAAGTAAATATCTTGTCGTTTTAAATGTCTTAATCCTATTTGTTTTGGGATTAAGTTTTTTATTTTTTTCTTTATCAATTAATGGAACTCTATATTGACCAGAACCTTCATCTCTCTCAAATAAATAATATAAAGATAACATATTTTTATACCTCTTCAGAATCAAATTTATTTACAAAATTTTCAATATTTGGATTTATAAAATAATCATAATTCTCTCGTATTTTCTCTATCGGC
>CAZFOG010000028.1:9588-25993 GCA_964520685.1 uncultured Nitrospiraceae bacterium | reverse complement strand
TTTCTTCCCAGGCAGATTCCGCAAACCCGGTCGCTTGTAGAAAACGGGTGCGATGATATTCACAGAAGCATCCTCCGATCATCCCCGGGCTCACAGCCAGGCGGAAATCGTCATCGAGAAACAGCATATCCGGTTCGATGGCGGCTATTTCGCGCACCGCTTCAACATTCTCCTCTGTGGCCGGCGGATGCATGGACGTGCCGCTGTGCTTCGCCCCATCGAAACGTTCAGCCATTCGCCAGTGGCTGGGGGGCGTGAGGGAGGTCTGGCCGGAGGAATCTCCCAGCGAGTCGCCTGGATGACCAAGGGGGACATTGATGACGTGCCAGCGCAGTCCCAGCGATTCCACCTGCTCGCGTCCCTTGCGCAACCCCTCCACGGTGTCATACCAATAACCGTAGAAGAAGGCCGCCTGCCAAATATCGGTAACCCCTGCGTTTTGGACCACATCCAGCAAATCCGGGTTCTGCTCGCAGGCTTGGCGGGAAATACACGCATGATACTGTCTCGACGCACCACGCGCGGGGTCTGCGCCGGATGCAGAAAGCCCGTAACCCATTGCCGCAGTGCAGATTAGAAAATCCCGCCGATTCAACTTCATGTCGTCCTCCTGTGATACCCGTGTGCGTTGGAAGAGTCGCCACAACGAAGCCGGCCTGCGGGCTGCCCAGAGCAGTCGAGGAACCCGGAGACTGGGCCCGTATGCTGTGAATGATTTTGTCTTCCGCTCGTCGTTATTATGGAGGCAGTATACAGGCAAATGCAGTGGAAATGGAAAGGATGTGGCATGATGCGTTTCAGGCCATCACATATCCCCGGTTGTTTCCAACTTATTATCCTTGTTGCACTTATGTATTCCGCACCGGTCTTTGCCGCGACCACTACGCTGCCCGGCCACCCCAAACAGATTGACCGCCCCAGAGTACAGGACGGGTACCATCGGCCCAATTCGCAGCACTACAGCCAGGGTACGTCGGAGGGCGTGCATTTCCGGCGGAATGTGCCCAACTACCGGTACGAAGTTGGCCGCACGATTGTCAAACCGGGTCCGCATGATTCGTATGTGGCTACCGGCAGAGGCGTGATCATCTCGAGTCCCGGCCGTGCGCATCACGGCCATTATTACCGGTCTTACCGAAGCTACAACCGCTATCCGGCCCGTTCCTACTGGGTGCCGGGCCATTGGGAAACGGTCTACGAGCAAGTTTGGATTCCCGGACACTGGGAAGACCGCCATGTGCCGGCGGTGTATCGAAAAGAGTTCATCGATGGCCGCGAGAGTCTGGTTCTGGTTCAGGAAGAGCGGTGGGAACGCATCTGGGTAGAGGGCCGCTACGAAACCCGTCAGGAACGCGTGTGGATTGACGGCTACTGGGCCAGGTACTGAAATGAAGCCGGGTTTGAATCAGTGGCGCTTGCGGGGACCGCGGCGGCGCTGGTGCGGCCGTTTTCGTTTGGATGTATTGCGTCGCGCATCCTGTCTGTCCGGTTTCGGGCCTTCAAAGACTTCCCCGTGCACTTTGACGACGCGGGCGCCCTTGTCGCCGGCGGAGTTCAGGCTTTCGCACCGGGGGCATTCCGAGATAGCTTCTGCGCCTTCATCCAGGTAGCTGAATCCACAGAATGTGCAACGCCAGAGGTACTGCTTGCCGAGGGTGCGATGGGCGCGCCAGGCGCTGAACTCAGTGAACACCCAGATTCCGGCCGCGAGGGCCATGAGAATCCCGCTGTAGAGGATGAGTGCTTCGCCTATTTCCAACTGGATCATGGGTTCGCAGTATCCTGTGTCCGCGCCGAAGTAATGAGCAGCGTACCGTGCTGATCGCGGCTGGTGGCTTCGTCGAGCGGCGCAAACCGGTATCTCGTCAAGGCACGGGCCGCACTCACCACGATGCCCGCTTCATCCGGCAGAGGCGTGAGGACCTCGATCACTTCCCCGTGCGGGTTCACGCGAAACACTAGCGTGATGGGTTCGGTCAGGTCCTCGGGACGAAGCCCGAACAGGGCCTCAATCGGGGGCGAGAACAGCAATTCGCGGTCGCGGGGCTCGGACATCCATTCGACGTACGCCTCGAACCCCTCGGCGGGCCGCGCCACCAGCTTGGGTTCCGGCGGTGGGAGAATGGATTCCTCGGTCTCGTCAAACAAACGAGACGGCGCGAGGGCGTCACCTAAACGTTCCAGGCCCCGCTCGAGCCGCGACCAGGGGTCGCTCAGCGGCGCGTCGAAAAACTCGGCCAGCCGTGAGCGAATGGTCAACCCTTCCTCGCGCACCTCCAGCATTTCCATTTCGGCAAACTCGAGTCGCGGAAGCTGGATCGCGGGCAGTCCCGACGCCCACCCTGCCGCTTCATCGTCAAGCTCGAGTCCCTCGAGTTCAGTTTCACGCAGCGGGTTCTCGAGCGTTGGCAGGCTCGCGAGCCGGTCTGGGGATGCCGCATCGGGCTCGCGGCCAGCCCCGGCCGGTTCTTCGGAGAGAATGTGGAAGTCGTAGTAGTCGATGCGTTTGACGGGGAATTCGAAGACGATGGAAAACAGGGTGACCATCGACAGGTGGAACAGCGCCGACACAGAGAGGGCGAACAGAAACGAGCGGTTTCTGAGCATGCCGCTCTTCTTACCCTTCCTCAGCTTCAGAAGGAGGCTGCGCCGCGATGCCGAAGTTCGTGATGCCGAGGCTTCGTGCAATGCCCAATACCTTCACCAGTCGCGCGGTCTCGGTGCGCCCGTCCGAGCGAATCAGCAACATGAGTTCCGGCCGCGCCCGCTTTTCGTCGGCCAGTTTCTGGGACAACTGGCCCATGCTCGCCACCTCAATATTATCCACATAAATGGGTCCGCGCCCGTCGGGCCCGCCTTCGCCATAGGCGAGTGTGATCGTGAGGTCTTTTTTCTCGAGGGTGGTGGCTCCGGCCGCTTCCGGGACTTCGATGTTCACCGTGCTCTGAACCACAAACGTCGACGACAACATAAAAAACACGATGAGCTGGAACACGACGTCAATCAATGGCGTCAGGTCCAACTGGGCCTTTACTTTCCGTTTCTCGCCTTCTCGAAAATGCATCGGCTCTTACACCCGGTGTTTGCGGTTTTCAGCGTTAGATTTCACGTTCGCCGCGATGCTGCGTCAACAACTCGATCAGTTCGGAAGAACTGATTTCCATCTCGAGGATCATATTTTCGACTCGGGTTACGAAATAATTGTACGCCACGAGAGTCGGGATAGCGACGGTAAGCCCGGCTGCGGTTGTTACGAGGGCATTGCTGATACCTTCGGCCAGGTCTGAAGGGTTGACCTGGCCTTTCAAGGCCTGGATTTGGGCGAATGCCTTGATCATGCCCGCCACCGTGCCCAGCAGGCCGAGAAGCGGCGCGATATTCGCACAGGTTGCGAGGGCCGATAGATAGCGCTCCAACCGGGGAATCTCGAGGTGCCCGGCGTCCTCGATGGCTTCGCGAATGTCCTCCTTTGTCCGGTTGTACTTGAGAATCCCGGCACGCATGATCCGCGCAATGGGGGCGTCCACCTCATCGCAGATCTCGACCGCGTCGTGCATCCTGTTCTGGCGAAGCACCTGCCGCATGGTGTCCATGAATTCGCGGGTGTCAATCGAGGCACGGCGCAGACTGATGAAGCGTTCGATAATGATAGCGAGCGCTACAATCGAACACAGGGCGATGGGGATCATGAGGATCCCGCCCTTCATAATCACATTGAAGATCTGCATTTCGGTATCAGGCACGAAGAGTTCCTCCTTCCAAAAACCGCCCATACGTCCGTTCGGCCTAGCGGGTCACCAGCGTTCCCAGGCCCTGCGTCGTGAAAATCTCGAGCAGCAACGCGTGCGGGACGCGTCCGTCAATGATATGCGTTTTGCGAACCCCCTGGTCGAGGGCAAGCAGGCACGCGTCCACTTTCGGAATCATTCCACCGGCGATCACGCCCGACTCCTTAAGCAGGGCGATCTCGTCGCGGTTGATCCGGTGAATTAACGTTTCGGGGTCTTTTGCGTCGCGCAAGAGCCCTGGCGTATCCGTCATGAACACGAGTTTTTCGGCCCGCAACGCCGCGGCAATTTCTCCGGCGGCGGTGTCGGCGTTGATATTCCACGTATTGCCATCGCGGTCGGTCGCCAGCGGGGCCACGACAGGAATGAAGCCCGACCGGCACAGGGTGTCGACGATGTCGCTCTTCACATTAGTGACGCGCCCCACAAACCCGATGTCGGCGCCATCCGGAAGTTCAATCCGCTGGGCATGCAACAAGTTCCCGTCCTTGCCACTAATGCCGACCGAGTTCCCGCCGGCGGTGTTGAGCAGGGCCACGATTTCTTTGTTCACCGTGCCCGCCAGCACCATCTCGACCACGCGAATGGTCTCATCATTGGTAATGCGGAGACCGTTGTGAAACGTGGCTTCGACATTGAGCTGTTTCAGGCGCCGGTTGATTTCAGGACCGCCGCCGTGGACGACTACCGGGTTCATCCCCACGTATTTCATCAGGGTGATGTCCTCGGCAACGCTCTTACGCAGGGTCGGGTTCTCCATGGCCGCGCCGCCATACTTGATGACCACGGTCTTGCCGTCGAACTCCCGGATATAGGGCAATGCCTCGATGAGCGTCGACGCTTTCTGGATGAATTCCTGCATCTGGCCGTGCATAGCGTTCCCCAATCCATGCCCCCGTACTTCACGTCCGGTAGTCGGCATTGATCTTGACGTAGTCGTAGCTCAAGTCCGAAGACCAGAATACCGCAGAACCGGGTCCATTCCCAACTTCGAGGCGGATCCGGAATTCGGCTTGTTTCATGACAGCAGCGGCGTCTTCCTCCCGGTACTCGGCCGGCATGCCTTGGGCCACGAGCTGCACATCCTCGAGCCAGAGAGAAACAGCATCCGGTTCGAAGGGGACCCCGGCATACCCTGCCGCGCAGACGATGCGGCCCCAATTGGGGTCCTGGCCAAAGAACGCGGTCTTGCACAATTGCGACAAACCGATGGCCCGGGCGATGGTTTTGGCGCCGGCATCATCTTGAGTTCCGGCAACCGCGATTTCCACCAGTTTCGTGGCGCCTTCCCCGTCCTTGACCAGCATGCGTGCCAATAGACGGCAGACCTCGTGCAGAGCGGAACTGAAGGTCTGGAAATCCGCGTGTTCGGGCGCGATGGGGGGGAGGCCCGCGGCGCCGTTCGCGAGACACAACACCGTATCGCTGGTGCTCATGTCGTTGTCGACCGAGATGCAATTGAACGAGTGCTTCACCGAATCGCGAAGGATCTCCGAAAGGACCGGGGCCTCGACCGTTGCATCGGTCGTAATCACGGCGATCATGGTGGCCATGTTCGGGCAGATCATTCCTGAGCCCTTGGCCATCGCTCCGATGCGGACCGTCCCCGTGCTCAGGGCTACCTCACAAGCGAACTCCTTGGGTACCGTGTCCGTCGTCATGATGGCGCGGGCTGCATCGCTGTGGCCATCGGCCGAAAGGGTTTCGGCACACCGCGTCACACCGGTCAGGATCCGGTCCATGGGCAACGGCACTCCGATGACTCCCGTGCTGCATACGCAGACCTGCTCGATCGGTGCTGCCAGAATCCTGGCAATGGCCTCTGCCGTGGCGCGCGCATCCCGGCGGCCCCGTTCTCCCGTGGCGGCGTTGGCATTGCCGCTGTTGATGAAGACGGCCTGGGCCGCACCCTGTGCGCAGACTGTTTCATTCCATGCCACCGGGGGGGCCTTCATGACGTTGGTCGTGAACATGCCCGCCACGGCGGCGGCTGTATCGCTCACGACAAGGGCGCAGTCCTGTTTTGTTGCCTTGGGTTTGATACCTGCCGTAACGCCGGACGCCCGAAACCCTTTCGGCGCGGTCACGCCGCCTTCGAACTTCTTCATGGCGCCATCCCTCCGAAATTGAGGCCGGCGGTCTCGTCCAGGCCAAACATGATATTCATGCACTGGACCGCCATGCCGGCCGTGCCGCCGAAGAGGTTGTCAATGGCGCTCACGACGATGAGGTTGCCCGTGCGTTTGTCCATAACCCAGCCGAAATCGCAGAAATTGGAGCCGCGCACAAAGCGAATCTCGGCAAGTTTTCCCTCGCCCAGAACGCGCAGGAACGGTTCGCCGGCGTACCGCTCGTAGCACGCCGCCACGTCAAGGCCGCTTTTGGGGCGCATGGTTATGGTGCTGAGAATTCCCCTCGTATAGGGTCCCACATGCGGCGTGAACTGGACCATCACACCGCCGCCCAGCTCCTGCTCGATTTCGGGCGTATGCTGGTGAATCCCTATCTTGTACGCACGCACGTTTTCGTTCATCTCGGGGAAATGGAAGACTTCGTGGAGCGAACGCCCCGCCCCCGATACCCCCGATATGGCGTCGACGAGTACTGGCACCTCCTGTGAAATGCCCTCAACCAGGGGCCGTACGGGGAACAGAACGCTCATCACGTAGCATCCTGGAACCGCTACAAGAGAGGTTTTGGCAATCTGGTCGCGGTAATAGGGCGCAAGCCCGTACACCGCTTCGTCCAGCAATTCGGGAGCCCGGTGTTCCATGCCGTAATACTGTTTGAAGTCGGCGGTGTTCTTGAGGCGGAAATCCGGGCCCATGTCGATAACCTTGACCCCTGCCTTGCGAAGCGGCGGGACCAGGTCCATGGCGATGCCCCCGTGAAGGGCCATAAACACGACATCGCATTTCGCTGCAAGCTCTTGTGCATCAAAGGTTTCGAGGGTTACGGCCGTTGTTTTTGCCAAGGCCGGCATGACGTCACCGACCTGTTTTCCGCCTTCGACCTCGATTGCTGCCGCCAAGGTGGCCTCTGGATGAATGCCCAGAAGCCGAATCAATTCGCGACCGGCATATCCGATCGCGCCAATCACGCCTGCTCGTATCATCTTTGCCTCCTGTTTCCAAAAACAGCCGATTATAACGATGCTCCGAAAGGGGTTCAATTACGCCACGCCATGTCGCGCCATGTCGCGCTGCGTTGCGCGAGCGATTATAACCACCCACGCGTATGCGCAGCCGGTCTGCCTGGAAGTCCGGTGTGGGACCGTGCTACGCTATGCGCCTTCTATGCAATCCGCCTGATGCGCAGCGCGCACACAGAGTAACAACAGCATTTTCTGGAGAACACATGAGCAAGAAGTACACCATCGCCGTCCTGGAAGGCGACGGCATCGGACCGGAGATCACCGCTGAAGCCGTGAAGGTGCTCAAGGCGATAGAGACCACAACAGAGGTTCGTTTCGAGTTGCGCTATGCCCCATTTGGCGGCAAAGCTTATTTCGAGACAGGCGCCTCGTTTCCCGTCGAAACCCAGACGATCTGCGACGAGGCGGATGCCATTATCAAAGGGCCCATCGGACTAAGCTACGAGGAGTCGAAAAAGATTCCGACCCATGAGCAGCCCGAGCGCGGAGCCCTGCTGCCGTTGCGCAAACGGTACAATACGTTCGCGAATTTCCGGCCGGTCTATCTTCCTCCCGAACTGATGCACTTCTCACCGCTGAAACCCGAGGTGGTGGGGGATGGCATCAACATTATGATGATCCGCGAACTGATCAGCGGTCTCTATTTCGGCGCGAAGGAAGAAGGCCGCGATGAGCGGGGGCTTCGGTACGTCAAAGAGACCCTCGAATATGACGAGCAAGAGATTCGCGACATTCTCCATGTTGCTTTCAAGGAGGCCCAGAGCCGCAAGAAGGTCCTGCACAATGTGCACAAGAGCAACGTTCTGCTCTCGAGCGTGCTTTGGAACGCTGTTTCGGATGAAGTGGCTGCCGAATACCCCGATGTGGCCGTCAAGAACATTATCGTCGATGCGGCGGCCACCGCCATGGTGCTCAATCCCCGCCAATTTGACGTCATGGTCATGGAAAACATGTTCGGCGATATTCTCACCGATCTTGGCGGCGGGCTTATCGGCTCGCTTGGCCTCATGCCATCAGCCTGCGTGGGGCCCCAGAAGGCCTATTACGAGCCCTCGCACGGCTCAGCGCCCGACATCGCGGGTAAAGGCATTGCGAATCCCTATTCCATGATCGGCTCCGTGGCGCTCATGCTCGAGAAGAGTTTCTCCATGAATGAGGAGGCAGAACGGGTGTGGAATGGGCTTCGGTCGGTATTCCGCGACGGGTATGCGACCCCGGATCTGGCAAGACCCGCGCTGGGCTACCAGTCTCTCAATACGAGCGAATTCGGCGACAGGGTCACGGCTTATATCGCCCGCTGAGATACCCCGCGTTTGTAGAACACGGTTCGACGGCCATCTTGCAGGTAAACACGAGGACGCATGCGCGATAGTTCCAAGACACTGGCAGGTTTTTCGCTGTTTCTCGCCCTGATTAGCTGGGCGCAGGCGCCGGTGTTTATCCGTTTTCTGCGCGAGGCCTATGAACCGTTTTCGATGGCCTTCATCCGGTACGCAAGCGGCGCAGTCGTCCTGGCCGTTGTCAGTCTTGTATTCTACCGCGCGGAGTTCCTGCGCCTGTTGAGAGATCCCCGCCCGGTGCTCGGAATCGCCGTCCTCAATACATTCCAGCAATGGACCTGGACCGCGGGCTGCTACGGCGCCAGCGCAACCTTGGCCCAGGTCATCAACATGCTGTCCCTGGTCTTTGTCGTGCTCTTCAGCTTCATTTTGTTTCACGAGGAGCGCGCGGTTATCCGGAGCCCTCTCTATCTCATTGGCTCCGTGATGTGTTTGCTTGGCGCTGTTGCGGTGTTGACGAAAGATCCCGCAACCTTGCGGCCGGTCCTTGACCGGTCGTCGCTGCTTCTCCTGACCACCGCTGTGTGCTGGGGTGTTTACCGCGTGTGGAGCAAGCATATCGTCACGACGTGGCATCCCATTCCCATGTTCAGCGTGCTGGCCCTGCTGACCTCGGCGGGGTTTCTCATGCTGACGTTCGCCGTGGGCCGCCCGGCCGACCTCGTCACTGCGGGGCCCCGGCTTACGCTCATCGCGCTATTCTCCGGGATTATGCCGATCGCGGTGGCGCACCCGAGCTTCAACCATGCCCAAAAGACTCTCGGCTCCGCGTTTTCCACCAGTGTCGGAAACCTGACGCCACTGCTTACGTACTTCCTCGCACTTGTGGTGCTTGATGACGAGTCGTTTCTTCTCTCGCAGTGGGTGGGCGCAACCGTTCTGATTGCCGGGGCGTTTCTGGTTATCTGGGCAGGCCGCAAAGCCCATCAAACGATCGCCGTGGGGGATACGCTTCCGCCCGTCACCGTCACGGCGCGTAATGATCGGGACCCGGCCCGATAACATCGTAGGGGCCGGTGGAGAAGCTGAGGATGTCCCGGAAGCTGGGCAGCGCCGGCTGCGTGGTGCGGATGCGCCAGTTGCCGTCGTAGTTCGCGAACGTGAGCCAGACTTCGCCGCGGTCGGTTCGCGGGAAAAACGCCTCATGCCCTGCGAACCGCCCCGTCAAATCAGAGACCGGCGTGCCGCTGAACCGGCAAAACAACAGCACCCGGACTTCATGGTTGTTATCGTACGCCGAAAAGTCCCACCGGCGGATTTGGCGGGTCACGTGGCACCGGCTGTAGCGCTCGAAGAACCACTGGTAGGCGCGCTGTACATATTGCAGGCGCCAATCTTCGGGGTCTGAGTACTCGTCGGCGTAGAGATCCATCACGCCGTTGAGGTCCTTTTCCGAAAACGCGCGGTCGAGCTTTTCGATTCGCTCGACAATCGTCTTGGCGACGGCCAGCATGTCTTCCGGAACGCCTTCAAAACCGGGCCACCACCCTTGGACATCGGAGATTCCCAGGGCCTTTTTCTGAAGCGGCCTGCTTTCGAACGCATCAGCCAGGGGAGTGACCACCACCTCCTCCGCGATACGGCTCTCGACAATGCTCAACGCCAGACTCTCGGCAAAATCCACCATGCCGGCAAAGGGCTCGCTTTCGGTCGTCAGGGCCGTCACCGCATAGGCGACGCTCTGTCCCGGTTCGGGAGCTGTATCGAGCCAGCGGCGTCCCTCGACATCTCCCGCGGCAAGATGAAAAGGCTCTTCGGGGCCGTACCTGCGGTAGATTTTGTAGGCGAAGTCATACTCGCGAAACGGCCAGGTCAGCTCGATGCCGTCCGGGGTCCGTCGTGCCTGGGCTCCCCGGACGGGGGCGGGCACCTGGGGCACGCGAAAATCCTGCATTTCGCGATGGCTTTCCCTGTTGTTCACGATGAAGAGGCTGCGTCCGACCCGGAAAATCGACGCGGTCCCGGACCCGTCCGGGCGGTAGTGGCGGTCCAGGAGGTCGGTCCATGCCTGAGGGGAGGCCATGGCGCCCGGTTTGACGACTTCGGCGAAACGCAGCAGTGAGGCCTGAGATGCATAGGGGGAGAGAATGGGTATCCAGTAGTGCCTGCCGGAATTCGGCAGCATCTCGACAATCTGGCCGGGGCGGTCCATACCATAGGCGCCGTGGAGGAGATAGCCTTCGCCAGATACGCCATCGATATCGCGGAGATTGAGTTGAAAATCGAGGGGGGACCGGCACCGCTCCAACTGGAACGCCACGCGCACCTTTTCTTCGACGAACTCCCGCCGCGGTATGAGACCCTGTTCGATGATGTCGCGCAACGTGGGATAGATGGCGCTTTTCCAATGGTGGCGCGCGGCGCCGAACCACAAGTCGTCTTCGGGGCCGAAGGAATACACGGTCGCGCCGGTCATGACCCCATTGAGCATCATTGAGCGGTACAGGCCCGAAGGCATGGCGGCATTGGTGGCGCCATATCCAAAGACGCCGGGTTTCAGCAAGTGCGCGTCTGCATACCATGCGGATGTGGGACCGACCCCCCACTGATTGACCGCGCCCTCCAGCCAGAGCCCAAAGACGGTGCTTATGCGGGGGATGTCGTGTCGTCCCCTGTAGCGGGCAACCGGCACGACGTACGCGCCAGCGGTCATCAATTTGTCATGCAGGGCCTGGCAGGAGGCATTGGAAATCAGGCGCGGCCACTGCAATCCGTCCAGTTCCAGCAGCATGAGGCGTCCGTAACGCGCGGCGGCGTCGATTGCGCCAATCAGCCACTGTACTTTGTGGGGAACACTGAGCTCCGGGTCCGGTCCAAACTCGTAGTACTCGTCAAACTGCAGCCCGTGAGCCCGGATGCCCTTGATGCACACGTAGTCGCGCAGCAGTTCTTCCGCGAGGGCGAGCGGATAGGCACTGCGCGGATCTTCATTGGCAATCTCGAACACAACGGGAACTTCCGCCTGCTGCAAGACTTCGAGAATCGCGCGGGCGCGTTCATGGCGGACGGCCAGCCCCGGGGCCTCCACGCTGATGGAAAGAGCGGAAAACGGTTTGAGTTCGTCCGGTAGTTCGCCCCACTTCTGGACGATCTGCTGCCCGGCACTCAACGCATCGGCATCCGCGTGATTTGCGAGGTTGAACACGAATAGGGGATGGTCAGCGTTAACCTCAATGGTCAGGGGAGGATACAGCTGCTGCGCCAGCGCTTCGTGCGGCACGATGCCGCGAACCAGCACAAGAAAGAAAACGACCTGTCCCAAGTACTTACGTAACCCCATGGGATGATTGTAGGCGAACCATTTCCTGATGCACAACAAACTCATGCAAAGTGTCTCAAAACAAGTGGTTTATGTCCACTTTCGCAAAACGAGAGGCCGAAAGCTGGCCGAGTCACCTTTTCTTGATCCCCCAAAGGCGCATTAAGATGCATGCCGCGCAAGAAGTTCCGTCCGTTTTGAGCTTTCCCGGGCGTCAGCCGGGGCAACTTCTGCCGGAGCCCTCGCCGTCGAGATAATCGAATAATCGTTGGAGGGCGACGGCGGTCTTCGCATCCTCGATGGCGTATTCGCGCACTTGTTGCCTGAGATAATCGACGGAGAACTCGACCGGTACGATGCGTTCATCGAATTCCAGATTCTGCCCGACCTGCTCGAGTTCGAACGCCAGAAACAAATGAATCCGCTCGCTCGTATACCCCACTGAAGCGTAGAGCGTGCCCACCGGTATCAGCCGCCCGGCTTTGTAGCCCGTTTCCTCGAGCAGTTCGAGGCGTGCCCGGCCGGCCGGGTCGTCTCCCGGCTCCAGCTTACCCGCGGGGATCTCGAGTACGGTATCCGCCACGGCTATACGGTATTGCCGGATTAAGGCGACTCGGTCGCCCAGGCACGGGACAATTCCCACCCCGCCGGGATGCTCGACCACTTCGCGCGGGGCAATGACACCGTCCGCAAGCCGCGCCCGGCCAACGCGGACGCTGAAAATGCGCCCCTCATAGATTTGCTCTGCTTCAATCCACTGTTCCATGGGCCACCGTCTTGACTGGTTGTTCGCTGATGGAAATCTTGCTCAACGCCGCGCCGGCACCGATCAGCGCACACGCCACCCAGACAGCAGGGCTCAGCGGTATTCCGAGGTACATGCTGGCCACAGCAGTCGAGAGCAAGGGTATCGAGTAGGACGCCACCGCGACAATCACGATGTTGCCCCGCCGCATGGCCACGTCCCACAATACATATGCGGCCAGTGTCGGCAGTAACGCAGTGTACAGGATCTCGCACACCACGCGTGGGGTCCATACCGGTGTTTCGGTGACCAGGATACGCAAGCCGGTACAGGCGGCCGCCGCCGCGAGCACAAACAGCGGCATGCCTCCAAGCCCCGGCACATCGCTTCCGTACTTGTTGCAGAGTACCCCGTACAAAGCCCACGTGACCGCACACACACACCCGAGGAGATAGGGGAGGGGATTCGCACGGAGATTTGCGACCAGCCCGCCCCACGTAAATCCGCTGCCTGCCAGGCACGCCAGCGCCATTCCGGAGCACGCAACACCCACGCCAACCATCACCATGGGCCGCGCCCGCTTCCGCAGCAACGGCACGGCAAATAGAAGCGTAAGACTTGGCCAGAGAAAGTTGATGATGTTCACTTCCAGCATCTGCGCACGTGTCCGGCACAGGCCGATCGCCAAGAAGTAGGCGAGCGTGTACACGACAAACAAGCCGCCGCACCACCACATATACGGCTTCGGCAGCCGCAGCAACCGCCGCCGTTCTTCGCGTCGTGCCGCCAGCCATGCGGCCATGACAATTCCGGCTATGCCGTATGCTGACGCGGCGGTCGTCACCGGCCCGAGGTTTTCCGAGAGACTCCTGGTGAGGGCGGCGTTGGTGCTCCACAGGAGTATAGCCGCCAGACCGGACATGGTGCCCAGGAAGCGCCTTGAGCGGATGCCGCGCACGCACGCTACCTGTTCATGGCCTGATGCGCCGCCACCGTGTCGGAGGCCACCAGACCGCAGCCGCGTTCCCCACGAGGTCTTCCTGCGCGATCCACCCGAGACTGCGGCTATCGGCCACCTCGTCCGGGTCTTCGGAGAGCACGAAATACGCGCCTTCGGGCACGACCGAATAGGCTTTGCTCCGTGAGCGGCCGTACGGCGCGGTCTCACCCGGTGTGTTGAGGCGCAACTCGGCAAACACCGGCGGCTCAGAAAGCGGCACATCGTTGATCTTCAAGACGCCGTCCTCGATGAGGACCCTTTCTCCCGGCAAGGCGGCCACCCGCCCCAACAGAAGCTCTTCACGGTTTTCGTGATGGTTTCGGAAGAGCACGATTTCGCCGCGCCGCGGGGCTCGCCCACTGGTAAGCCGCTGTTTCGCAAACGGGATCGGCCAGCCGAATACACACCGGTTGATGTACACGTGGTCGCCTTTACGCAATACCCTGTGAGCCGTGCCCGACCGCACGTGCCAGCTTCGTCCGAAAAAGAGCCGAACAACCAGCAGGACAGACACGGCAGCCAGAATACTGCGCCACCACCACGTCTTCGAGAATCCCGTGAAGTCGCGGAGGTGATGCGGCGGCCACCAGATGCAGGTTACCGGCCCCAGCAGGTGCTCATTGGGCACCCAGCCCCAGTAGCGCCCGTCCCGGCTTTCCTTGCTGTTGTCGCCGAGCAGGAAGTAATGGCCCTCGGGAACAACCGAGTACTCCTCGTCGGGCAGAATGCCATATTTCATGGTTTCGCGATGTCCCATCGGGATCAGGCCCATCTGGCGCAATTCCAGCTCATTGGTGTAATACATGTCGGGCGGCATGCCGGGCGGAAAGGGGACAGGCTCGCCGTTCACGTGGAGCTTCCCGCCCTGGATGTGGACGTGCTCACCGGGCAATCCCGCGATTCGCTTGACAAGGGTTGTCTTGGTCGCATCCTTCTCGACCGTTTTGAACACGACGATATCCCAGCGTTTGGGGGCTTCCCCGTAATAGATGCGCTTCTTCATGAACGGGTAGCGAAGGCCGTACCGCCACTTGTTCACGAAAACGCGGTCGCCTTTCACGAAGTTTGGATGCCCGTGCAGGGTAGGTTCCATGGACCCCGAGGGAATGCGAAACGGTTCCGCGAGAGACCAACGAATCGCTAGCGCCAGCGAGCCGGCGACGACGATTGTTTTTGCCCACTCGATGGCATTCTCGCGCGTGAAGCCGCCTGTCAGCCAGGCCAGCAATCCCAGAACCGCCGCGCCAATTCCCGCCTTGGCAGCCTGCTTGCCGCGCGACGGATTCCCCGCCGGCTGCCCTGCGCGCTTCTTACTTCTGTTGCGTGCCACGATTCCTCTTTCAGTCAGGTTGCGCCGTCAGAGGCTGTTGACTGCGGCCGTATCGCCCTTGCCCGATGCAGCGGCCACCAAACGGAAACAGCATTGCCGATAATATCCTCGCGCGGGACCCATTCCACCGGAGGCGAACCACCGTCGTCGCGGGCCGCGTCATACACGACCACCACGCCGTCGCCGGGAACACGCTCTCCCTTGACGGGACGGCCATCCGTCGTCGCGCCCACTTCCTGCCCGTCGATGAGGCATTTTTCCCCCGCTTGGGCGATGCGCTGGCCGGGGGTGCCCACGACGCGCCCCAGGATAGCATGCGGAGAACCCTCGTTTCCGTGTTCAGTGGCGTAGAGGATGAACTCGCCCGCAACCGGCAGGCGGCCGGGAATGAGATGCGCATTCGTGAAGGGCAGGCACAATCCGCCCAGAAGACGGTTCACGAGTACGTGCTCACCTCGAGCCGGCGCGTTTCCCAGATTGCCATGCTGCACCCGCGCCGACACCACAAAGAACCCCGTTACGAACCAGTACAGGACGAAGACCGAAGGGATGCCATAGAGTATGCCCTTGCCCCACCACGTGCGCGAGAAGCCCGTGAAATCGCGCCGGTGCTTCCACGGCCACCAAATGCAGAACGCGCGGCCGACGATGTTTTCTTCCGGCACCCAGCCGAAATAGCGGCCGTCGAGGCTCCGGGCGCTGTTGTCGCCGAGGACGAAATAGTGGCCTTCCGGAATGAGACTGTATTCATCCTGGGGCAGAATGCCGTACCGCATGCGCTCACTTGGGACATAGCGTTGTCTTCCTCGTTCCAGATCCTCGAGATCGTTGGTATAGTACATCTTCTCGGGCATGTTCGGAGGAAACGGCACCGGGTTGCCGTTCACGTGCAGGAGCCCGTCCGAGATGTGCACCCGTTCGCCGGGTAACCCCGCGACGCGCTTAATCAGCACTTTGTGAGCGGCGTCTTTTTGTGGCGTATTGAAGACGACCACATCCCAGCGTTGGGGAGCGCCAAGGTCCAGCAGGCGGATATTGGTGAACGGCACCCGCGGGCCATACGCGAGTTTATTCACCGCGACCCGGTCGCCTCTGAGGAATTTCTCGTCGCCGTGCAACGTCGGCTCCATCGAGCCCGACGGAATGCTGAACGGTTCGAACCAGAGCCAGCGGATGATCAGCACAACGACGATGACCTTCAACCAGGCCTTCCCGTTTTCCCAAGTCCACGGACCGGTTATGAATGTGATCCGGTCCTTGAACCAGGCCAGCACGCCGCGGGATTCGTGGGGGTTCTGTTCCCTGCCGGTGGAATCCGTCATGCTTGCTACCGCCCTTCATCGCCTACCTGCAGCAAGGCCATAAAGGCCTCCTGCGGTACTTCAACGGAACCCACCTGTTTCATGCGGCGCTTTCCTTCTTTTTGCTTTTCGAGCAGCTTGCGCTTGCGGGTAATATCGCCGCCGTAGCACTTCGCGGTGACGTTCTTGCGCAGGGGTTTCACGGTCTCGCGCACCAGAATCCGGTTGCCAATCGCGGCTTGAATCGCCACCTCGAATTGTTGGCGCGGGATGAGTTTGCGGAGCTTCGAGGCCAGTGTGCGGCCGATCCATTCGGCGGAACCCCGAAACACAACCGTCGACAGCGCATCTACAGGCTCGCCATTGAGCAGGATGTCCAGCTTCACCAGATCGCCTTCGCGATAACCGATAATGTGGTATTCGAGGGACGCATATCCGCGGCTGAAGCTCTTCAATTTGTCGTAGAAATCCAGCACGATCTCGGCCAG
>CAZFOG010000028.1:8176-9578 GCA_964520685.1 uncultured Nitrospiraceae bacterium | reverse complement strand
TAATGTAATAAATACTGATTGCTATGCTATAACCGGCCAGAGGCATCTGATAGACGGCGAGACACCGTTTGGCGTCCAAATAATCGACGCGGACGTGTATCCCGCGCTTTTTCTTGCACAATTCAATTATCGGGCTGAGATACTCGGTGGGCGTGATGATCTCGACTTCGATGTAAGGCTCCTCGACGCGGTCGATCCGGGCGGCCTCGGGCATCTGCGAGGCGCTCTGCACCACCTTCATCTGCCCATCGGTCATGTACACGTGATACTCCACGTTGGGAACCGTTGTCACGAGGGTCAGATCGAATTCCCGTTCGAGCCGTTCCTGCACGATCTCCATGTGCAGAAGCCCCAGGAATCCCAGCCGGAACCCCAGCCCCAGGGCATCCGAATTATCGGCCTGATACTGGAACGATGCGTCATTGAGGTGAAGCTTGTCCAGAGCGTCGCGCAACTCCTGAATGTCGGTGGTTCCGGCCGGGTACATGCCGCAGAACACGACCGGAAGTACTTCCTTGTAGCCGGGAAGGGGTTTTTCGGCCGGGCGCAGGGCATCCGTTACCGTATCCCCGATGTTGGTCGAGGCCAGGGTTTTGATACCGCAGATGAGGTATCCCACTTCGCCCGCTTCGAGGGCATCGGCCGGCCGAACCTCGGGAGTCATGAATCCCAATTCCGAGATTTCGTACCGTTCCCGGTTCGACATGAGCATGATCCGCTGGTTCTTTTCGAGGCGCCCGTCCATCACGCGCACGTATATGACCACGCCGCGGTAGGGGTCGTATTTGGCATCGAAGATGAGGGCCCGCGGAGCGGTCTCGCGAGTGCCGCGCGGCGGGGGCACGCGCTTCACAATCGCCTCGAGGACGTCTAGCGTGCCTCGGCCCGATTTCGCGCTGGTCAATAGGGCCTCGCTGGCATCCAGGCCCACGACGTCCTCGATTTGGTGTCGCGCCGATTCGATATCGGCACTGGGCAGGTCCACTTTATTGATGACGGGGATGATCTCGAGGTTCTGCTCGATGGCTCTGTACGCGTGGGCCAGGGTCTGGGCCTCGACGCCCTGCGCTGCGTCTACCAGCAGAAGCGCTCCTTCGCAGGCGGCCAGGCTGCGCGAGACCTCGTACGAGAAATCCACATGGCCCGGCGTATCGATGAGGTTCAGTACGTAATCCTGTCCATCCAGCGCTTTATAATAGAGGCGAACCGCCACTGACTTGATGGTGATCCCCCGCTCGCGCTCCAAATCCATGGTGTCCAGCGTCTGCTCGCGCATCTTGCGCTCGTCGACCGCTCCGGTAATCTGAAGCAGGCGGTCCGCTAATGTCGATTTGCCATGGTCGATGTGGGCAATGATGCAGAAATTGCGAATTTGTTTGAGCGGTATGGCCATGTAATCCGT
>CAZFOG010000028.1:0-8166 GCA_964520685.1 uncultured Nitrospiraceae bacterium | reverse complement strand
CGGAATCCTCTCGTTGTTTCCTGTGGGTTACTGCTGTGTTCGTTCAACTATCTGGTCAATCACACGCAGACTGCGAAAATTCGTTTCCAAATGCCGAGCGGCGTACCCGCGAACCGCCGCGAACACCGCCGCGCTGTCCGCAATTTCCGGGCATCTGTCGCTCTGCCTGGCCAACGCGCACAAGCCATCATACTCCCGGGCGGCCATGCGTCGATCGCCCGGCTGAGCCGGCGATAGCACACCGTGTTCAAACGAAAACGCGATCCACTCGCGCGTGCCCCGCGGGGCAAGAGCGATTTCAAACCCGGCGACGGCCAGCAAATGCACGGCCTGCCACGCCGCGTGCGTCCGGCTGTCGCCGGTCCACGCCGACATGGCCTGCAACCCGGTCACGAGGGTCGCATGCAGGGATTGGGACGGTTCGTTCTCCTGAGCGGCCTTGTAGGCAATCTCGAGCGGGAACGCCGCGTGGACCGATTTCTCGAGATTGGCCTTTATCGCCGGAAAGGTGTCGAGGACAGACACCTCGGCCAATCTCTGAACCGACCGCCCTTCCTTCCAGTAATACACGATCTCGAGGCGGTTGAATGTGTCCAGAGCGCCTGCCAGGCCGCTTTTCGCCCGGCGCGCACCGGCCGCCATACAGGCGACCTTGCCCCGGTCCGGCGTCAGAAAGGTGACGATCCGGCTCGTCTCACTGAAATCTACGCCCCGGAGCACCACCGCTTCTGTTCGTTCCTGCGACACCTCGTCACTCCGTTGCTCCGGACCTTACGCGCCTTCCGTTCGGCTCGAAGGGGAGACAAACGAAGTCCAAGGCGGGCAAGGCATTACCGGCACAATCATACCACTCCGCTAAAACGGAAGCAAACACACAATTCCTCAATCGCCGGCCCGGAGGCAGCGGACCATGAGCCGTTCGGGTCGCCCGTAGACGATGAAGATGGGGGGGCGTGACGGGCGAAACCCTCGCACATGGACCCACACGGACAAACACGGACCTACACGGACGGGGAAACACGGGGTAAATCTTCGAGGCAGCGAACCTTGAGTGAGTCGGCTCACCCGTAGACGATGAAAATGGGCTGGTTCAAGAGCCTCGGGACAGTCCCGTCTCGCTCCTGCGTCGCTCGCTTGGGACAGTCCTGGTTTTTGGAATTTTCGAGGCAGCGCACCATGAGCCATTCGGCTCACCCGTAGACGATGAAAATACAATGACCGGTGAGGGCACCGGTCCCACATTCCGGAAGAGATATGAATTTTCGAGGCAGACCCGTCTCGCGGGTCGGCGTGATTGGGCCAGTCCCGGTTTTTGAAGGCGCCCGGGGACAATCACGCATTGCTCGATCATTGCCTGCTTGCGCGGTGCATTTGACCCGGCCGGTCTTCATGCGCTAGGATACGCCGGTTTCGCTCACGAGAGCGCACCGCCGGAGTGGTGGAATTGGTAGACACGCATGGTTCAGGACCATGTGCTCGCAAGGGCGTGGGGGTTCGAGTCCCTTCTCCGGCACCATGGTATATTTTGTGCCCGGCTTGGAATCTGCGAGCCGGGCATTCTCTTTTTCCCAACCGGACGTGGCCTTGCGCTGCCGGGGCGCGTCCATTATTATGGTTGGATAGTTGTGCAGATTTGAATCGCCATCCATTCCGAAGTGGAGGTCCTTGAGTGAGGTGCGCGGTTTTCATGACGGTGGTCGTGTTGCTGGTGTCCTGTGCGAGCGATGGCGGTCCTCCCGCCCGGCCGCCCTCGGCCGCTGACTATGCCGGTCTTGCGAAGCATGTGCTCGACAACACCCCTGAACATACGCATTTTGTCACCGGCACGAGATTCTCGTGGTGTCTGTTCATTTCTCCCACAAACGATCCACTGCCTCCGTTGACGGCAGAAGTCGTTGCACGGCTTCGCAAGAAGTACACCGTATACTTAACCGAAGAGGAGATTCCGTCCGAAAGAAAGATGTATCGAGGCGGTCAACTGGCGGGATTTCAGGGCGGATTCATGTTTCGCATCGAGGTTGAGCCTCTGGGACCGGCCCGGGTGCGCATTCATTACTACGACTGGGAAGGGATGCTCGCTGCCTCCGGCCGCAACGTGACCTACGAGTGGACGGGCAGAGGGTGGCAGGTGGTGGATAAGGGCAATATGTGGATAAGCTGAGCCGGGCGGGCCTGTGATTGCTGGGTTCCGGGTTGATGGTTACAATGACCGCCGTAACGCTATGGCAAGGTGCCGAGTTCCACGAGCGCGCATTTTCGGCATGGAGGGGGTTGAAGTATGCGGAACGGTACGATTTGTATTCTGACGGCGGTCTTGGTGGCCGTGTCTTTGCCGGCATTCACCCAGGACGCGCCCAACGCCTACAAGAGCCTTCTGCCTGGTGAGGCAACCCGCGCCGAGGTTTACGGGGTTCTCGGCGAGCCTTCCGAATCCATGGGGTCAGGCGGCGACCCCCGCTACCCGGTCGAGGGCAAGCCAGGCCTCAGCGACCGTGTGTTTTTCTCGCGGGACGTTCTCGAGGGGGTAACGGCCGCTTCCCCCGATCCGCGTTATCCCGACCGCACAACCATCGTAGACCGCTTCGGCGAGCCGGAAGTGCATATTCGTTTCCAGACGCAGGCAGTGCTCGAGTACTGCGAGCGGGGCCTGCGGTTTGTCTGCGACAAAACCGGTGAGACCACCGGTGTTGTCTATTTCAAGCCGCGTGAGCGGCGGGTTCCGGCGTCCATGCCCAACCGGTTTGACCTGCGGCGCGACGAATCCTCTGAGAACGCTCCTCCGGCTCCAGAAGATTTCCGGGTGGGAACGGCAGAGGCGAGCATTGCGCCCGTGCTATACGACAACCTGACCGCTGATGCCGCCGAGAAGCCGTTTCATCTCGAGGAGGATGTCTTGACCCGCGTTGCCATTTTCCAGCGCGGAAACACGCCCATCGTGTTCATCGGAATGGATGTCTTTCTCATTGGCCCGTGGGACCTTGGGCCCATGTGCGCCTCTCTGGCCGAAAAGGGGTTCCCCAACGTGCTTGCCGCCATGTCGCATACCCATGCCAACGTCGATACCATGGGGTTCTACGGGTACTACCCCGGAGAATATGTCGAGCACATCGTGAGGGTTACCGAAGAGACGGTGCTGAAAGCCGCGGCCAATATGCAACCCATCGACTCCCTCAGACGGGGCGCCGTCGAGATGCCGCTGGCAGGCGGACGTGTGGTCGATTTGATTCTCAATTGGCGCGACCCGGCCATCATGGAGCCGACTGTCTCGCTCGTGCAGGCTATCGGCAAAGACGGAAAGCCGCTCGTCAACCTGGTGCACCTCACGTGCCACCCGGAAGTCGTCAAACTCGAGCGCGAGCGGGGCATCTCGCCCGATTTCGTGGGCGCTCTGTGCCGGGAAGTATCGCGCAAGCTGGGCGGCCAGACCGTGTTTCTCAACGGCGCCCTGGGCGGCATGGTCAGCCCCGATGCGCCCGACCGCGAATACGCGACGGCCGTCGATATGGGCAAGAGGCTTTCCGAGGTAGTGGTACAGGCGGCCAACGCCGCAAAACCCATGACCTCCTATGATGTCTGGTTCCATCGCCGACCCATCGAAATGCCCATCACGACTCCTGCCCTGGCCGCTTTCATGAGCAACACTCCCAAGCCCTATCCGTTCGAAGACGGAAAGGTCTCGTCCGAGATGAATGTTGCCTGGGTGGGGGACGCCCAGTTTCTCAGCGTACCCGGGGAACTGCTGCCTCAACTCGCCATCGAGATGATGGCACACATGAAAGGGTCGCTGCGGATGGTGCTCGGCCTGACGAATGACGAATTCGGCTACATCATTCCCAGCTTCGACTACCATGAGGGCGAATACGAGGAACGGACCGGGCCCGGGCGGGAAGCGGGCGAGCTCGTACGCGCGGTGGGTCTTGAACTCGCCCCCATGCAACCCGGCTCCTAGACGCCGGTGTGGTTCGCACCACCCTGGGGGAATTCCGGGCCGGCCCGCACGGTTTTCGACTACAATGTTTAGTCACGATGGGCCCTGCTGTTTTTGCGCTTGGAATACGGCGGCGTTTCCGAAAATTGTTGATGCAAAAAAGAGTCACTTGTGTATACTATTTCGCGTTCTGGAAGGGCAACGCCCGAGGAGAGCCGAATGATTCAGGTCCTGGCGGACGTGCAGGTGGAAGACCTGCAGCGTTTTATCGCCATATTTGCAACGCGGGGAGCCGAGATGCGGGGCAAACACGGTTGTCTCAAGAGCCGGATATTCCGTGCCAGTGATGACGACGGCCGGGTCATTCTGTTGCTGGACTGGCAAAGCCGTGAAGCGTTCGACGGATTTCTCCAGGATCCCGCCGTCAATGAGACCATGAAATCCAGCGGGACGATTCCGTCACCGAAATTCACTTTTCTTTCCGCAATCGCCGAGCTTCCCCATTAGGCCGGCGAGCCCTGTCTTGCATGAGACTCGCATCTGAATTTCCGAAACGCATACGACCCAAAGAACATCTGATGAAGGAAGCCTATACATGAACAACCACAACACACCAACAAACGGCCACGGAAGCCGCTCACTGGGCCCCGTCTCCGACCTCGAACGCCATCTGCCCAGCGACTGGTGGCGTACGCTCTTTAAAGCGCTCTATTTGAAGACCGACGGGGATGTCGTCGAGAACGAGACCAACACGATCCAGGACGTCGACCAACTCATCGCGGCCACGGGCATTGGGCCCGATGACCGTGTGCTCGATCTCTGCTGCGGGCAGGGCCGCCACAGCATGGAACTCGCCCGGCGCGGGTTCAAGAACGTGACCGGCATCGACCGCTCGCGGCACCTGATCCGTTTGGCCCGCCGGCGCGCCGAACGTAAGAAGATTCAGGTGACGTTCCGCGAGGGCGACGCACGGAAATTCCGCTTGCCCGAGTCTTCCTTCGATTGCGTGTTCATCATGGGCAACTCGTTTGGCTATTTCGAGCGCGAAGAGGACGACCTGGCCGTGTTGCGCACCGTGCTCCGCGTACTGAGATCCGGAGGCAAGATCCTGCTCGATGTGACCGACGGCGACTGGATGCGCAGCCATTTCGAGCCCCGAAGCTGGGAATGGGTCGACCAGAACCACTTCGTCTGCCGCGAACGCGCCCTGGCAAGCGACAACGTGCGTTTGATAAGCCGCGAGGTGGTCACCCATGTCGAGCGCGGCGTGATCGCCGACCAGTTCTACGCCGAGCGGCTCTACACCTGCGAAGATCTCAAGCGACTCCTGCGAACGGCCGGTTTCATTGATGTGAACCGCGTGGACGCGCCGGTGACGGGCTCCGACCGCCAGCAGGACCTCGGGATGATGGCGCAGCGCCTCTTCATCGCCGCCAGCGCGCCCGAGCCGCGTGTCCAGATCATGCGCCGAGGGCCTCTGTTCCGCGATGTGACGGTGCTGCTGGGCGATCCGCGCCTGCCCGACGACGTGAAGCGCGAAGGGCAGTTCAACCCGGAAGACATGGATACCGTGCGTCGCATGAAGGAGGCCCTTGCCTCTCTGCGGGAGTACCGGTTCTCGTATTGGGATGACCACGAGAGCCTGCTCGATTTTCTGGAACGGGAGAGGCCGCCTTTCGTCTTCAACCTGTGCGACGAAGGGTTCAAGAACGATCCCTTTAAGGAACTGCATGTGCCAGCGCTGCTCGAGTTGTTCGGGATTGCCTATTCCGGTGGCGCCCCTGCGTGCCTTGGCATGTGTTACAACAAGGCCCTGGTGCGCTCGATCGCCCAGTCGCTCGAGATCCCGGTACCTCTCGAGACCTACTCGAGCCCCGATGACCAGGCCGCCACCCTGCCGTCGCTGTTCCCGGCGCTGCTCAAACCCAATTTCGGCGACAGCAGCCAGGGGATTACCAAGGACGCCGTGGTGCACACCAAAGAAGAGCTGATCGACTACCTCGAGGGGCTGCGCCGCGACTTCCCGCGCCGCCCGGTGCTGGTCCAGGAATTCTTGACCGGCCCCGAGTACAGCGTGGGGGTTATCGGGAATCCCGGTTTTGATGTCACGGTCTTGCCCGTGCTGGAGGTCGATTACAGCGGCCTGCCGGAAGGGTTGCCGCCGATCCTGGGCTATGAATCCAAGTGGATCCCCGATTCGCCGTACTGGAACGAAATCCACTACCACGAAGCCGACATCAGCGAGGCCGTCAAGCGCGCCCTCGGCGACTACTCCCAGGCGTTGTTCGAGCGTCTCGAATGCCGCGACTATGCCCGCTTCGATTTCCGCGCCGATGCTCAGGGCCGGATCAAGCTGCTCGAGGTGAATCCCAATCCCGGCTGGTGCTGGGACGGCAAACTCAATTACATGGCTGGATTCGCGGGCATGAAATACGCCGACCTGCTTCGGCTGGTGCTCGAGGCCGCCCAGAGCCGTTACCAGGCCGCGGGATATGCCCCCGCGGAGGCGACCGCCGGAGCGCGCTGAGCCGCACAACCAGCGAATCGCCGCGATGGGCGGCTTGCCACCCGCCCATCGCGATCATCCCACAACCACGGGATGTGAGGTTTCGCTTTCCGTCCATGCGGTCCATACAGTCCATTGTGTGCGCACGCGTCTTGAGGCTCATGCGCATGCCCGTAATCTTGCCAGCCTGGGCCTTCCTCGCTACAATGACCGCATCGTAGAAGGGTACTTGGCAAGGGACGGCGAAGGCATTCGCACAAGAAGGGGGCAACACGATGAAATCGGCTGCGCGGTTGGCGTTGATCCTGGCCTGCATGGGACTCGCTTTGAGTTTCATCCAATACCTGGTCCGGTTTCTTCCCTCCATAGGGATGGGGGGCCAGAACTTGATGCTCATCTACAACATCACGGGGCCGCTCAGCATTCTCCTGCACAGCTTGCCTGTTGTCATCCTCTGTATAGCCATCATGCGTTCTTCGGAAGACTAGATTTCGTCAGGGGCCAGCACTGGGAGTAGGTGGCCATGCACGCTCGGGGGGACACGCTATGAGTATTGGTCTATGCAGAATTCTGGGCATTGCACTGATTCTCTCGTTGCCGGGTTGGTCTTCCCCAGCCGCGATGCTTGAAGATGTCACGCTCGAACCACCCGAAGACTGGCGCGAAGCCGCCCGAGAACACGGTCTGACTGCCGAGGACATCGCCCGGCTCGAACGTGACGGTATCTTCGTCACCAACGAGACCTACAAGCAGGTTTTTTCCGCGTACCTATCGGGCTACTTGCCCCTGTTCATCACCTCCGACTCGCTTCTCAACGCGTACCACGTGCTTTCCGAGGAGTCCATACGCCAGCTCGAGATTCAGCGCGCGAAGAAGATGCCCGAGATACTCCGATGCCTCACCGACAACCTCCAGGCGATGGAAATCGAGTACGAGGGCGACCCCGCTTTGCCCCGTGCCGCACGAAAACGGGCCGTGCTCGTCCTGGGTGTGGCCCTGCGCCTGTTGGACGACGGATTTGCCTTGCAGGACCCTGAGCTTAACGCGATCCTGGAGGAAGAAGTCGAACGCGTCCGTAATGCCCAGGGTTCATCCAAACCGGAATGGCTCGGCCCGCCGGATCCGGGCTTCACGGCCATCGACTACAGCCGCTACAAGCCCCGCGGCTTCTACGTCAGCAGCGAATTGCTCCAGAACTATTTCCAAAGCGTCGCCTGGCTGCAGTCCATTCCCTTTCGCCTCAATAACGACGAGGAGTTCTTGGCATTTCTGTGCGTCGCCAAGGCCGACAGCTACATCCCGCCGGATGAGGATCCGCACAAGGAGTTTTTGAACACGCTGAAGCACAGGTCGACCGAGCGCTTCTGGAGAACTTATGTCAAACTTCTTGGTTCCCCGGATGATTGGGATTTGGCGCTGGCATTGGCCGAACTGGATGTGCCAAGCAGGTTCAGTGAGGAGATCATCGCAGCAGTTCGGAAGGATATCCACGAAAACCCTCTGTTCGTAGCGAGCCGCCCGAAGATCAACGATCAAGTAGCCTACCCGGCGGGCGAAGGGGAAGCAGCACAGGAGCCTTCGTTCCGCATACAATCTGCCTACCGCACTCCGAGCGCTGTTTTGTTCCAGAAAACTGCGAATCAACCCGGACTTCCCGGCAGAGCCTTCCCTGAAGGCCTCGAAGTGGCTGCCGCGTTGGGTTCCGAGTTTGCCCGCCAGAAGCTGACATATC
>CAZFOG010000027.1:0-26073 GCA_964520685.1 uncultured Nitrospiraceae bacterium | reverse complement strand
CCGATGCGCACGATCTCGCGTTTATGCATGAGGAGTTTGCGTCGGCGTTCGGGGTCGTGGTTGTAGATGTTGCCCTGTTCGTAGGGGGCTATATGGGCGCCGACGAGAAACATCTCGCCGCCTTCGACATCGGCATAGCTGTCTTTGAGGGTGATGTGGCCCGCGCGGATGGACTTCACTTCGGTGCCTTGGAGGGCAATTCCGGCCTCGTAGTGTTCGAGGATGTGGTAATCGTGCCGCGCGCGGCGGTTTTGTGCGATGGTTTTTTCGCCCATAATACCTTTAGTGTGGCGTAATCGACCCGCGTTTTCAATGCGGCAAAGACGTAACATCCGCCGGTGATCCGGCCCGCCGATTCCCGCTTACTGCCTGCGCGGTCCCCAGGACGGTCCCTGGAGCGAGAGTTCGGCGTTGATGGCGATGCGCTGTTCTTCGCCGGTCTCGACGTTGACGGCGCCCAGCTCCCAGCGGCCGCTGCGGCTCGACGCGAACATGACGTGGCGTGAATCGGGCGACCAGGTGGGGGATTCATTGCTGCCGGCCGAGTTCGTCAACCGCGTGGTACCCGTACCATCGGCGTTCATGACGTAGACCTCGAGTCCTTCGCCGCGTTTTTCGAGCACAAATGCGAGCTTCTTGCCGTCGGGCGACCACACGGGATCGTATGCGCGCCCGCCTTCGTACGAAAGGCGCCGTACGTTCGAGCCGTCGGTGTTCATGACGTGGATTTGGGCGGTTCCGCCCCGTTCGCTGACGAAGGCGATCTGGGAGCCCGACGGGTCAAAGGTGGGCGAGGTGTCGGTGGCACTGTGATCGGTGAGGCGCCGGCGGTTCGAGCCGTCGACGTTTACGAGATAGATCTCGCTGTTGCCGTCCTTGCTCTGCACCACGGCGAGCTGTTTGCTGTCGGGCGACCAGGCAGGGGCGACGTTCAGTCCTACCTGTTTCGACAATGCCCGCGATTCGCCCGACTCGAGATCGAGAACGTAGAGAAACGGATACCGGTCCTTGTACGAGAGGTAGGCGATTTTGCGGCCGTCGGGCGAGAATTTGGGCAAAATCGAGATGGATTCATGGTGTGTGACCTGCTTCATGCTGGCCCCGTCGTAATCGGCGATGTAGATCTCTTTTTTGCCCGTGCTGCCCCCGCTGAAGCAGATGCGTGACGAGGCGCACCCGGCCTCGCCGGTGAGGTGGCGGACGATCTCGTCCGCGAACTGGTGCGCCACCAGACGGTGCCATTCTTCGCCCCGGGTGGACAACCGCTTGCCGCTGACCATTTCGCCCGTGAACACGTCAAACAGGCGGCATTCGGCCGTCAGGCCCTGTGCGCCGGACGTCACGTAGGCATGGACCAGAAACTCGGCGGGGGTGCCTCGCCACGCCTCGAAATCGATGGTCTGGGGATCGCTCGTGAAGCCCGTGAAATTCCGGGGATAGGAGCTGGGGGGCAGGATGCTGCACACGCCGGAGAAGTGCAGGTCATATGCCAGCACACTTGCCATGGTTTTGCCCAGGGCTTCCTGGCCGGGGGCTGTGCAGAAATCGGGCACGGCGAAGGGGATGCGCCCGGCGGCTTGTCCCGTGATGCCAATATCAACCACCCCGAATGCTACGGGGGCGCACAACGAAGCGACAGCAATCAAACACAACGTTTTCACGATTCATCTCCTATCGCGCCAGGGTGAAGGTGAAGGCCACTTCCACATCGGGTTCCATGTACGAATCGGGCAGTGGCGGAAAGGGGGCCGACAATTTCAGCGCCCGGATCCCCGACTGCGCCAGCGCCGGGTCGTTGGCGTGTTGAATCACGACCGGCTCGCCTATGAGATTGCCCTTTCGATCGACAAAAAAGGACACTTTCGCCTGGTTGTTCTGCGGCTCGATACGAATCCCGCCGGGCACTTCCCAATACCGCGTCACCTTGCGCTGGACCATCCGCGCCCAGTAAGCCAACTCCGACGGGAGCGGGTTTTCCATGGTGATGCCCGTTTCCTGGGGTTTCGCGGGAGGCTGGGGCTCTTCTTTTGGCGGCTCAGGATTCGGTTCCGGTTTTGGCTCCGGTTTCGGTTCCGGTTTGGGCTCGGGCTTGGGCTCCGGCGGAGGCTCGGGCTCCGGCTCAGGCTCCGGTACGGGCTCGGGCACAGGCTCGGGTTCGGGCTCCGGCTCGGGTTCGGGTTCGGGTTCGGGTTCCGGCTCCGGTTCGGGTTCAGGTTCGGGTTCCGGTGGCGGAGGCTCGGGTTCTGGTTCGGGCTCCGGTTCCTGGACCTCCTCGACAGGCGGCGTGTCGAGGTCTTGCTCGTCGGGCAAGAGCTGCACCTGATAGGCCGGCAAGGGTTCGGGAGGCTCGCGGTGGGTGAAGACGATGATCAGGGCGCCCAAAACCAGAATATGCAATACGATAGACGCATATACCGCGCGGCGCAGCCGCCGACCGGAAGTGGTGCTGCGCCAGACCAGGTTGTAGTACCACGATGTATCGCGCCCGATGTTCATTTTTCCGCCGTGTTCGGATTCCCCGACATAGTAGCGCACAGATATTGGCAAGTCAACGATCTCACCACAATCCCTTGTGGTCTTGTGCGAGAGGTATAGGCCATTGATCCCCACATATCGTGTTTGGGTTCCAATCATTTCCGCAGTGGACTGGCACGTCCGACTCGATTACAATACGGCGCATGCAACCGGGGTTCCACATAAACGAGTCGGGGGCGCCGTCCGCATCTGGTCTGGTGGGCATCTATGCACGCTGGATGCTCTGGTATCTCCTTGCCGTGGCCGTTGTCTGGGCACTTGGTTTCGAGGGCATCTACTACCATCCCACGCCCTTTTACGGATTGCCGCGGCCTCGTTTCGACCTGGGCACGCTTCCGTGGCACCTCCTGGCTGTGGGCGTTTTTCTAGCCGGGTTTATTCTGTGGTTCTGGCGCCTGCGCGGGATGAACTGGTTCGCGGGCGAATGGCGCCCCAAACAGGTCCGGCTGTTTCTTGTGGGGCTGTTGGTGTTCGGCATCCTCTTTCCTGCCGCCTTGGCCACGGTCCGCGAGGGTCCGGCGGGGATTGCGGCCCCATACGAGCGCCATACGGGCGAATACATCGGCGATATTGGGAAGGGACTTTCGATCAAGGGGCTTTTCCGCGATTACATCAAGATGCACCCCCATCTCTCGATGCATTCCAAGGTGCATCCGCCCGGCCCCGTGGCGTTGCTTTGGCTGTTTTCAATGGTCACGTTCAGCCAGAACGCGTTTCCCCTGGCCATTGCGACAATCGTTTTCGGCGCTACGGCGGTCGTGCCGCTCTATTTCTGGACGAAAGACATGGCGGGGTCCCGGGTAGCACTCACGGCGTGCAGCCTTTACGTCGTGATGCCGACGATTGTCCTGTTTACCGCCACCTCGGCCGACATTCTGTTCATGCCGTTCACCGTGACTACCCTGTTCCTGTTCTGGCGCGCCCTCGAGCGGAAATCCATCCCCTACGCTCTCGCGGCAGGGTTTACGTATGCCCTGATGTCGCTGCTGTCCTTCTCCCTGATCGGCATTGGCGCGTTCTTCGGCTTCGCGGGTCTGTGGCGCCTCGGACAGACGGGAAAGCGGCTGGCCGTGCTTCAAACCGCCGCATTGATGATAACGGCCTTTCTCCTGACGCATCTCGCGGTGCGGTGGTGGTCCGGGTTCGACGTGATCGCCTGTTTTCATCTCTGCAAAGAGCAATTCGAGACGGACCAGGCGCATCTCGACCTGATTACGCCCCGTTTTCCCTGGTGGGCCTGGAAAGTTCTCAATCCCCTGTGCTGGCTCTATTTCGCCGGCATTCCCGTGTCCGTACTGTTCTTTCGGCGCCTCTTGAAGCCCGATGCCGATACCCGGGCATTGTTCCTGGTGTTTGCGTTGACCCTGGTGGTGCTCGATATGCTCTATCTGGCCCGAGGCGAAGGGGAGCGCTCGGCTATGTATATTATGCCATTCATGGTGGTTCCCGCGGCCCATATGATAGACCGCATCGGACTCGAAATCCGCGGCATCGCTCCCATGGCGGCGACAGTGTGTTTCATGGCCGCCCAGTGTTGGTTCACCGAAACGATGCTGTATACGTACTGGTAGTCAGATTATGTGGAATGGCAAGAAAGTATCGGTCATCTTTCCGACCTACAACGAAAAGGACTCGATTCGGCAGGCCATCGAGGACTTCTTTTCGTCGGGATACGTCGACGAGATCATCGTGGTCAACAACAATGCGGCCGAGGGTACCGATGATGAAGTGAACCAGACCAGCGCGCGCCTTGTTTACGAAACCAAACAGGGTTACGGCAACGCTATCCAGAAGGGGCTGGCGGAAGCGGAGGGGGAACTGCTGATCATCTCCGAGCCCGACGGGACCTTCTCGGGGCACGATGTGGTCAAGCTGCTGGCCTATTCGGACGACGTGCCGGTGGTGTTTGGAACCCGTACCCAGCGCGAACTAGTCTGGGAAGGCGCCAACATGGGCTTCTTCCTGAAATGGGGCAACTGGGCCGTGGGCAAGATGATGGAGTTCCTGTTCAACACCACCTTGCTGACGGACGTGGGGTGCTCGATGCGCCTGTTCCACCGCGAGGCCTACGAGAAGATCGCGCCGCAGTTCGCGGTGGGAGGCTCGGCCTTCGGCCCGCACCTGATGCTGTTAACCATTCTCGACGGCATTCCTTTCATCGAAATCCCCGTGAACTACCGCAAGCGTGTCGGCCAGTCGTCCGTAACGGGCAGCAAGTTTCGGGCGTTCCTTCTTGGGCTCGAAATGATTATCATGATCCTTCGGTACCGGGTACAATCATGGTTTGGATGGCGGCCGCCCAGCCGTACTGAAACGTGAAGCGCGCCACAGACAGACTCGACCAAACACTCCCACTGCCGGGCATGGAGGAGCCGCCCGCGCCGCCCAGCACAGCCCCGATGCGCCCCGTGCCCTTTCTCAAATGGGCGGGGGGTAAACGGCAACTGCTCCCGGCCCTCATGGAGCGCATTGCGCGTCTCGAAACGTTTGGCAGATATTACGAACCGTTTGTGGGAGGCGGGGCGCTGTTCTTCGAACTGTGGAACCGGGACCGGATTACGAAACCCGCCCAGCTCTCAGACAACAACCCCAACCTGATGGTGGCCTACGAAGGCGTGAAATGGGAAGTCGAGCAGGTAATCCAGCTTCTGCGCGAACACGAAAGGCGCCACTGCAAGGAGTACTACTACGAGATGCGGGCGGCGCAGCCCGAAACGCGCGCCAGCCGGGCCGCGCGCGTCATCTACCTCAACAGGACCTGCTTTAACGGCCTCTTTCGGGAGAACAGCCGCGGCGAGTTCAATGTGCCCATGGGCCGTTACGTGAATCCCCGCATCTGCGACGAGGCCAATCTGCGCGCGGTCTTCAGGGCGCTCAAGAAAGCAGACATCGCGACAAGGTCCTTTGCATCGGTGGCCGAAAAAGCAGCCCCCGGTGATTTCATCTATTTCGATCCGCCCTATCACCCCGTCTCGAAAACGGCGAATTTCACCGCTTACCAGAAGGGCGGATTCGGTGAAGAAGAGCAGCGCGCTCTCGCGGAGCTGTTTCGCGAACTGGATGCAAAAGGGGTGCATGTGTTGCTCTCAAACTCCTGGACGGAGTTCATCTGCACGCTCTACTCGGGCTTTGTTCAGGAGAAGGTATCGGCCAAGCGGTCGGTCAACAGCCGGGCAGACAAACGGGGCGCGGTCTGGGAGATACTGGTGCGGAACTTCTGACGGACGTAGCGGGGCCAAGGAGAGCGGCACGCTCCCTTATCCGGGCAGTTCGATCTCGCCGGCTTTGATCATTTCGATGAACAGATTGACCACCCGCCCGTCAAACTGGGCGCCGGAACAACGCCGCAACTCTTCGATGATACGGTCGCTGGGCATCCCCCGCCGGTAGGCGCGGCTGCTCGACATCGCGTCGAAGGCGTCGGCCACTCCCAGAATGCGCACGATCTCGGGCAGTTGGTCTCCTTGCAGGCCGTCGGGATAGCCGTTGCCATCGACACGCTCGTGGTGATACCTGACCAGATCGAGATGGCCTTTCGTCAGGAAGTGGACCGGTTCGAGGACGTCATAGCCGATAAGGGGGTGAAGGCGTATCATGTCCCATTCCTGATCGGACAGGGACTCGCTCTTGTTGAGTATGCCGTCGTTGACGCCGATCTTGCCGATATCATGGAGGCCCGCGCCGAGGTTCAGCAGGTCGATATCGGGTTTTGCCAGCCCCATGCGTTGTGCCGCGAGCACCGACAGATCGCGCACGCGCTGGCTGTGACCGTGGGTATACGGGTCCTTGGCTTCAATCAGGAGCGCCATCGACGTAAGGGTCGACAGGTGAGATTGCTCGATATCGTTGATCAACCGGACATTCTCGATGGCGATTGATGCGTGATTGGCGAGGACGTTCAGCGTCTTCAGGTCTCCTTCGTTGAACTGGCGGCCGTCATCCTTGCTGCTCACGTTCAAAACCGCCAGTACGTTAGGGCCGTTCCCGGAGGCTACCGGATACCGCCAGCCGTCAACGGGGGCCTTGCGCTCGAGGGGCACCGAAATGAACGACGCGTCCTTCAAACGGCGGCTTCTTCCGGCGATTTCAGGTGATTTTCCAATGTCCTCGACCAGCAACGCTTCCGCGCGCTGCGCGACCAGTCCCGATATGCCTTTCCCCATGTCAACCAGGTCATGAGAGGCCTCCTCGGGCAGGCCCACGCTCGCCGCAACTTCCAAGGCGCGGCCGTCGCGGCTTGTCAACATAATCGAGCCGCGTTTCGCCCCCACGCGGTCCAGGGCCGCTTTCAGCACAAAATCCAGCAGCGCCCGTTCGTCACGATAACGAACGACCTGCTCGCTGAACGTAAACAGCTCGGTGACTTCGCGCAGGCGGGCATTCTCGTTGGCCAGCCGATAGCGCTCGAGCGCATTGGATACGGCAAGCTTTATCTCGCTGAGACTGAAAGGTTTGAGGACATAATCGTAGGCGCCCTCTTTGACGGCCGCCCGAGCAGTCTCGAGCGTCGCGAAGCCCGTCATCACGATGGGAATTAGCGTGGGCTTCACTTTGCGGGCCTCACGGATCAGTTGGATGCCGTCCATTTCGGGCATCATGATGTCGGTGAAGAGCAGCACAAAATCGTCGAATTGCCGCAGTAAGTCCAACGCGGCACGGCCGTTAGACACCGACTCGACGGGATAGCCCTCCTCCTTAAGGATATCTCCCATGAGTTCACGAATAACCGCCTCATCATCGACAACAAGGATCTTGGATTGTTCCGTCATGCATGATCCCCAGTTTTAGGATTGCCCGACTAAGTTTAACACAAATCCGGACGCGGTGTTTACCAGATGCACGGGAATTACCCGCCGGTCCTCTCGATAATACGTCTCGCTCTGCGCAAGGCTGCCCGTACCTGGACCGGCGCCGTGCCGCCGGTTTGTTTGCGACGGGACACGATGCTTTCCGGCGTAAGTTGTTTCAAGATATCGACTTGCAGCATGGGCGAAAATCTCCGCAGCTCGTCGGCGGTCAGGTCTGGCAGCCTTCTGGCATTCTCGATGCAATAGCGCACTAAGCGCCCTACAATGCCGTGGGCTTCACGAAAGGGAATGCCTTTCTTGACGAGATAGTCGGCTATATCGGTGGCTTCCATAAACCCGTCATGGGCGGCGGCCAGCATCCGGTCGGCGTGAACCGTGATCGAGGGCGTCATCCGTGCGAGTACGGACAGGGACAGTTGCAGGGTGTCCGAGGCATCGAAGAGCGGTTCTTTGTCCTCCTGGAGATCGCGGTTGTACGTGAGGGGGAGGCCCTTCATGACGGTCAGCAAGGCAATGAGGTCGCCATAGACCCTGCCGGTTTTGCCCCGCACGAGTTCGGCCACGTCGGGGTTCTTCTTTTGCGGCATGATGCTCGACCCAGTGGTAAACGCGTCCCCGATTTCGATAAAACCGTACTCGGGGGTCGACCAGAGGATAAGCTCCTCGCACCAGCGCGAGAGGTGCATCATGCAGATGGAGGCGTTGGCGCAGAACTCGAGCAGATGGTCCCGGTCGGCCACGGCGTCCATACTGTTTTCGGAAATACGCGTGAAGCCCAATTCGCGGGCCACCATTTGGCGATCGATGGGGTAGGGGGTGCCTGCCAGGGCGGCGGAGCCCAGGGGGAGCACATCGACCCGCTTAATCAACTGGCCAAAGCGCTCGTGGTCCCGCTCGAACATTTCCACGTAAGCCAGAAGATGATGGGCCAGCAGTACCGGCTGGGCATGTTGCAGGTGCGTGCACCCCGGCAGGATTACGTCGATGTGCGCCTCCGCCATGTCAACCAGCGCCCGTTGTAGTCCCCGCACGAGCAAAAGAATCACGTCGAGCTGATCGCGCATCCAGAGCCGGACGTCCAGCGCTATCTGGTCATTGCGGCTGCGCCCCGTATGCAGGCGTTTGCCGGCGTCCCCGATACGCTGGACCAGGGCCGTCTCGATATTGGTGTGTACGTCTTCGAGAGCGGGGTCGAAGATAAAGGCCCCGGTGGCGATTTCCTTCGCAATGTTCTTCAGGGCAGCGACGATTTTCCGCGCCTCGGTTTTCGGGATGATGTTGCATGCGCCCAGCATGCGGGCATGGGCGATGCTGCCGCGAATATCCCACGGCGCCAGACGCGCATCAAACGACACCGATTCGCCGAGTGCCTCGACCAGGGCATCTGCCTGGTCCGTAAACCGGCCCCCCCAAAGCTTCGCCATGCGATTCTCCTCGGGCGCGTCCTTCTAGAGCAGTCCTGCCTTGTTCCGTACGCGCAGCCGCAACGCATTTAATCGGATGAACGCGCCCGCGTCAGCCTGCTGGTACGCCCCCTGGTCTTCCTCGAACGTCGAGATCTTCTCGTCGTAGAGCGATTTCGGCGCCTTTCTGCCAACCACTGTGCAGTTGCCTTTGTATAGTTTGATGCGCGCCGTGCCCGTCACGTTTTCCTGAGAGGCATCGATAAACGCCATCAGCGTCTTCATTTCGGGAGAATACCAGAATCCGTTGTAGATTAACTGGGCAATCTTGGGCGACAACTGGTCCCGCTGAAGCATTACCTCGCGGTCCATGGTGAGGGATTCCACCGCTCGATGGGCCGCGTACAGCACCGTGCCGCCCGGGGTTTCGTATACGCCCCGCGATTTCATGCCCACGAACCGGTTCTCGACCATGTCGACCCGGCCGACGCCGTTTGCGCCTGCAACCGCGTTCAGTTTGGCCAGCAGTGCCGCGGGAGACAGCCGCTCGCCGTCTACCGCTACGGGCGTGCCCTGTTCAAAATCCACCTCGACATAGGTTGGCGTGCCGGGCGCATCGACGGGGTCGACGGTCAACTGAAACATATCCGCCGGTGGCTCTGCCCACGGGTCCTCGAGGACACCCCCCTCGAAGGACAGGTGGAGCAGGTTTCGGTCGCACGAGTAGGGTTTCTTGAGGGTTACGGGCACCTCGATGCCATGGGCCCTGGCATACTCGAGCATTTTGGTGCGGCTGGTGAGGTCCCACGTGGGCTCGCGCCAGGGGGCTATGATCGTAACTGAGGGCTCGAGGGCCAGGTAGGTCAGTTCGAACCGCACCTGGTCGTTGCCTTTCCCCGTCGCCCCATGGGCTACGGCGTCGGCCTTCTCCTCGCGCAACACGTCGATCTGCGCCTTCGCTATCAGGGGGCGGGCAACGCTCGTGCCGAGCAGGTACTGGCCTTCATAGAGCGCGTTGGCCCGCATCGCCGGGAACACGAAATCGCGCACGAATTCTTCGCGCAGGTCCCTGCAATGCACTGCGCACGCGCCGGTCGCCTTGGCTTTGGCAACAGCGGGCGCGGTTTCCTCACCCTGCCCAATATCCGCGATGAACGCCACCACGTCCGCCTTGTAGACCTCCTGGAGCCATTTCAGGATAACCGACGTGTCGAGTCCGCCGGAATATGCGAGCACGATCTTGTTCACCTTCGCCGCCATGGGATGCACTCCTTGCTGTCGCTGACCGCGGTGTTTACCCGCGGGCGTGTTGCCTCTGTTTGCGGTTGAGACCGGCCGCGTCCTTTTGCATCAGGGTCAGCATCACCGCCTTTTGTGCATGGAGACGGTTCTCGGCCTGGTCCAGGATGATGGACTGGGCTCCGTCTATGACATCATCGGTGACTTCGTGGCCTCGGTGGGCCGGCAAACAGTGCATGAACACCGCGTCCGGCTTGGCGAGTTGCATGACGCGCCCATTGACCTGGTAGGGGGCGAAGACTTTGGCGCGCTCCGCGCTCTCCTCTTCCTGTCCCATGCTGGCCCATACATCGGTATAGACCGCATCCGCCCCTGCAAGCCCTTCTTCGAGGTCATGGGTCACGGTGACCTCGCCCTTGCCCTCGCGCTGCGCAAACGCCGCAATCTCGCGGTCGACTTCGTAGCCGGGCGGACACACCAGGGTGACGTTGAGGGGGACCCGCGCCGCAAAATTGAACCACGAAGCGCAGACGTTGTTGCCGTCCCCGACAAAGGCGAGTTTCAGGTTCTCGAAACCGCCCTTATGTTCGCGAAGGGCCTGGGCGTCGGCCAAGATCTGACAGGGGTGCAGCTTGTCCGTCAGGGCGTTGATAATGGGAATGCGCGCATGGGCGGCCAATTGAAGCACCGTATCGTGGCTGAACGTACGCGCCATGATGCCGTCCACCCAGCGTTCGAGGTTCCGCGCTACGTCCGGCACCGATTCACGCTCACCGAGCCGGATGTGGCCGGTCTCGAGCATGATGGCGTGGCCGCCCAACTGGCAGATGCCCGTTTCGAACGTCACGCGGGTGCGTAGACTCGGTTTCTCGAAAATCATGGCGAGGGTCTGGCCTGCCAGAGGGGTGTCGCGCTTCCCTGCCTTGAGGGCGGCCTTGAGGGAATCCGCCAGGCGCAGCAACTCGAGAATGTCGTCCGTTGTGAGGTCCGCCAGAGACACAAGGTCGGTGAACATCACGCTTCTCCCAGTATGGCATCGAGGGTCGAAACGACCCGATCCACATCGTCCCTGGTCACAATCAGCGGGGGCACAAAACGCAGGACATTGGGTCCCGCGGGGCCGGACACGATGCCGGCATCGAGCAGCTTGCCCACGACGGGGGCTACCGGGGTGTCCATTTCGACGCCGACCATGAGCCCTTTGCCGCGCACCTCTTTGATAACCGGGTGCTTGGCTGCGAGCCCCTCGAGGGCTTCCATGAAATACACCCCGGTTTTCTGAACCGTATCCAGAAATCCGTCGGCCAGCAATTCCCGGACGGTCGCCAGCGCCGCCGCCGTGCACAGGGGATTTCCGCCAAAGGTCGTTGCATGCGTGCCTGGCGCAAAGCCGGAAGCCGCCTTGTCGGTACATCCCATTGCGCCGATGGGAACACCATTGCCCAGCGCTTTGGCCAGTGTGACGATATCCGGCGCGATGCCGGCGTGTTCGTGGCAGAACAGCCTGCCCGTGCGCCCCATGCCCGTCTGCACCTCGTCGAAAATGAGCAGAAGCCCGCGTTCGTCGCACAAGCGCCGCACGGCAGGGAGATAGTCGTCGGAAGGCACGCGTACGCCGCCCTCGCCCTGAATGGGTTCGAGCATGATGGCGCCGGTTTCGGGGGTAATGGCCGCCTCGAGGGCCGCGATGTCGTCGTAGGGAGCATATCTGAACCCGGGCATCATGGGCTCGAACCCGGCTTGGTACTTCGTCTGGCCCGTTGCGGTAATCGTCGCGAGGGTGCGGCCATGGAACGAATGCTCGGCGGTGATGATGTGGGGTTTCGGCGTGCCCTGCAGGGCCCAGTAGCGCCGCGCCAGCTTGATGGCCGATTCGTTCGCTGTCGCACCGCAATTCGCGAAGAACCACCGGTCGGCGAACGAATGCGCGCTCAGCAACTCCGCCAGCAGAGCCTGCGACTCGATGTAATAGAGATTCGAGACGTGGACCAGTGTGCGCGCCTGCGCGCAGATGGCCTCCGTAACGGCGGGGTGGCAATGGCCAAGGTTCACGACGGCAATGCCCGCGAAGAAATCGAGGTATTCCTTGCCGTCCGCATCCCACAGGCGGCTGCCTGCGCCCTTGACAAAGGCAAGTTTCCGCTCGCCGTAGGTGTTGACAATGAAACGGTCGTTCAATGACTTGATTTCGTGGGTGTTCACAGGCTCGACCTCTCTACGCTGCCGTTTTTACGGCGCCCGCGGCGAAAACAGAAACGCCCTCCCGCTGAAGTGCGTACTCAACCACGCCGCTCCCGCGTGAAGGACTGTTACGCCTCACCGCCGCCGCTGGCGGGTGAGTAACCGTATGCATTACCATAGCGTATGCAGATTTCCGGCGGAGCTCAGGCCGCTCTGCCTCCGCCAGGCTTCTTCTTGTCCGAAGAGTCCTTCTTGGCGGTGCTTTCCGATTTGGAACCGCTGTCGCTCTTCGCAAGGCTTTCACTCTTGGTCGCTACGGTGTCCGCGGCCTTGCCCTTTGTGCGGCCATTCTTGTAGTCGGTTTCGTAAAAACCGGACCCCTTGAAGATGATACCAGCGCCGGTTCCCAGCAACCGCTTTGTCCGGCTGCTGCCACATGCGGAACATTTTACGCGTGGGGTCTCCGACATCGAGTGGAAGACATCCATGGTATGGTGACACTTCTGGCACTCGTAGGTGTAGGTTGGCATTGTTTTCGACACTCCTGTATATGGACACTCCGGAGGCTCCATCCGCAGTACCCGTTCCCGGGAAGCATCCAGAGGAACCCCTGCGAGAAAGCCGTACTGTACCACGTAGCGGTCCGTAATGCAACGTCCCCCAGTACAATGAACCCAAGGAAAGGCAATGGGTTAGGCTGTGTCTGCCGAGGCTTGCCGGTATTGACAGAAGCCTCTTAAGAGGATAGTATGGCGCCGGGCTGTGAAAAACCTCGCATGTGGTGTGCCGAAACCGGCGCGAGGGTGAAGTGTCACAATTTGGGGAGGGGGCTACCCGTGAGTGCGGTTGTCTATCGCGAAACACGCATCGAGCCGGGGTCATGGTTAAACGCGCCCAGCACGCGCCCAACACCCGAACCCGACGAACTGCGGGCCAGGGAACCCGGTCAGACGCGGATTTCCCGCGGCCGCGTCTCGTTGAACAGCCATATCTGCAGCGTTCTCCGCGATGAAGAGCCCTGCCTCTCCTCTGAAATCACGATCCGGCGCCGGGTTGATCCCGATTTGTGGGCGGTCGCGGGCGATGATCGGCTCCTGTACGAGCTGGTCTTGGCCCTGGCGCTGAATGCGGTGGACGCGATCGACGAGGACGGCCGCGTAACCTTCGAGACCCGGAATCTGCATCTCGAGGAGGGGTGTATTACCCGCGCCACGGGGTTACGGCCGGGATTCTACGTGTTGTTGACGGTTGAAGATACCGGCCGGGGGATGGACGCCCAGACGCTCGCCCGGGTGTTTGAACCGGCCTCTCCATCGGAGCGGCTCGCCACCAGGCCGGTTCTGGCGGGGGTGAAGCATATTGCGGAACGGCATCGCGGGCATGTCTGCGTGGCGAGTGCTCCCGGGGAAGGCACCGTGGTGCGGGTCTACTTGCCCGCCGAACCGCCCGGAAGCGATTCTACCGGAGCACTCCCGGCTCGATAGGCAGGCGCACCTCGAAACACGCACCGCCCTCGGGGCGGTTCTGATAGCTCACTGACCCGTCATGGGCCGTAATGATCCGGTGCACAATGGCCAACCCCAAACCGGTTCCTCCTTCCTTGAGGGTGAAGAACGGCTTGAAAATGTCCTCGCCCGTCTTGGTGCGTATGCCGGGCCCGGTATCGCTGATTCGAAACACGATCTCGGCGCCTTCGCGCCGTACGCTGAGGTGTACCTCGCCTCCGTGTCCCGCGGCGTCGATGCCGTTGTTGAGGATGTTGGCGAGTGCTTGCGCAGCGCGGCCCACATCGGCCTTCATGCCCGGCAGATTCTCCTGAACATCGCAGCAGAGATTGACGCCATGCTTGTCGGCGCGCCGTGAACACAATTGTGTGGCCCGGTTCACGATTTCATCCGGGGCGCAATGAACGCGGTGGACATCGTAGGGGCGGGCAAATCCGAGAAACTGCGAGATCGCCTTCTCGACGCTCCCCGCTTCACGGAAAACGGTTTCGGCTGCGGCGTAGCGCTCGTCATTTTCGCCCAGTTTGCGCATGAGTATCTCCGCCATGGCGCTGATGACGCTTATGGGATTACGCAGTTCGTGCACGACCCCCGCCGTCAGTTCCCCGAGCGCCGCCAATTGGCGGTTGATCTCCGCGGCGCGCTCAAATTTGCGCCGCACGGTCATGTCCGTGAAGAGAAACACCACGCCCTGAATGGCGCCGTCGATCAGGAGTGGTCCCGCGGAAAGCCCGATTTCCTTCTTTTCGTCGTCTTCCGCATCGACGACGAGTTCCTGCCGTTCGATGGATTCACCGGTCGCCAGCACTCGTTCGAAGTAAGGCGCCATGGTATCGACCCTTGGGATATCCGTAAAGGCGGACCCGGGCGCAAGCATGGAGGACTCCACGCCCAGGTGGGCGCAGGCTGCTTCGTTGGCCGCAACCACGCGCCCGTTCAAATCGAGGGCCAGCACTCCGCTGGCCAGGGCGTCCAGAACATGGGCATGGTAGTCGCCCGGAACCGGCCCGCTATTCCCTGCCGTTCGTGCCGGGGGCTGTGTTGGCTTGCTCATTGGCGCCGTGCTCCTGTTGTTTGGAGATACGTCTTTACGCGTTTAGCCGCGAACGAATCTCGCGGGCGAGGCGCGCGAACTCCTCGAGGGTCACAGTCTGCGGTCTGCGCTCGGGCGCGATGGACGAGGCCTCCATGGCCTCGAGGACGGTCTCGCGCGGCGCCCCGAAATTCCCCGATTTCGTCAACGAGTTACGCAGCGTCTTACGGCGCTGTCCGAACGCTGCCCGCATGAGACTCATCAGAAAGCCGCGGTCCACATCAGGATACAGGGGGGTCTCGCGGGTGCGCAAGCGGACCACGCAACTGTCCACCCGGGGCTGTGGCCGGAAACAGGTGCGGGGCACGCGGCGCACCAGGTCGACCTCGCCGTAGTAATGAGCGGCCATGGCGAGCATGCCGTAATCACGGGTGTTGACGGGCGCGGTCAGCCGCAGGGCCACCTCTTCCTGGACCATGATCACCATCTGTTCCATAGGGAGGGGCGATTCCCAGAAGTGAAACAGAATCGGCGTCGTGATGTAATAGGGCAGATTCGAGAGCATATGGTAGCGATGGCCGCCCGGCAGGAATTCGCCCGCCAGCTTCTCCACTCCGTGATTGAGCACGTCGCCCCGGAATAGAATCACGTTGTTGACGTCACGGAACCGGTCCTCGAGACAGGGCATGAACGAAAAATCGATTTCGATGGCCAGGACGCGGTTGGCGGCAGGGTGCAGGTACCGGGTGAGGGCGCCTAATCCCGCGCCGACTTCAATGACGTCATCTTCTTTCGTCAGGTTCGCGGCTTCCACCATGATGCGGTTGATATTGTCGTCAACCAGCAGATTCTGACCCAGTTGCCGCTTGAACCGGATATTGTACCTGCTGCACAAGTCCTGTAGATGCATGTACGACACTCCTTGTACGGAATATGCCCGCGCACGTCTCGCCGCTTCTTCACGAGGGGCGCCCGTTCGTTGACCCCCATTAACCGGGTTGCTATCATCGCCAGCGACCAGGGGATTTGGGCCATGGCTGAATTGTATATCGAACAACCCGGTCTTGCGCCACTTACGGTGCCGCTCCAGGGCGCGGCGGTGCTCCTCGGACGCGCCGACGACAACGACGTGGTCCTGCTTGCCGAGGAAGTCTCACGCCACCATGCCCGGCTCGAGTACCGCGCCGGAAAGCCAATCCTCATTGACCTCAAGAGCATGAACGGCACATACGTAAACCGCCAGCGCATCGTGGAACGGGTCCTGTCAGACCGCGACGACATCTGGCTGGGCAGTAAGTGCCACATTACGTACCTCGATCCTGAAGAGTCCTTATCCGTGCCCGCCCCCGCCGGCGCCGGGGAAGGTTCGTCGATCATACAGGATCTGGATCAGATTCGCGCCGAAATGGACCGAATCGGCAACAGCATGACGTTGATCGGCAAGCGCCGCCTTGCGCCGGCCGGCCTGACGCCGACCTCTGAAGCGGATACGACCAAAGAGCTTGTGGGCATGGGCCGCGCCTATCGCCGTCTGGCCGCCCTTTACGAGGCCAGCAAGCTCATGGCCTCCGAGTTCGACCTTGACCGGCGTCTTACAGATATGCTCGACAAGGTCATGGAAGTCATGGAGGCCGAACGCGGATTCGTCATGCTGCATGACGACACCGTTGGCGGTTTGACGGTCAAAGTAGCCCGCCAGATGGGCCACGAACTCCAGGCCGGTTCGCCCAGCATGGGCATTGCCGAGAAGGCTGCGCGCGACGGGGAACCGGTGCTCATGGCCGATCGCGACCAGGATGAACAGTTCGGCGGGCGCGCCAGCGTCATCCGGCAAGCCATCACCAGCGCCATGTGCGCCCCCCTCAAAACCGAAGGCCGGATTATCGGTTCCGTCTACCTCGACACCAGCCGCCCGGGCGCCGAATTCAGTAACGAAGATCTCGAGCTCTTTACGTCGCTGGCGACCCAATGCGCCATGGCGATTGATAACGTGCGCCTGCACAAGGAAATGGTCGAAGCGGAAAAGCGGCGGGCCAATCTCGGCCGGTTCCTCTCCCCGGCTATCGTCGAACAGATCATGAAGCATGATACCGCTCTGCAACTTGGCGGCGACAAGCATACCGTCACCACCCTGTTTTGCGACATACGGGGGTTTACCGAGATCGCCGAACGGCTCGCTCCCATCGAACTCGTCTTGATGCTCAACCAGCATTTCACGGCGATGACCGAAATTGTTTTCCGCTTCGAGGGCACCCTTGACAAATACATCGGCGACGAGGTTATGGCCGTATTCGGCACACCCATTGCAGCTTCCGATGACGCGGCGCGGTGTGTCCGGGCTGCCATGGCCATGCAAGCCAAGAACGAAGAACTCAACGCACTTCGCACACAGGCCGGTCAACCGGCATTCGAAATCGGGATCGGCATCAACAGCGGGGAAGCCATTGTGGGCTATGTGGGTTCGCCCGACCGCATGGAATTCACGGTGGTTGGCGATTCCGTGAACGTGGCCCGCAGGTTCTGTTCCATTGCCGGGCCCGGTCAGGTGGTCATCGGCGAACCGACCTTTGCGCTCGTCGAGAGCCTGGTCGAGGCACGGCCCACCGGTTCGGTCTTGCTCAAGGGCAAATCTGCCGCCACGCACGGCTACGAGATACTCCGCATGAAGTCGTAGCGCCCCCGGATATGCCGCGGCCCGGGAATGACTCCCTCGAAAATCCCAAAAACCGGGACTGGCCCGAGGTTTCTGATCCAGCCCATTCTCATCGTTTACGGCTGAGCCCCTCGGCACATGGTTCGCTGCCTCAAAAAACCAGTTCCTGGAGGCCAAGAATCGTCCCCCCAGACCGCGTTATCCGCCTCCGGCCGCATTGAGGTGGCATGAGCATCTTGCTCATGATTGTAGCGCAGGCGTCTCGCCTGCATTCTTGAGTGGAATGATCCGGATGCACGCGGGACGCCTGCGCTACAAGGTGGCTGCGCTTCGTTGAGGTCTCCGGCACAGTAGACGCGGCAGCCTGCCGCGTCCAAGGGGCGCAATCCATGCACGGCAAACCCGGCCAAGCGCGCGAACCTGAGGGTATCCCCACAAGGGAGCATAGGATTTGCCGCCTGTGTTTGGGTTTGCCCTGAGGGATCGCGTTTTCGGGATGCGGCAAGCTGCCGCATCTGCGTGGTGCGCGCAGATAAAGTCCCGGGCAATGCAAATGCCTGAGCTGCACCGGTTCGACCGGCACTGGCCTTGCGGAAGTTTCCCTGCGTTATCCGGCGAACTGGGGGCGGCGCCCTCACTTTCTTGTCTCATAGCGCGTGTGGTATATTCGAGCAATCCATTGGAACGCGCCGCGCCACTGCCTCAAGGCGCGAGGGCGCCAGCGCAGGGCGCCGTTCCGGATATTCGCAAGCCAATTGCCGGGTGCGCCGGCTAACGCAGATTGAAACAGGGGAAGGTAGTCATGTCGAACGCTTTTAGACTCATTGAACCGGAATTTATGCCGCCACTGGATCCGGGTTTCCGCCCGGCTGTCCTCGCCAACCGTGCCTTTGTGAAGGAGGTCGAGGCGTCGGGTGCGGGCGTACCGCTGGTGCTGGGCTTGGAACGGTCCGACGGCTCCGTCTCACGCTTCGAAACGGTCGTCTTTCCCGAGGGACATGCACGGGCTGAAGCGAACCTCGTCTACGCCGAGCGCCTCGTAAAGTTCCTGCTCTGGCAACGCGGAGGCTGGAAGGTCTACGTCGGCGGCCCGAAGAGCATCGGCGAATACATCGCGCAATGCTACTCCCCCGATGGCGCCCGGTCTTTCGATTTTCACTTCATGGGTGAGGATGTCTACGAAAAGACCTTCACCGTAGAGAGCTGCGAAGCCTCCGCCGTGCCTCCGGAAAAGGAAAGCACCCAGCCCCTCGGCCGCCATCTCGACGGCTGCCGGATCGGATTTGACTTGGGTGCGTCCGACCGGAAGGTTTCGGCGGTGATCGACGGCGAAGCGGTTTTCAGCGAAGAGGTGGTCTGGGAGCCGCGGAAAAACACCGATCCCTCGTACCATTACGAAGAGGTCATGAAGGCCCTCAAGACCGCGGCCTCGAAGATGCCGCGCGTGGACGCTATCGGCGGCAGTTCGGCCGGCGTGTACATCAACGACCGCCCCATGATCGCCTCGCTGTTCCGTGGCGTGCCCAAAGAGAAGTTCGACCAGGTGCGCAGCCTGTTCCTGCGCATCCGCGAAGAAATGGGTGTGCCCTTGAACGTCGTCAACGATGGCGAAGTCACCGCGCTGGCAGGCTCGATGTCGCTCGAGGATAACGGCGTGCTCGGCATTGCGCTCGGCTCGAGCGAGGCGGGCGGCTACGTCACCATGGACGGCAACATCACCGGCTGGCTCAATGAGCTGGCGTTCTGCCCCGTGGACTACAGTGAAGAGGCCCCCGCGGACGAATGGTCGGGGGACCGGGGCGTGGGCGCCCTGTATTTCTCCCAGCAATGCGTCTTCAGGCTTGCGCCGAAGGCCGGCATCGAACTGCCGGCCGGCGTCACCGATGCCGAAAAGCTGAAAGCGGTGCAGGAGAAACTCGAGGCGGGCCACGAAGGCGCGGTCGACATCTGGCGCAGCATGGGCTACTACATGGGGTATGCCATTGCCCATTACGCCGATTTCTACGAGTTGAAACACGTGTTGATTCTCGGGCGGTGCACGTCGGGAAGCGGGGGCGACCTGATTCTCGAGGGCGCCAAGGAAGTGTTGAAAAGCGAGTTTCCGGCCATCGCATCCTCGGTAAACATTCAGTTGCCGGACGAGAAGAGCCGCCGCGTGGGCCAGTCCATTGCGGCTGCAAGCCTGCCGGCGCTCAAGTAGGCGGTCCTGGCGCAGGCGCAGTGCAGGCGAATACGCCTCCCGGGGATGTTTCCGGGAGTGCAAATGAGTAATGTCTACTATGGAGATATCGCAAGAGCGGCGATTTCGGGAGGAGATTATGAAATTCAAACTGGAAACCGCGGAATTGTTCGTGCCCGACGGCCTGCCTGCGAAAGAGGCCCTCGAACGCACCACACACATGGCTTTCGGCGCACACCAGGACGATCTCGAGATCATGGCCTATGACGGGATCATCACCTGTTTTCAACAGCCCGGCAAATGGTATACCGGAGTGGTTGTCACGAACGGAAGCGGTTCCGCGCGCGATGACATCTACAAAGAATACACCGACGACGACATGCGGGCGGTGCGGTTCAAGGAGCAGAAGAAAGCGGCCGTCGTGGGCGAATATGCCGCTCAGGCGCTGCTCGATTATCCCAGTTCGGCCATTAAAGACGGCAGCAACAAGGATCCCGTGGCCGACCTGAAAATGCTCCTCGAGCTGGCAAGGCCCGAAGTGGTCTATACCCATAACCTTGCCGATAAACACGATACCCACGTCGGTGTTACGCTGAAACTCATCGAGGCAATCCGCGCCCTTCCCGAGGCCGCCCGCCCCAGGCGTCTGCTCGGCTGCGAGGTGTGGCGCGATCTCGACTGGATGTGCGACGAAGACAAGATCGCCCTGGATGCCTCAGCTCACGAGAACCTCCAGGCGGCCCTGCTCGGCGTGTTTGATTCCCAAATCTGCGGCGGCAAGCGCTACGACCTGGCCACCATGGGCCGCCGTAAGGCACACGCCACGTATTTCGCCTCCCACAGCGTGGATGAAACCACCGGCATGAATTTCGCCATGGATTTGACGCCCCTGGTTACCGACACGTCCAAAGACCCTGGCGAGTATGCCCTCGAACACATCCAGCGCTTCGCGGAAGAAGTCAAAGCGCGCATGGCTAAACTCGCCTGAGGAAACCGCAAAGGGGCAACCGTGCGTGAATGCGGTTGCCCCTTTCTTTAGACCCGGCGCTGGCCGTTGGGAGTCGTAAGGAGGCCGATGATCGCAGACAAGTCATCGCGGCGTCGCCGCGTGCCTCTGACCGCGGTGCTGCCTGCGGCGCTGTTGCTCCTGTTCGCGGCGGGGCTCGTTTGCTTGGCCCCCGGTTGCGGGGGCGCCGTCGAGGCGCCCGCGCGCAAGAGCGAAAGGCCCGAGACACAAGCACTCCCGCCGGTCGAGACGCACCCGGCAACCGAACGCATCATTACCTTCGCGCCCCATATCACCGAAACCGTATTCGCCCTGGGTAAAGGCGACCGGGTCGTTGCGGTATCCGATTTCTGCGATTTCCCGCCAGCCGTGGAAACACTCGAGCGCGTGGGGGGATGGCACAATCCCGACCTCGAAAAAGTGACGCGGCTGAATCCCGACCTGGTCATTGTGCAGGGCGAGCACGAAAAAGTCACCGAACTGGCCGAAAAACGGCACTTTGAACTGCTCCGCGTTAATATGGACAGCCTCGACGGCATTCGCGAAGGCATCCGGACGATCGGCACGCGCCTCGAGTGTCCCGACGCGGCGGAAGCGCTGGTGTGTGCGTTCGACGCGGAACTCGACGCGGTCCGTGCGGCCGTGGCGGCCAGACCGCGCACGAAGGTGCTGATTCTCACGGGGCGTCAATTGCACGACATGGCCAGTTTTCACACCGTGGGTGGCGGCTCGTTTGTGTCGGAACTGGTCACCGCGGCGGGCGGTGAAAACCTCTACGAGCAGGCCGGCCAGCCCTATATCGAGGCATCGAAGGAAACTGTGGTCATGCGGGCGCCCGAAGCGGTGCTTGAATTTCACGCCGGAGAAACTATCCCGGATGAGGTGAAAGCGCAATACATCACCGATTGGCATCAATTGCCGTCTCTGCCGGCCGTGCAGAACAACCGCATTTATCTCATTACCGAATCCCACGCCTTGCGTCCCGGACCGCGCGTGCCTGAAATTGCGGCGAAGCTTGCCGCATTGCTCTATCCCGGCATCGAGCTTTCGGTGAGGAATCATGGGCAGACGCCTTGAATCACAGGCCGTATCGTTTGCGTATGAACCCGGGTCGCCAGTCCTCGCGGGTGTCGACGTGGGCGTAAGCGGCGGCGAGGTCGTGGGCATTATCGGACCCAATGGCTCGGGCAAAAGCACCTTACTGCGTATCCTGTGCGGATTCCTGAGGCCCGACAACGGCCAGGTTCTGCTGGACAAGCGGCCCCTGCGGTCCATCGGCAATCGCGACCGGGCCCGGATGCTGGCCTTTCTGCCGCAGACCGTTACCCCGGCCTTCGCATTGACCGCCTTCGAGGTGGTGCTCCTGGGCCGTTACCCAAGGCTGGGGCCGCTGGGGGCGCCGTCTGCGCACGACCGCGAAATCGCCCGCCGGTGCATGGGCGATACGGAAACCGGGGAACTGCACCATCGCGATTTCGGCACCCTGTCCGGCGGGGAACGGCAGCGGGTCCTCCTGGCAAGTATTCTGGCCCAGGAGCCTGACATACTCCTGCTTGACGAACCGACTGCCGCGCTGGATATCCATCATCAGGTCGAGATATTCGGTCTTCTGCGCACACTGGCCCTGGGCGGGTACGGGGTGGCCGTGGTGACCCACGACCTCAATGTTGCCGGACAGTTTTGTGACCGCTTGGTGCTGATGTCTTCCAAGGCCCGTATCGTGGCCCAGGGCGCTGTCAGGCAGGTCCTGACCGCCGACCGCCTGTCCGAGGCGTACGAATCGCCGATACTCGTGACCGAACATCCGATTACGGGCACGCCGCTGGTGTGTGCGGAGCCGTCGCGGGCCGCGGGAGCAGCGCCATGAGGCGGCGGCGCAACCGCATCCTGGCACTCGCCCTGGCGGCGGTATCGCTTGCCATTATTCTGGCCAGCATCGGCATCGGCAGCGAGTCCATCAGCCTCACAACGGCCTGGCAGGACTGGCGGGCGGGCCGCTCCTTCGCGGAGTCCCCCGAGCTCTCGATTGTGCTCCAGCACCGCCTGCCCCGAACCCTGGCCGCGCTCCTCGCCGGCGGCGGCCTTGCCCTGGCGGGCTGCGTGTTCCAGGCACTGCTGCGAAACCCTCTCGCCACGCCCTATACCCTGGGCGTGGCCAGCGCCGGGGCTTTCGGTGCCTATGCGGCGACGGTCCTCATGCGTTCGGTCGGCCTTACGCTCGCACTGTGGGGGTTCTCGCCCGTGCAGGTGTTCGCCTTCGTATTTGCCTTGGTTGATGTGTCGCTGATTTACCTGATGGCCGTACGAAGGCATCATGTATCCTCGTCGGTCCTGCTGCTGGCGGGCATCACCCTGGGCATGCTGTCCAATGCGGGTATGATGCTCGTGCGGTTTCTGTCCGACCCCGGTATGCTGGCCATGATGGAACGCTGGCTGATGGGCGGGGTAGACGTCATCGGCTACGAACCCATCGTTACACTGGCCGTGGGCGTGTTGCCCTGCAGTGCCGTTCTTCTCCTGCAGGCGGCCAAATTCGACCAGTTGGGCTTCGGCGCCGAGGTCGCTCAGGGGCGCGGCGTAAATGTCCGCTGGCTTCAAACCACCACGTTCCTCCTCGGCTCTTTCCTGACGGCTGTGGTCGTGTCGGAGGTCGGACCCATCGGTTTTGTCGGGCTCATCGTGCCCCATGCGGTACGCAGCATGACGGGTTCGCGCCACCGCCTGCTGATGCCGCTGTCGTTCGTGGCGGGTGGGGCTTTCCTGTGTTTGTGCGACATCTTCGCGCGGAAAGTGTTACCCGGGGAAACCCCCATCGGCATCATCACGACCTTCGTCGGCGGGCCCTTCTTTCTCTACTTGCTCCTGCGGCGGCGTTTCGGCGATTGGGAAACCTGAGGCGGCGCGACGCGCTCCTCGACCATTTCACGGGCGGCGCGAATGCGGCGGTTCAGCAGTGTCTCCGGAATCTCCTTCAGAAACCGGCTCGTGGTGCACACGCGCTCGCGCCCCCTGCGGTTGCGCGAGCATGCCTCGAAGAGCGTCACGTGGCGTTTGCCGCGCGTGAGGGCCACGTAGAACAGGCGGCGCTCTTCCTCCAATCCCCCGTCTTTGAGGCTCTTCTCGTGGGGCAGGGTGCCTTCTTCGACGCCGGAAATGAATACAAAGGGAAACTCGAGGCCCTTGGCGCTGTGAATGGTCATCAGCGTGACCCCCGAGCGGTGCTGGGTCTCATGGGCCCGCTGTTCCTCGTTGCGGTTCAAAGCGCTCGCATCGAGGAATCCGGCCAGGGTGGGCGTGCCCTCGCAGTCCTGCTCGTACCGCCCCACAGCCTCGATAACCGCCTCGACATTGGACCATTTCTGGTCGAGCTGCAGGCTGCTCTTGCTCGTCCGCACCAATTCAGCCCGATACCCGATGCGGTCAACCAGCTCCAGGACCAGGCTGGACAGCGGTGCGGTACGCCGCCGGAACCGCTCTCCAAATCCATGCAGCAATCCCGCAATCTCGCGGATGCCTGCTTCGGCGCGGCCCTGTATCAGCCCCCGTTGCAGTGCTTCCGACAACCCCCGGGCAAAGGGAATCCCCTCAGAAAGACAGATTTCGTGGACCAGATGCAGGGTGGCATCGCCGATACCGCGCCGCGGAACGTTCACGATGCGCAGAAACGCCACCTCATCGCGCGGGTTCACAATCGCGCGCAAATAGGCGACGATATCCTTGACCTCGGCCCGTTCAAAGAAATCCTGCCCGCCCACCACCACGTAGGGGATCTTCGCCTGCCGCAGAGTTATCTCGAGGGGGCGCGACTGCACGTTTGAACGGTACAGCACCGCAAAATCAGTGTACTTTGCCTTGGCCTTTTCGCGGATGTGCTGGATCCAGGCTGCCACCATCTTGGCCTCGTGCTCCTCGTCACCGGTCACGAACCAATCGAGGGGGCGGCCTTTTCCAAGTTCGCTCCAGAGCTTCTTCTCGCGGCGTTCGCGGTTGTTGGCGATAACCGCATTGGCGGCCGCGAGAATGGTCGCGGTGGACCGGTAATTCTGCTCGAGCTTCACGATCCTTGCCTCGGGATAGTCCTTCTCGAAGCTGAGAATGTTGCGGATATCCGCCCCGCGCCACCCGTAGATCGACTGATCGTCGTCGCCTACCACGCAGAAATTGCGGTGCTGTGCCGCCAATAGCCCGAGGAGTTCGTACTGGAGGTGGTTGGTGTCCTGGTACTCATCGACCATAACGTAGCGCAGCCGCTTCTGATACCGCCCCAGAATTCGGGGATGTTCGCGCCACAGGCGCAGCGTCAGGAGGAGCAAATCGTCGAAATCCAGCGTATTGGCCGCGCGCAATGCCGACTGGTATTTCTCGAACACCGCGGGCAGCCATTTTGCGTATTTCTTGCCGGTTTCGGTGTCGCTTTCGGGCAGGCCGTCCGGCACCTCGAAGAGACCGTTGTTCTTCACGGTCCCGATCTGCTCGAGGAAACTATCGGCATCGAAACTCTCTTTCACGCCATCCATGTCTTCGAGCAAGCGCCGGACCACCGTGCGCGCGTCGCCTTCCGACGAGATGGTGAAGTCTTTCCGGTAGCCCAACTGCGTGATTTCAGCCCGCAACACGCGCAGGCAGAACGCGTGAAACGTCGAGATGACAATGTCTTTGGCGGCGTGCGCCCCGACGAGCCCCGCCACGCGCTCCCGCATTTCGCTTGCCGCCTTATTGGTAAACGTTACCGCCAGGATCTCGCCGGGTTTGGCGAGACCTTGGGCGAGAAGATAGGCGATGCGGTGGGTAATTACCCGTGTTTTGCCACTGCCCGCTCCCGCCAGAATCAGCAACGGCCCCACGGTGTGTGCAACCGCCTCGCGTTGTGCCGGGTTCAGCCCGGCCAGCAATGCATTCATGTATCCCCTCGACTTTGCGTAAGCTCACTATTCAGGAAGTTTCTACCGGCAGGAGAATTGCATAGTGTAGCAAGCATCCCGCGTGATGTCCATGCCCCCATCGCTAATCGAAACCACCCATGAATCCGGATAACTTGAGGCCGGGTCACTGATACACTTGTGCTATTGGGCGCTGGAGTTTCCGTCCAATCATCCAATCAGTGATGCAGCGAACCATGAGCCCGCGGCTCACCCGTAGACGATGAAAATGGGGGGGTGTGACGGGGGAAACCGTCGCACATGGACCCACACGGACCCACACGGACAAGCACGGACGGGGATACACCCGGGTTTGGAATTTTCGAGGCAGGAACCCACTCTGCCATCCCAAGCGCCAACGGCGCGGTAACATACCAGCCCAGCCTGAAGGGTCCCATACAGGTCCCGGTCTGAAGGACCGGCACATCCCATGACCCGCAGATGTTACGGGCTTTCGGCCCTTTGGTTATTGGGCTATGCCGTTTTTCTGGGCCTTCAGCCCGGGTTGTCATGTTCTCGTGCCGTTGGCGCTCCAGAGATGCGTACAACCGTGGATGCCCGAACAGTACCCTTTCCGGCGGCGCCCGCATTGCGGAGGTCTCCTGAAGTTAT
>CAZFOG010000026.1:24219-27097 GCA_964520685.1 uncultured Nitrospiraceae bacterium | reverse complement strand
CTATTCGGTTAGCTCCATCGTCCCGAGGATGTTGAGGTCGAGGCTGAGAAGGGGTTGGCCGCCAATGCCTGATTCCGCGCCCAGCAGGTCCTCGACGCCTTGCGCGGAGCCGCCGAGGAGCGCGTCCGGATTTGACAGGAGCCCTCCGAGCACTCCGGAAAGGTCGCCGAGCATCTGTGCGAAATCCATACGGAGGTCAAGGTCCATGTCGGCCACGACAAGCTGGCCGTTGGTGGTGTCGAAATAGATCCGGTTGTCGCCCGAGAGCTCGAACACGGGCATTTTAAGGCCGAGGGCTTCACCCAGGGCGCTCTCGGGAGCGCTGATGGTCCCGTCCATTTGTTCGGAGAAGAACTGCTGCTCGATAACGCCGCAGAGCCGCCCCTTCATCTGCTCGTAGCCAACGAAGGTGTTAAGGATTCGGGCCGCGGCGGGGGTTCCAAAACCGGGCACGGGCAGCGTAATGTGGCTTTCCCATTGCTGGCCCTGGACCACTTCCCCGCTGGGAAACTCGAGGGTCGAGAAATTGGGTACGGCGGCCAGCATGGCCCCGATGTTCTGCGAATTCGACAGTTTGAGCACCTGCCCGTTTGGCGCGACAACCATGTCTACGGGCTCCTGCAGGAACGCGAGTTGGGGGATGCCCTGGGCCGAACCAACGCCCTGGCGTGTGTCCACCGGTGTTTTGTCGCCCTGGGACACACGGGCGTCGTCCGGCGTGACCTCCATCGAGAATGGCTCGTCCATGAAATTGCCCTGCAGCGAGCTGCGGTCAAAGGTCATGCGGAGGAGCGCGTTACCCGCCGGGTCAACGTCGCGAGTGTCGAGGCTCATGACGCTTTCGAAATCCATCAACACACCCGAATCGGTGAGGGCTTCGATGCCTTTGCCGCTCACTTCAGAGGCGACGTGGTATGTAAGCGTTTCGCCCGGGGTGAACTTGAAGGCAAAGGGCCCGTTGGCGGTGCCCTGGTATTGCTCGGAAGGCGCGAGCGGCCAGAGCGGTCCTCCGGTGACGGTCGTCTGAGGCGTGGACGGGGCCGCGTCCCGCGGACCCGGCGCCTGCGGACCCGTGGCCATCGGTGGGACAGCCCCGCTCGCGGGCTTCCGCGGCGAGATCGCGATGTCGTAGCGGGTGGCGAACCAGAAGCCAAGGCCAAGACCGGAGGCCAGGAGAACAATGCCCGCAAGCACCATCGACAGGGCGATGATCACGGCGCGGGTCCGCCCGGAATTGGGGTCTTTTGGATGGGCTTCGCTCATATTAAAAGTATACCATACCCGTGCAGATGCCCCCCTGAATAGAGGGCCGGCGTCCACTCGGGAGCAGCGCATTCCGCGAAAGGAGGCTGGCCGCGCCGCGCGTGCGTTTCATTTTGCGCTTGCACATGCCTGGCCCCTCATGATACACGATTGGGTTACGTGCCGCCGGACCTCCCGGCGGCGTGAACGGGACTTCACATGAAATCGTCTTTGAACGTGGTTCTAATTGTCGTGGACACCCTCCGGGCGGACCACCTGGGCTGTTACGGTTACCATCGCAACACCTCTCCCAATCTCGATGTGTTTGCCGGCCGGTCGGTTGTGTGCGAACAGCATATTACGCCGGCCATTCCCACGCATCCGGCGTTTGCGACGCTCGGGAGCGGCCAGTACTCGATCACCCATGGCATCGTAGGCCATGGCGGTAAGATACCCTTGAAGAACACCGTGCCGTGGCTTCCCGCGGTGCTTCAGAAAGCGGGCTATACCACCTGCGCCATCGACAATCTGGCCCCCTGGCACCAGGGGTTTGGCCGGGGATACGAGTATTACATCAACCCGGCGTCGCGCCGTCCCCTCGGTATCAACTGCGACAGCCGGGACATCAACAACCGCGCCATTCCCTGGCTCGAACGCAACCGCGAGGAGCCTTTCTTCCTGTTTATCCACTACTGGGATCCCCACACGCCTTACATGCCCCCGCGGGCATACCGGCGGCTTTTTTACGATCGCGCGAAGGACCCCTGCGATCCGGCTAACAGGTCCCTCGATAACCTTGCGCGGCATCCTCTGGGTAAGATTTGGCGCGAGAACTGGCTCAACAAACTCGTGCGCGGGAAAACTGTGACGGATGCCGAATACGTCGAGGCCCTGTACGACGCCGAGATTCGCTATTGTGACGAAGCCATCGCGCAGGTGCTCGAGACCCTGGACCGGCTGGACTTGGCCGGACGCACCCTCCTGGTCGTCACGGGCGATCACGGGGAGATGATGTTCCGCCACGGCATCTTCTTCGACCACCACGGTCTCTATGAAGGCAATGTGCACGTGCCCCTGATCGTGCGCCACCCGGAACTCAGTCCCCGGCGTGTGCGCCACCTGACAGCCCATGCGGACCTCGCGCCGACTGTCCTGGATTTCTGCGGGGTCGAAGCGCCAGGGGAAATGGAGGGACGCTCTTTGGCGCCGATGCTGGCCGGAGCGCGCGAGGAACCCTTGCACGACTTCATTGTCTGCCAGGAATGCACGTGGCAGATGAAATGGGCGCTCCGCACGCTCGACTACAAGTTCATCCTGGCCCGGCAGCCCGATTTCTACGGTACACCGCCCCGCGAACTTTACGATTTGCGCGAAGACCCGCACGAATTCCGCAATCTCGCCGAAGAACGGGCCGACGTGGCCCGCCGCTGCGAGGCAGCCATCGAGGAATGGGTGGCGAACAAGATGCGTGCCAGAGGGCTTACCAGGGACCCCCTCCTCGCCCACGGACTTACCTTGGGCCGGCAATGGCAGCGCGGCCGGTCCAAAAAGGACAAATAGTCCCGGAAACCTCGGGAATCAACGAACAGGCTCGGCGTCGTATACCACGGTCTGGAAGGCCTCCAATGCGAACTCA
>CAZFOG010000026.1:5755-24119 GCA_964520685.1 uncultured Nitrospiraceae bacterium | reverse complement strand
CGTTGGCCCGCGACCACTTCGCGCCGGCGGCCAGGATGTCCCACATCGGTTCGGTCAACAACTGCGGGGCGATGTACAGCTCCTGCAGGCTGGTGCCGCTTCCGAAGAAAGACCATACCTCGTCCGCGAAATCCTTCGGGTCTTCCCCCATTCCGGCCGAATGCCCATGGTGTGCGTGGACGATGCCCTGGGTCATGAGTGAATTGAGGGGGTACAAGGGGCCCTGGCGCACCACGTTCCGGTACGTGTGCGTGTCCCGGTAGTTGATCCACTGCTGCCGTTTCGAGCCCTTCCCGCTGAAATCCATGTCGTTTGCGCTGCGCCACGTACTGTCGGCATGCCACAGGAAATACGGCGTGGGCCAGGTACCGGTTGTCGCGCTGATGTACAGCTCGGGCTCGAGTACGCGCAACTCGCCGGCCAGCCGCATCAAGGCCTCGATATCCTCGAGAAACTCCTCGCCGCCGAGCTTGTTGTTGCCGGGGCCCATGCCGTCGAACTTGAAGAAGTTCACCCCGTAGGTGCGTATCATTTCGGCGCAGATTTCGTGAAACCGCTCGTAGTACTTCGGGCCGGCGAGGGAGAATCCGTTCCGGTTGATCTCGAATCCCTGTTCAACGCCATATTGCAGCCGCTGCTCGCGCGCTTCGCCGTAGCCTCCAAACGGCGACAGCCAGACGCCCAGCGCGGCGCCGCAACTAGCAGCCGTCTCGAGGAGCGGCGTGAAACCCTTCGGGAAACCGTCGTGAAACTGCCAGAGCGTGGCGTTGTTGTCCCAGCCGTCATCGAACACGAAGCTGTCCATCGGCACGCCGCGCTTGGCCGTCAGCTCGCGGCAGAACGTCTCGATGGCGGCGATGGATTGAGCCTCGTCGAATTTGCGATCGGCCCAGGCAATGTCATACCACGAGTTGTAGTGAAGAAACGGGCGGTAGGGATGGGCGCGCTCGCGCTCGACGTAATACAGGTAGGCGCGGCGCAATTGGCGGGCAGGCGTGATGCCCATGACCGACGATAACGTGAGTGTCTTGCCGAGCGCGAGGGCCTGGCCGCGCCGCAGCCCGCACGTTGCGCGCGTGCCGGTGACAGCGCTGTCCGACATGGGATGTTCGAGGGCGAAAAAGAGTTCGCCCGCGACTACCGGTGAGCCCTGCGTGACGCCCCTCACCTTTGCGTCAAGGGCATCCAGCTCGACCAGCGTGACGGCTTCGAGAGGCACATCGTTTTCCCCAGCGGTGAGGGTGACACGCTGGATGACGTAATTCGAGCCGTCGCGCAACTCGGCCTGCCAAACCACGGCCAGCGCGCGTTCTGGCGCAATCAGCGCGGCCTTGACGCGCACGCCACCGAACCGGTCGGCGAGTCTGCGGGCATCCGGGAGTGCGGTCAGTTTTTCGACCGTTGGCGGGCCCGCGACGGTGAACTCGGAAGCCTTGAGGACCTGTCCGTCTGTCAACCGGATGACAAAGGCTTCGCCATTCCCGGTTGCGGGTTCCCGGGAAGAAGGGCGCGGGCCAAATGCCGCGAGGCGCAGGTGATCTTTTGTCGCGCTCCACACGGCGTAGAGGGCGTCGTTTTGGAGAACGAGCGCCTGGTCAGAGGCGGTTGCCACGGCCTCACCCGGCGGAGCTCCGGGATAATCCAATCCCGCGGCCGCCCCGCATACGGCGCAGGTCCACAGGCACACGGACAGGCAAACTGCCGCCGATCCGGAACGCGTCATGGCCATGACCTCCCTGGGTTCCCAAAAGAAAACTCGAATGGGAATAGAACACTACTCCGGATACACGCGAGTCTGCGAACCGCGCGAAACCGTTTGCACGAAGTTAGCCTGGGGCCGCGGCTAATCCTTGTTGACGAACGGGACCACGCTGCGAATGAAACCGATCGGCGGCTCAGGTTCGGGGGGCACGAATTCGACGCCCAGCATTTCGAGGAGCGAACCCTCGGCGAGACGGAGGTCCACGAACGCCTTTTCGAGGGCGATGACGGCCTGCACTTCCTGGCTCTGGGCCGCGGTAAGGTCGTCCTGTATATCCAGCACCTGGTAGCTCGAGGTCAGGCCCAGTTCGAGCCGTTTTTCCTCGGCCGCCACGTTGACCTCCTGCAGCTTCCGCGATTGTTTGCTGCTCTCGACCAGGGTGCGGTTCGTCTCGATGGCGGTATACGCCGTGCGCACGGTGAGGGCGATGTCCTGCTTGGCTTTTTCGAGTTGGCGCTCGGCCTCGCTGACCTCGATGCGGGTGCGCTGGTACTGGCCGCGCGCGGTGCGGTTTCCAATGGGAACGGAACCCTGAATGTTCACCGAGTAGGAATTGTCGCTGCGCTCCCGCACGCCGGTGAACACATCATCCTTCCTCGGACCGCGGCCGCCCTGAAACACCGAGCCTCCAATATCGAATTGGGGCAGCAGGTCATTCTTTGCGACGGTCTGGTTGATCCTGGCGCTTTCGATAGCCAGCATTGCCGAGTGTATCTCGGGGCGCATCTCGAGGGCGCGCGCGATGCTCGCGTCGATATCCACTTCCGAATCGTCTGGTTGTGGCTGGTCCACGGGCGTGATGCGCCGTTCCTGGAGGGGGTCGCCTTTTTCGATGTTCAGGAGATTCCGGAGCCGGTTGGTCGCGTCACCGACGGTTCCCATGGCGGAGATGACATCGCTCTGGCGGGCAGCCAGGCCCGCACGGGCCTGAACCACGTCTATCGCGGCGCCGGTGCCGATCTCGAGGCGCTTCTCATTTAGCGTAAGGAGGCGTTCGGCATTGGTCATGCTGCTCTGCCGCACCTTCAACTCCTCGATGGCGCCGACCAGGTCCCAATACGCCTTAATGACCTCGCCCACCGAGTTCATGGTCTGGAGCTTGAGCTGGTATTCGGCCGACTCCTCGGAATTCCGGGCAATGCGCACGCGGGCGAGATTCACGGCCTTGCCGCGCCCGCGCAACAGCGGCTGAGTGACCGAAAGGGTCAATCCGCCGCTCCATTCCTCGATGAAATAGTTGAACGTGTTCTCTTCGCGTTCCACCAGCAGGGAAATGTCGTACTGGGTACCCCAATGCAGCTTGCCGCCGATACCCGCCTGGCCGCGCGTCCGGTAATCCTCGATTTGCGAGATGCCGCCGAAGACGAACGTCTGCGAAGAGGCTTGCTGCTTGGTCTCGGTGTACACGATGCTTCCCGTACCCATGGGATCGAATTCGCCCCGCGCCGCCATGATGTCGGCAAACGACTTCAGCGGGCCAAACGAAACAATCTGAATATCCAGATTGGATTCGAGCGCCCGGCGAATACACTCCTCGAGAGTCAATTGCGTCTCGTCCCGCGCGGCCTTGGCGGCCAGTTTCTCGTAAAACGGCTCCAACTGGATCGCGTCCAAATCGATTCTCTGTTGGAAACGCGGGGCGGCATAGGGGTCCGCTTCAACCGCCTCCGGCGCGGTCTCGGCGGCAGGCTGCGTCTCGGCGGCGGCTTCGGGTTCGGGTGACGCCGCCTCTGCCTGGGCCAGCCGCGGCATTCCATCGCCGTGGACAGCCCCAGCGGCCGCCAAAATCAGTACCATCGCTCCCCCAAACGCATAACGCAGGCTGTTCATCAGATTCCCCTCTGAACGTTTCATTCCACACCCGCAACACGGGACGCCCCGTCACAATAGGACAAGCCAAGTACTCTCGGGGTTTCATGGACAGCGAAGTCCCCGGCACAGGTTGGCCTTCCGCAACACGGCCTTTCCATTGCGATGAGTGTAATCGACACCGCGAACCCAGTCAATTGGACGGGACCCCCGCGGGGCACCCCGAATCGCCGGATGACTCGAGGAAACCGCCGCAAGGCCGGTGCCGGTGGAAACGGTACTGAACGGGGGGCTACGGTTGCACGCATCGCTGGAGCGCCAACGGCGCGAGAACGTACCAGGCGCGCCTGAGTGGGTGAGAAAGGCGGGTTAGACCACCACGGTCTCTTCCTGCGGGTCCCAGGTGACGGCTTTGCCGCTCCGGTCGGACAGGACGGCCATGTGACAGGCGGTCGCGGTGTTGAACCCATCCTCGACGGTCGCGCGCGGTGTGCCCCCGGAGCGTACGGATGCCAGAAAGTCTTCGACGTGCGCCCGGGTGTTGGGGCCGTTGGATTTGAGGTTCTCTTCGATGTCTTCGCGTTGAATCGTCATTTCCTGCATGTTGCGGATGTGCAGGACGCCGCGCGTGCATATGTAGCGCTCTTCGACGCCGAACACGTTGCCGGTGAGAGTGGCCGTGTAGGCAAACTGGAGCCCCCCCGCGTATTCCACGATGGTGTTTACGGTGTCCGGGCAGGTTCGGCCGTCGACAAATTTCGCCAGCGAACCGGCAGACATCACCCGCACGGGCATGCCCGCGTTGGCAAGGAAGTGGCAGGCGTCGAGATGGTCCGCGAGCGTCCCGCCATTAAGCCCCCCGCTGTATTCCTCGAAATAGGGCCAGTGGAAATAGCGCAGGGGATCGAAAGGATATTCCTGGGTATCACCCAGAAACAGGGGCCAATGCAGGCTCTCCTCGGTTGCTTCTTTCGGAATGCTCTCGCGGTCGAGCGCTTTGCCCGCTTCGCAGTGGATGACCTGCACCAGGGCAAGAGAACCCAGGTCACCCGAGGTGAGGAGTTCGCGCGCCCGCACATAGAGGTCGGTGCTGCGGTGATGCGTGCCAACCTGAACCACGGATTTCTGGTCCCGCGCCTTGTCGCGAATGGCTTTTGCGGCCTCCCAGGTCAATGCCATCGGGCGTTCGATGTAGACGGCACATTCTTTGTCGAGGGCTTCGAGGGCGGCCGGGGCGAGGCTGTGCGGGGGGGTGGCAATAAAGACCGCGTCGAGCTTCTCTTTCCTCAACAGCCGCCTGAATTCGACGTAATCCGCGGCCTCGCCGTTCTTCTGCTTGCACCAGGCCAGCGCGCGGTTGCGCCACACGTCGTAGGTATCGGCGATAGCCACAACATCGACCGTATCGAGCTCGAGGAGGGTCTGGAGCAGTGCCCCGCCGCGCATCCCCACGCCAATGACGGCACAGCGCACCTTTTCGGGCTTCGGAGGGGGCGCATCGCCCGCCCGGGCTGGCCGCGTAGCCAGGGCCGCTACGGCGCCCATCGCTGTCGAGCGGACCAGAAACCTGCGCCGGGATTGGGCGCCTGCACTCATGGAACACAACTCATGCTTACCCCCCTAACTCAAGGGCGCATAAGATCTTACATACACAGCCCAATGCAATTCCATCGTGTGCGCCGTGTCTATTGTACCACGGTTACAGCCGTGCACGGGATCACACAACGGCTTCGCCTTCTTCGTGGGAACCAATATCCAGTTCCACCTCGATGTCATGGGAATAGGTATGCTCGCCCTCGAGCGGACACTGGACCAGCCATTGCCCTTCGGGCGACATGATGCCTGTCGGGCAATTCACCGGGCCTTGGGAGCTCGCGGCGTTCGCCGTGGCGATATACACCTTGCTCTCGATGGCGCGCAATTGCAGGTTGGATTCGTGGAAGTTCCGGTGGATCGCGCTCGTCCCCGAATTAGCGGAATGGAAGATCACTTGGGCGCCCTTCTGACCCAACTGATACGATAAGCGCGGGTCGGGATAGGGTCCGCACCCGGGCGTAACCCACAGGTCATTGCAGATCGTGCATCCGAAGGTCAACCCGCGATGATGGAAAATGCGCAGCTTCTCGCCCGGTTTGCAGAATTCACGGTCGGTTTTGGTGGGTACGAGTTTCTCGTGGGTCCCCAGCAACTCGCCTTCCTGGTTGTAAATGCGCGTTTGAATGTGCACATCGTTGTCCCGTTTGCGGCCTGTGCCGATGAGCGCCGTGATGTATTTCTGCCGGCACGCCTTGGCGACCTGTTCCCATGCCGCGCGGGCCGCCTTGTCGCTGAAATCGCCGTGATACCCCGTCAGACTCATCTCGGGAAACAATATGAAATCGCCATCGGCATTCATGAGGTGGTCGAGCACCTTGGGAAGATTCTCGTCCAGTTTCGGGGATACTTCCATCTGCACGCCGACAATTCGAATAGTAGCCATAGGTAGTTCATCTCCTTCTGCTTGCCCATCCGCTACGATACCACATTATGCCGGGGCGCTGCGAGATTTGCCGGGGCTTTCCATGGCGAAACATAAGCGCACGAGTACTTTATGCCGAAAAATCGCTTTCGGATTGACGCGGCCGTAAAGGTCTCAGGCCGGACGTTTCAGCGGCGCTCGAACTCCAGACGCGCGGCCTCCTCGAAATCGGTGTCAATCTGCAGCCCCTTCACCCCGAATTGGAGGATGCGGCGGACGTCCGCATTGCCCAGAGCCACTGCGTCGCCTGCGCCTTCGTAGTGGAACAGGTTGATGCTCACGATGACCGGTATCCCCATATCTTGAAACGCCCTGACGGTCGCGGCATCGAAATCGGCAGCATGCCCGAAAATAAAGTAGTCCTCCGCCTGTGTGTCGATGCCTTGGCGCCGGGTACGTTCGGGGCTGCCGCCCCACGACATCCGCGACCGTCCCCGAAACCGCTCCGCGCACCGCTTGTCGCCGATGAATAGCGCGCCCTGTGCGAGCCCGTGCCGGGTCATCGCGGCATCAATGCGGCTCGCGAATGCATCAAAAACCGCCTGGGGGCAATGCTTGATGTCCGGCATGAGATCGATACGCCCCGCACTCTTCGCGCAGAACGTCTCGAATGACGGCAACCGTTCCTCGGGAACCCGTTCACGCAATTCGGCCAGGGTCACGGCGCCGATGTTGAGGTCAATCCCGCACGTGCGCGCGAGGTTGCCGTCATGCAGGCACACGGGAAAGCCGTCTTTCGTCGCGCGAACGTCCACCTCGATATGCGTATACCCGCGCCGAATCGTCTCCTCGAGCGAGGCAAGGCTGTTTTCGGGCAGTTCCTCTGTGACGATCCCGCGATGCGCCACCAGCACAAAGGCGGGCAAGGGCTTGCGCTCCGGCACCGTCGCGCACCCCGCCGCGAGCGCCAGGATTCCGCAAACCACCAAACGCATGGGCAGATGCCTTTCTGTGCTCAGCGAACGATACAGCGCTTGGGCAACAAGAAGATCTCAAACTATCGGCCCTTATGCCCGGCTGCTCGCTCCGCAATCGCTCGCAAGGATCATCCCGATTGTGTGGACTGGTGTCAATGAGATGCGGCATCGGGGCGCCCTCGCGTTGGAATCCCGAGGGGGAGGGCGATTTCGATAGCGATCCCGATCCCGATGGCGATCCCGATCCCGATTTCGATCCCGATAGCGATTTCGATCTTGATAGCGATTTCGATCCCGATGGCGAATTTGATTTTTGGGGAGGTTGTGTTGACACGGATCCCCGAAGTGTGGTCGAATCGGAAGCACGTGTGAGGATTTCAGGGAGATTCCGATGGACAAATACGACGCAATCAATTACCTGCTCGATAAGTGCATTGTGGCCGTGGTGCGGGCCGATACGGGCGGGGAAGATTTGGTGAAGGTGGTGGAGGCGGTCGCGGCTGGCGGGGTCCATTGCATCGAGGTGACGATGACCACGCCGGGGGCGCTCGAGTGTATCAAGGTTGCTTCGGAGAAACTGCAGAAGGCCGATGCGTTACTTGGGGTGGGCACGGTCTTGGACCCCGAGACCTGCCGTCTGGCCATTCTCGCGGGCGCCCAGTACGTGGTTACGCCCACGCTCTCGCTTCCCACGATCCAGATGGCACGGCGCTACGGCAAACCCGTAATCTGCGGCGCCTATACGCCCACGGAGATCCTCACGGCATGGGAGAACGGGTCGGACCTGGTCAAGGTTTTCCCCGCAAGTGTGGGCGGCCCGGGCTACATCAAGGCTCTCAAGGGTCCCTTGCCGCAGATCCCGCTGGTCCCGACCGGGGGCGTCGAGCTGGATAATGTAGGCGAGTTTCTGAGCGCGGGCGCGTCGGCCCTGGCCGTCGGCGGAAACCTCGTGAGCAAGAAGCTCATGGCCGCCAAGGATTTCGACGGGCTCACCGCCAATGCCAAAGCATTCGCGGCCGCCGTGAAAGCGGCCCGTGGCTGATGCCGCCTTTGTCGGGAGGAAACACGTGGTCTATCGTATGCTCGCCGTGTGCCTGAGTGCCGGTATGACGGCCTCGTGCATAACGGGTGCCGGGGAGGGCGCATCCGAAGTGACGATTATCCAGGTAGCCAGTTCGATGGACGAAATGATGCAGCCCTGCCTCTTCATCGAGGCGAAGGGCGTCGGGCCGCGGCCCCTGCTCGTCTTCCTGCACACCTGGAGCAACGGCTATGACCTCGATACCCAGGACTGGCGTGACGCGGCGGCAAGACGCAACTGGCATTTCCTGCAACCGCATTTCCGGGGACCCAACAACCGGCCCGAGGCGTGCGGCTCGCCCCTGGCCCGCCAGGATGTCCTGAATGCCGTCGACCATGCCCTCGAGCACTACGCCGTCGACCCGCACCGGGTGTATCTCGCCGGGGCTTCGGGCGGCGGTCACATGACGCTCGTTATGGCTGCCCATGCCCCCGAACGCTGGGCGGCTGCCTCCGCGTGGTGCCCCATCGCCGATCTTGTGGCCTGGCACAGGGAATCGACCGGCGCCGGGCTCAAGTACGCCCAGGACATCGAATTGTGCGTGGGCGGTAAACCCGGGGACTCGAAGGAGGTGGACGGCCAGCTCCACTACCGCTCGCCCCTGCACCATCTCGGAGATGCCAAGGGGCTGCCTCTGGAGATCGCCACGGGCATCCACGACGGCCATACCGGTTCCGTGCCCATTCACCACACGCTGGACGCATTCAATGTCATGGCCGGGGTGTACGGCGCCAAGGCCGTGAGTGAAGAAGAGATCGCCACGCTGTCGCGTGAGGAATCCCTCGAAACCCGGGAAGAACAGGACGTTTCGTTCGAGCGCGTTATCCATCTGCGCCGGTATGCCGGACCGTGCCGCGTGACCATCTTCGAGGGCGGCCACGAGGGCCTGCCTGAACCGGCCCTGGCATTTCTGGCCCGCTACGCCCGGGAATAGGCCCTCGGAATACCCCCCTGCAGGAATTGCCGAAACCACGGCAACCTTTTCCCGCACCATGACTTAGCGTACCCGGCCCATTTGGCCGTAACCCGTTTTCCCCTAAAGCCTTTGGCACTGCGGCCGATAATTGGAACAGGATTTGCGCTCTTGCCATCGGCGCGTTGTGCGTCCGGAATAGAAGCAGGGCACAAAGGAGACGGGATTGGGCACCTTATTCAGCACATTGGATATTGCGCGGTCGGGGTTGACGGCAGCGCAAGTGCAACTGGACACGACCGCCCACAACATCGCGAACGTGAATACCGAGGGGTATTCGCGGCAGCGCGCCGAGCTCCTGACCCGTATGCCCGTGATCTTCCCGTTCGGCCAAATCGGTCGGGGCGTCGAGGTGAACAATGTCGTCCGTATTCGGGACTCCTTCCTCGACCAGGCCTACCGGAATCAACTGCCGGGCCTGGGTAGCGCTGAGCTCATGTCCGAGTATTACACCCTTATCGATGGCATCTTCCTGGAGCCCGGTGAAAACGGATTCGGCACCCGGCTCAGCCAGTTTTTCGATGCCATCAGCGATTTTGCGAACAACGTCGAGTCGCATTCCGTGCGCGAGGCCCTCATCGCCGAGACGCGCCAAATCGCTCTGAGCTTTAATGAAGTCTCCCAGCGGTTCCACACCCTGCGAACCAATGCCAACGAAGAAGTGCGGAGCCTGGTCCCGCAGATCAATTCGCTTGCCGAACGCCTGGCTGACATCAACCAGCAGATCGTGCGGGCCGAAGCGAACCAAACCAGCGCCAACGACCTGCGGGATGAACGCGACCGGATGCTCGATGAACTGGCCCGCATCGCCAACATTACCGTCGTCGAGCGCGAGAAGCAGGTCAGCGTGTTCATCGGCAACGATGCCCTCGTCGAAGGGGTGCTCTGGAACGAGATCGAGGCGGTCCGCAATCCCGCCCTCGACCCCGCGCGCCCCGACCTGCTGGAAGTGCGCTTTACCGACAGCGGTATTCCCGTCGATATTCGCGATGGCGAGCTGTTTGCGGCCCTTCACGTTCGCGACGTCATGCTTCCCGCCTACGAGGAACGGCTCGATACCATCGCCGGCACGCTGATTGCCGCCATCAACGGGATTCACGCCCAGGCCAACGGCCTCGAAAACCTGTCCGGAACCCACTCGAGCACCAACGAAGTAGCCGAGCCCACCGACGCGCTTGTGGGTGGCGCCCTGCCTTTCGAGATCGAGCCGGGCACGTTTGATGTCGTGGTGTATGACGCCGCCGGCGTACCGGTCTCTACGACCATCACCATCACCGCCGCGACCACCCTCGACGAGCTCGCGGCCTCCCTCAACGCTGTGGGCAACTTCTCGGCGGCCGTGGTCGACAACCACCTCGAGTTCGGCACCACCGGCGCGTTTACGTTCGGATTCGCCAATGACAGCACGGGCGCGCTGGCCGCTCTCGGCATCAACGGCCTCTTTACCGGGCACGACGCCGCTTCCATTCGCCTCAATCCCGTCATCGAGGCCAACCCGCAGCTCATCGCGTCCGGATTCAGCCTCGACCCGCTCGACACCGGCGACAATTCGGCGGCCCTGGCGATGGCTGCACTCCGCAATGCGCCAATTCTCGACGACGGGTTTTCCACCCTCAGCGACTATTATGAGGCCACCATCGCGCAGCTCGGCGTCGAAAGCCGCTCGGTTGGGGAACGCCTCGACGTCCAGCAGCACTTTGTCGCGGATTTCCAGCGTCGCCGCCAGGAAGTCTCGGGCGTCTCGCTTGACGAAGAAGTCGCGCTTCTCATCCAGTACCAGCGCGCCTTCGAAGGCTCCGCCCGCGTCATCACGGTCACCGACCGCATGCTCGGAACCCTCCTCGCCATGGCGACGTAGACGGGGTAGCCTGAACGCTCCCCCGCCATGGGCAGCTTCGTGCTGCATCCACTGTCTCTACTCGGGTAATCCCTACAGCGCGGTAAGAGCCTCGAGGAGATGCCGTGTCGCGCGGAGGGGGTCTTCGCCATCGGGGAAGGTGAAGGTGAGCGCGGGCTGGTCCTGCCAGGCAAAGGCGAGCCGCCCGGCGAATTCGTGCTCGAGGGCTGCGCGGGCTTTACGGCTCAGGTGCCGGCCGGAATCGAACTCGACCGTGACAGCCTGTCTGGTCGCGGTCATTTTGCGCGCGCCCGCCTCGCCGCCCAGGGCGCGCAGCCGCATCAGCTTGAGGAGGCGGCGGACCGGTGCCGGGGGGGCGCCGAAGCGGTCGCCGATTTCATCCCCGATTTCGGCCACTTCCTCGAGGGTGCGCGCGTTGGCGATGCGTTTGTAGAGGGTGATCTTCTGTGACTCGGACGGCACGTAGTCCCCGGGGATGTAGGCGTCAATGGCCACGTCGAACGGCGGCAATGCGTGCCGCTTGACCGGTTCGCCCTTCAATTCGTTGATGGTCTCTTCAAGCAGGTTGGTATAGGCGTCAAACCCGACGGCGGCGATATGCCCATGCTGTTCCGCGCCGAGAATGTTGCCGCATCCGCGGATCTCGAGGTCGCGCATGGCGATACGGAACCCCGAGCCAAGGGTCGAAAACTCCTCGAGGGCCTTCAGGCGCTGTTGGGCTTCCTCGGTCAACGCGCGGTCGCCGGGTACCAGCAAGTAGGCGAATGCCCGGTGCTTGTACCGGCCGACTCTGCCCCGCAACTGGTACAGCTCGGCCAGTCCGAATAGCGTGGCATTGGTGATGAGCAACGTGTTCGCGTTGGGGATGTCGATGCCCGAGCCGATGATGGTCGTGCACACGAGAACGTCGATTTCGTGCTTGATGAACGCCGCCATGATGTCTTCGAGGTCGCGTTCGCGCATCTGCCCGTGGGCCACGGCCACCCGGGCCTGTGGCACGAGCTTCCGCACGAGCGTCGCATACGACAGGATCGTCTGTACGCGGTTGTGCAGGAAGAATACCTGGCCTTCGCGGGCGAGTTCGCGTTCGATGGCCTCGCGGATGAGCTGTTCGTCGAAATGCTCGATGCACGTGTGGACGGGCAGGCGATCGTTGGGCGCCGTGTTGATGACGCTCATGTCGCGCGCGCCGAGGAGGGCCATATTCAGCGTTCGGGGTATCGGGGTCGCACTCATGGTCAGCACATCGACGGTGGTCCGCAGGTGCTTGAGCTTCTCCTTCTGGGCGACGCCGAAACGCTGCTCTTCATCGATAACGACGAGCCCGAGGTCTTTGAACTTTACGTCCTTCGAGGTGAGCCGGTGGGTGCCGATCACGATATCGACTTCGCCGGAGGCGAGGCGCTCGATGGCGGCCTTCTGTTGCTGGGGCGACCGGAACCGGCTCAACATCTCGACCGTGATGGGGTAGTCGGCCATGCGCTCCGAAAACGTCAGATAGTGCTGTTCGGCCAGGACCGTTGTCGGCACCAGTACGGCGACCTGTTTACCGTCCATAACCGCTTTGAACGCCGCGCGGATAGCCACCTCGGTCTTGCCGAAGCCCACGTCGCCGCACAAGAGCCGTTCCATGGGCTTGCGGTCTTCCATGTCGCGCTTGACCTCGAGAATGGCCCGCGCCTGGTCCGGCGTCTCCTCATACTCGAACGCGTCCTCGAATTCCTCCTGCCAATGGGTATCCTTCGAGAAGGCATGGCCTTCGCGCGATTCGCGGGAGGCATAGAGCTTGAGGAGCTCCTCCGTCATGTCGCGCACGGCCTTTTTGACCCGCGCTTTGGTTCGGGCCCACGTCGACCCGCCCAGTTTGTCGACGCGCGGCGTGGCCCCTTCACTCGCAACATACTTCTGCACTTCGTCGATGTGGGTGACGGGCAGATAGAGTCGGTCGCCGCCCGAATACTGGAGGGCAAGGAAGTCGCCCGCCTTGCCCTCGAACCGGCGCAGGCCGAGATACCGCCCGATACCGTGGCGCGAATGCACGATGTAGTCCCCGGACTTGAGATCGTCAAACGAGGTGATGGTGGCGCCTGCCTCGAACCGCCGCCGCTGCCGGCGGACGTAGTGCCGCCCGAACATCTCGCGCTCGCTCAGCACGGTAAGGCGGTCGGCGGGGGATGCGAATCCGCCACGCAGACGCCCGAGCTCGATGCTCAGGTCGAACCGGTCCTGCCCGATACGGTAGCCCCGTTCCTCGAGGAGTTCGTGAAGCCGGCGCCGCTCCCCCGTGTTCGCGCATACGATTTGAACCCGGTAGCCGTCGGCGTCCCACCGCTCGAGCTGCTTCCAGAAGGCCTCGCGGTCCCGTTCCCACCCCGTAATCGAGCGCATCGGCGCGGTAACGCGGGGCCCATCTCCAGCGGCACCCAACGCGACCTGCGCCAGCGCAAGCTGCGGAAAACCGCGCAGCGCCGTCTCGAGTTCGGCCCATGGAACGAAGAAGCGGGCGTCTGCGCATATCCCCGAGAGGTTGTCGGCCTCCTCGGCGATTCGGGCGGGCTCATCAAGCGCGACCAGAGCGGAATGCGGGAGGTAATCGAGGAGGGTGTCCAGGCCGGCTCCGTCAGCGCCCTGTTGCAGCATGCGCTTCTCGGACCGGGGCAGGATCTGCACGCTGTCGCAGCGCCCGACACTGCGCTGGGTCTCGGGCTCGAACCGGCGCATCGATTCGATTTCGTCGCCAAAAAACTCGATACGCACCGGCAACTCGCTGGCAATGGGGAAAATGTCGAAAATACCGCCACGCAGACTCATCTGGCCGCGATGTTCGACCATCAAATCGCGCTCGTAGCCGAGTTCGATGAGTTTCAACAGCAGGGCATCGAGCTCGTATTCGTCGCCGATCCGGAGCGTCAGGCTTTGCTCGCTGAGACGCGTGCGCCGTGCGACCCGCTGCAACAGGGCCTGTACCGGTGCCACGCACGCCACCGGCACACCCTGTTCGAGGGCTTCGGACAGCCGCATCAGGACGTGCATCCGCTCCGCCACAATGTCGTCGGCCGGTTCCATGACGTCCGTGGGCAGCACTTCCCACGCGGGAAACGACAGACACAGTTCCTCGGGCAGGAAGGTGCACAGGTCTTCATAGATGGCGTCGGCCTCGGACCTCCCCGGGGCGGCGATTAACAGCGGGGCGGTGCGGGCGTGCGCCAGTTGGACCGCCACGAGCGTCTTGCCCGAACCCCACGGTCCCACCACTTCCACGCGCGTGCCGGGTTTCGCGCCCAACGCGCGCGCCGCGTGGTCTACTGCCTGTAATGTGGGGACTGACAGCGCCATGGTTCATGAGCTTCCGCGACCGGCTGCGCGGTTCGCGGGCCGGACAGACACACAACGGGCGAGCCGCAGGTACGGCCCGCCCGTAAAACACACCCCAAAACGCATTAGCGCGAGTAGAAACCGATGATCCCGGCCGTATCGGGCTTGAACGGAATGGTCTCGAGATTCGGGTTCGCAATCATCTTGCCCTCGAAGGAGTCGTTGGCACGCTCGAGATATTCCGGGATCGCCACGGGCGGGCTTGCCGCGCCCTCGGCCAGCGCCGGGATCTTGCGGCTCTTTTCCCTGATGCTGACCACCATGCCGGGCTTGATCTGGAACGACGGCATGTTGCACTTCTGGCCGTCCACCAGGATATGGCCATGGCCGACGACTTGCCGCGCCTGGTGCATGGTGCGGGCGAAACCGAGACGGTACACCACCGAGTCCAGCCGTGATTCCAGCAGCAAAAGCAGGTTGGTGCCTGTGACGCCGCCCATCCGTTGCGCTTTGGCGAAGGTCCGGCGCAACTGCTTCTCGAGCAGCCCGTAATGGGTCTGAATGCGCTGCTTGTCCAGCAGTTGCTGTCCATATACCGTAGCCTTGCGGCGCAAGACCGGGCCGTGTTGCCCCGGAGCATACGGGCGTTTCAGCGAGGGGCACTTCGGATCGCCCCACACGCAAGATCCCAAACGACGACACAGCTTGTGTTTTGGTCCCGTGTACCTGCCCATGACTGTCCTTCTCGGTTTTGCTTTTCGTTACGCGCCTTGCCGCCCCGCGCCACCCGGCTCCCTGCCGGGTATACGCACGGAACAACCTGCAGCCTGCCATTGAATAGAGAGCTATCTCCCGCGTTATTGCGCAGAAAGCACAGTAGCTTAGCGTATTTTCGCGGCACAAGTCAAGCAAAGGGCAAAGGGGCAAAGGGCAAAGGGCAAAGGGCAAAGGGCAGCAACCGGGATCGCAGGACCACGTGAGGCCCCCCCCGCAAGGCCGGTGCCGGCGGAAACGGCACTGCCCGGGGGGCCGCGATTGCACGCATATCTGGAGCGCCGTTGGCGCGTCAGAAGGGCGCACCACAGAGACAAATTGACTTGCCTCCTGCCGAGTTTGCCCGCCATCGGGCGGTTTTGCGAGGTCCTTTCCGTTTTTCTGGCTATGGAGTAGAATGACGCGGTTGGGGTTCGTGGCGATAATGAGAGGTTGCAGGCATGAGGCACATCCACATCATCGGGAGGGCGAAAGCCATTACGGTCGCAGAGGATAGCCCGGTTTCCACGATTTGCAGCAGTTGCGTGGCGAAAAACAGGGGCGATTTCAATGCGTGCGTTGACAAGGGCAAGTGCGAGATGCCCAACGGAACCTGACGGCGGGCGCTCGCACGAGGAGCAACGGAGGGTAGCATGATGCGGCACATTCGGCTGGTCGGGACGAGAGAAAACGTGGCGGTGGCGGATGCCGGGCTCAAAGGGATCAGCTGCACGCTCTGCACGATTAAAAACGGCGGCGATCGTGACGCGTGTGTAGACAGCGGAAAGTGCGGCATTATGGTGGAACTTCCGTAATCCTGCTCCGCCGCACAGAAGCTGGCCCGTATCGGAATCGCGACGCGCGGCTCGTTAGTATTCCCAACACGGCGGTTTTGAGGGGTGGGCCCGCGACGCACGTCTGGATGGGCATCAGGAAATGACTGGTGGGGGTACCGGGCTTCATCGCGCCGGGTAGATGTCTTGTCAGTCTTGCCGAGGAACTCTCAGGTCCGCGTTATCTACTCCACGTCTCCCGTTGCGGGGTCGTAGCGCCATGCGCGGTCCGGGTAAGGGTGAGGCGGTATGAAGGCGAGGTCGCGTTCTTCGACGATTCGCTCGAGTGCGGGGGGCCAGGTGCCGGTGCGCTCATGGTAGCGGCGCAGACCGCTGCGGATAAGGTTGAGGCGGCGCACGAGTTTTTCGTCCTGGAGGGTGGTGTTGAGCACCTCCCGGCCGGCCAGGAAAAAGCGGCCCCCGAGGGGGTCTTCGGGCAGCTTTTCGAGGATGCCGCCGGAGACGAGGCCGGATAGCGCGCCGGGCGGGCGGTTGTGGCGTTTCTCGTACAGCTCGACGGCCAGGGTAAGTTGCTCGCACACGCCGGCAATGGCGAGCTCTTCGAGTTTGCGCTGGGCGAGTTCACGCATCATCTTTTCGCCGCTGTTCCGCGCCATATCCTCCCACATGGCACGCTCGAAGGCATCGAGGTCGTGTTGTTTGGCGATATTGGATGCCAGGTCGAGCACGAATTGCGGGGCGGTGCCGGTGGCGACGGCCATGTGGAGAAACTGGGCGGCCCGTGCGGGGGACTCGGGATCGTCTTTGCGGTTGAGCAGATAGACCATGGCGATTTCGTAGGGCAGGGTCCAGGCGCCGGGGTTGTGGACCATGCCGCGTTTCATGAGATTCACGCTGGCGTCGCTGTCGGCTTTCAGGCAGGCCATGAAGATGCCGCCGTAACGGTAGACATCGGCGAAATAGGGATCGAGCCGGGTGATGGTGTCGGTCATGTGATTGAGCCAGACGTATTTGTGGTCGCCCTGGAATTCTTCGGCGGTGTACTGGATGCACTGGAGCCAGAGGAGATCGGCGATGACGCTATCCATACCGCCGGTGAAATGGTTGAGGAGCTTTTCGTTGGGGAGGTAGAGCAGTTCTTCTTCAAAGCTGACCTGGCGTCGCGCATCCATCTGTTTTTGCGCTATGACACAACAGGCGAGCCCGATGGCGAGGGTCAGCGGGGCTATGACGAGCCAGCGCGCGATCATACGTCCTTGTCCTGAAACGCCAGCGAGGCGATGATCAGAAGCACGGCCGTGTAGACCGTGCCATACAGCATTGCCCACAGCACGTATCCCGAGGCGACGGGCACGCCGTTCGCGGCCTCGGCGCGGATATCGAAGTTCGAGAGGTTCGGGATGATGTAGTAGATAGCCTGGAGCAGGTGTTTGCTCATGGTGCCGTCAAACTGCGGAGGGAGATCGGTGAAGATCGTGGTGGCATGGCCGACAACGTACGCCGAGAAGACGATGATCGCGCCGAGGATCGGCGAGGTCAGGGCCGAAAGCAGCACCGCGAGCGCGGTAATGAGCAGCAACTGCCAGTAGATGAGCAGCACGGCCTGGAAGAAGACGATATCGAGGCTGCCGCCTAGAATCACGACGTACAGGGCCGCCACGGAGGCCATTACCACCGTGACCACCGCGAGGAGCGCGGCGAGACCGAAATACTTGCCGAGAATGAACTCCCACCGGTGCAAGGGCCGGCACAGGATGGTGTAGATCGTGCGCTTGTCGATCTCCTTGTAGACCAGATTGGTGCCCACGAAGATGGCGATGAGCACCCCGAACACCGACACGGCCGCCAACGAGATATCTTTGACGATCTTGATATCCTGTCCGATACTAATCCAGCCGAGGGCCTTCGAGCCGAAGATGGCGGTGGCGGCGAACAGGAGCAGGACGTAGAGAACTTTGTCCCGAACGGCTTCGCGGAAGGTGTTGCGCGCTACGGCGAGCACTCTCATACGTTACCCTCCTGTTCGCGCATGAAATACTCTTCGAGGGATTCCCGGATGGGTGTGAACTCGACCAGTTTGCCGCCGGACCCGAGAATCTCCGCGGCGAGGGCGTTGGCGGCGTCCATGTCGTTTAAGAAAAAATGGCAACCCTGCTCGGATTCGCGGGTGCCGTCGGATTTTGCGGCCAGGGCAGCGGCCGCCGTTTCGGTCAGGCGTTCGGCGATGATTTCGACGCGGTTGACGCGGCGGGTGAGAAGTTCGTCGAGGCGGCCCTGCGTGGTGAGCCGGCCTTTCACGAGAATGCCCACGCGGGTACAGATCTGCTCGACGTCACCCAGCACGTGGGAGCTGAAGAAGATGGTCTTGCCTTGGCCGTGGAGCAACAGGATGAGTTCGCGGAGCATACGGCGGCCCAGGGGGTCGAGGCCCGACATGGGCTCGTCGAGGATCAGTACTTCGGGATCACCCACGAGGGCGACGGCAAACCCCAGGCGCTGGCGCATGCCCTTCGAGAACCCGCGCACGCGTTGGCCGGCGATCTCGCGCAGGTCGAGCAGGTCCGCGAGGCGTTCCCATTCGGCG
>CAZFOG010000026.1:0-5655 GCA_964520685.1 uncultured Nitrospiraceae bacterium | reverse complement strand
GCAATGGTCAAATTGAGGTCATCGAGGGATTTGACGCCGCCGCGTCCCATGTGCCCCCGGTAAACCTTCGTCAGACTTCTGGTGGCTATCGCGTCCATTCGACTTGCCCTGTCCCCATTGCGTTCTACCGTGCCGAAAAGTCTCACTCAGGATAGCCGGAATCCACCCCCGGATCGCCTTCCGGCGTTCCACCCCTATCAGCGGGGGACACAAGACTCGGAAGGCCTATAAGCCATTTCGCCGTCTCGCCCCTCTTCGGATGGGGTGAATCGGCGGTAACCGATTCGTGGGAGGATTCCCTCTCGATTTCTATTCGAAAACCCTTGGGACAGACCCCGGTTTGCTGCGCAAACCGTTGGGTCAGTCCCGGGTTTTCTACAGTTTCAAATTTTCCTGGATGCTGTGGACGGCGCGCTTGACGTCTTCGGCGTGGCCGAAGGCGCTCAACCGGAAATACCCTTCGCCGCTGGGGCCGAATCCGGAGCCGGGGGTGCCGACCACGTGGGCTTCGTTGAGGAGCTTATCAAAGAACTCCCACGAGCGCATGCCGCCGGGAGTGGCCATCCAGATGTAGGGCGCGTTGACGCCGCCAAACACGCTCAGGCCAATTTTATCGAGGCCCTCGCGGATGACTCTGGCGTTGTTCATGTAGTAGTCGATGAGCGCCTGGCAGTCCTTCTGGCCCGCTTCGGAGAGCACGGCCAACCCGCCTTCCTGCACGATATTCGATGCGCCGTTGAACATAGTGGTCTGGCGACGGAACCACAGGCGGTTGAGTGCGCCCGGTTCGCCGTCTTCACACGCCAGCGCTTTGGGCACGACGGTCCAGCCGAGACGCACGCCCGTGAATCCGGCCTCTTTCGAGAAGCTGTTGATCTCGATGGCGCACTCCTGGGCGCCGTCGATTTCGTAGATGGTCCGCGGCAGATTCGGGTCGGTAATGAACGCGGCGTAGGCGGCGTCGAAAATGATGACGGCCTTGTGTTTGCGCGCGTAGTCCACGAAGTCGGCCAGTTGTTCTTTCGTGGCGACCGTTCCCGTCGGGTTGTTCGGGCTGCAGATGTAAATGAGGTCGACTTTGCGTGACGGGACGCCGGGGAAGAAGCCGTTTTCCCGGGTGCAAGGCATGTACACGAAACCCTCATACTGGCCGTTCTTCGCATGGCCCGTGCGCCCGGCAATGACATTGCTGTCCACGTACACGGGGTAGGCGGGGTCCTGGATGGCGACGACGTTGTCGATGCCAAAGATAGACTGGATGTTGGCGGAATCGGGTTTTGCGCCATCGCTGACAAAGAACTCGCAGGGGTCCAGTGTCACGCCGTACCGGGTGTAGCGGGCGGCGAGGGCCTCGCGGAGTTCGGTGTTGCCCTGTTCGTCGCCGTAGCCGGTGTAGGTCTCGACCCTCGCGAGCTTGTCCACCCCGCGGTGCAAACCCTCGATGATGGACGGGGGCAGGGGCTCGGTGGTGTTGCCGATGCCCAGGCGCATAACCTGGACGCCGGGGTTGGCGGCCAGGAATTCACGCGTGCGGCGGCCGATCTCGGGAAAAAGGTAGCCCGCCTCGAGTTTTGTGTAGTTGCTATTGATGGTTGCCATTCGGTTGTGTCTCTCCGCCATGCGTTATGCCTGCATCAGGATGTGGTCTCGCCGCCCGCACCCGCTCCCCCCGGGGCACTTCGTGGCGCTGTCTGGTCCGGCGGAGACCATCCAGAGTGTAATACAAGGGAGCTCGAAAATGCGAGGCCCGGGCCAAGCTGCCCGGGCCAAGCTGCGCTGCGTAGTTGGACGGGCGAGGGATGGTCAGGCAGGGGGGAACGGGTTCTTGACTCTGCCGGTCATTGGCATGGCTGTCGCGGGGAGTTGCTTCAGGGGCACAAATCGATCACTATGGTTGACGCCAGCGGCAGTGGAGCAGGGCAACCTGAACGCCAGAGGGTTTCGTTATGGCAAGGGCGCCGAAACGTTATTTGACGGTCGTAATGGCGGGCATTCTGGTGAGTCTTCCCGCGATGACTGAAGGATACCTGACGTCAGCCGGCGAGGGGGCCGATGGGCTCGCCGTGGCGGTGGTGAAAGGCACTCCCTACGAAATGGGCCACGCCTTCGGTTCTCTGATGAAGGAGGAAACGGCCGCGTGCATGGGCGGTTATCTTGCGTATGCACGGGCCAGCGCTTCGCCGCTGTACAGCAACGAATCGCTTGACGCTGCCTGGGCCTCGATTGCTCCCCACACCGAGCAGCGATTCAAGGACGAATTGCGGGGCCTGGCGGACGGCTCGGGGGTGCCTATGGAGGAGCTGATCCGCGCTCACATGATTCCCGTGGTGTCGCCCTACGCGTGCAGCGGGGTGGCAGTCTGGAGCGAGGCGACGGCGAACGGCAATCTGTACCAGATTCGCAATCTCGATTTCACAATTGACGCGGGTCTGCAGGATTACCCGGTGGTGGTCGTGTATCTTCCCGACAAGGGGTTGGCCCATGCGAGCGTGACGTTTGCGGGGTGCATCGGCTGCAACACCGGTATCAATGCGGCCGGTATTGCGTTGTCCGAAAAAGGCGCATCGCCCCGCGATGACATGCCGTACTCCCTCGAGGGCGAGCATTTCATGACGCTGTTCCGCGATATCCTCTACGACGCGAACAGCCTCGAGGAGGCAGTGGGCATGGTGCAGGCGTCGCCGCGCATCAAGAAGTACCGGTTCTACATTGGCGACGGGCAAGACAAGAAAGCCGTTAAAATCAAAGCGTACGCCCCAGCACTCGAGATCTGGGCCGATAACGATCCGACAGACGAGGTGGCCCCGAATGTCATGGAGAATGCCGTCTATTACACCATGAATGACGACGCAGCCTATGCTCACCTGAAAGAGCATTACGGCAAGCATGACGCGGAATCCATGATCGCATTGTCGCGGCTTCTGGCTGACGACGACGGGAACCTCCTCAACGCGGTGTACGATGCGACAGGGCTCGAATTCTGGGTCGCCTACGCCGAGGGGACTGCGACGGCCGCCACGCGGTCCTATGTGCGCCTGCGTCTGGCCGATTACCTGGCCTACAACCCGAAAGGCGCTCTAAAAACAGCCGCCAGCCCTCAGGGACCCGAGTAGGGACAGCGAACCATGAGCCGACGGGCTCACCCATTGACGATGAAAACAGAGATGACCGGTGAGGGCAGCGGTCCCACAACAGAGCGGGAAATCCCGGTTTTTGGGATTCTCGAGACAGCCTTGTCTGGCAACTGAGACCGGTTTTGGGCAGACCGGGCATAATGTATAGAATTGTCTCGACAATCGTGAAGACGTTTTGGTGCTGTTGTGGCTCCCATGCGGGACGAAGGAGACGGCGGTGTTATCGATCGCGATTCGCGGTATTGTGGGATTCGTATTTCTGATCCTCGGGGTGGTGGGCATCGTATCACCCAATTCTACACGCCGTTTCGTCGACTATCTGGTCGAGAAAGCGCCCGTGCGCGTTTTCGGCATTGTATTGATGCTGCTGGGGGCGGGTGTTTTTCGGGTAGCGAACCAGCTGTATTTTCCGCTCGCCGGCAAGGTGCTCGGGGTGGCGCTTTTCATGGCGGGCGGGGTTCACATTCTGGTACCCGATTTCGCCATCGTAATGAACGAATGGTGGGTAGCCCGAAAGATCGCGTGGGAACGCGTAGTCAGTCTTGCGTACATTGCGATGGCGGCGTTGTTCTTGATTCCTCAAGAGGGTATCTCGCTGCCCCACTGGCCGTCCCGTCAGCGCCCTGCGGATTTCCAGAGGGCCCCCCTGCCTCCTCCGGCGGATGCGCTGCAGACGAACGCACCGGAACCCGAAGCAAGCGCCGAAGCACCTCCGGAAGCAAGGGCCTCCGAGGGTGAAACAGCAGGTGCTTCGCCTGCAGAAGAGTGAACGCGACGCCCCTCACGAATGGCCGTATCGCGCCGCGGGAAAATCCGTCACATCGAGAAATGCGATCTGAATTACGGGGGCATTTTCGTACTCGATGGAACTGGTTGCCACGAGGAGCCTGCGGATAGCCCCGTCCTTGCGTATCAGGTGCATGTGGAACATCGGCGTCAGCTCTTCACCGCACTGGCGGCGCTGGATCCGATCCAGCACAAGGGCATGGTCTGCCGGTAAGATCAGCTTGAACACGTCATCCGCTTTGAGCGCCTGCAACTCCTCCCGTGAATACTGCGTGATAACCGACGCCTGGGGATTGACGAACACCACCGAGCCGTTACGCACGAGGGCGAGCCCCTGCAGCGAGTTTTCCACGAGGGTTTTGAACGCGTTTTCGGCCTGGCGCTGCCCGGTAATGTCGTAGGAAATACCGGCCAGCAGCGTATGGCCCTCGTCACCTTCGAGGGGAAACTTCCACGTTCGCCAGGCACGGGTGCGCCCGTGCTTGTCCAAATAGGTCTCATCGAGCGTTAAAGGGCCTTTTGTGAGGGCGGTCTGGTCGTCCAAGCGAATCTTCTCGGCTACCGCGCGGGGAAAGTAGTCCTCTGGCGGTTTTCCGATCCAGTTTTCGGCATCGAATTCCTCGCGCATGGTGCGGTTGGCGAAAAGAACGCGGCTCGCTTCGTCCTTGATAAACAAGGTGCCCGGAAACTGCTCGGCAAAACTGAGGAACATGGCGTGGGCGTGATTCAAGGCCTCTTGCGCCTGCTTCTGCTGCGTGACGTCGACGCGGACGACGACGATACCCTCGCGCTTTCCCTCGGCGTCGCGCAACTGGGCGGCGTGTGCGACCATGGCGCGCCCGCTGGGTTCGTGGCGGTACTCGACTGAGAATTCTTCACCGGCGAGGGCCCGTTCGAGCCACGCTTTCATGTTGGGGCGGCTGGCGAAGAACTCGAGCATGGGTGTACCGATGAATTTCGAAGGGTCAACGCCCAGCACATCGAGCCCCCGGCCTTCGAAGAAGGTGCAGACACCGTCCAGGTTTGCAGCGAACAAGATCAGGGGAGCGGCCTGCAGCACCTCGCGCAGATGCTGGTCCTTTTGCCTGAGAGCCTTTTCGGTGCGCTTGCGCTGAGTGATGTCGCGAACCGCACACTGAATCTCGACCACATTGCCCGAGGCATCCCGGAGCACTCGCCCCGAGGTCTCCACCCAGATGACCTTCCCGTCTTTTCGAGGGAGCCGGTGCTCGACGACGTAGCGGTCTTCCCCTTGCCACAAGCCGCTGATGACCTTCCAGACCTTCTCAATGTCATCGGGGAACACAAGGAGTTCGGCCTGTTTTCCCATCAACTCGTCAGGGGTGTAACCAGAAAGGGCCTCGCAGGACGGCGAAACGAACAGCACGGTCCCGTCGGGCGCGTGGCGCGAGATCATGTCCACCGAGTTGTCGGCGAGGAGCCGGAACCGCTTCTCGCTCTCGCGCAACTCCTCTTCGGCGCGTTTACGGTCCTCGATGTTATGCACGGAGCCCACAATCGCCTCGACCGAGCCGCCGGCATCCAGAAGCAGCATCATGGAGTCGCTCAGCCAGTGATAGGCGCCATCCTTGAAGCGCCGCCGCATCTCGATGGTGAGGTTTGCGGCATTGCCCCTGGCGTTCGCGACGGCCTCCTCTATTGCGGCCTGGAGGCGCGGGTAATCGTCGGGATCCGGGATCGCCGGATAAGAAAGGCCTCGTTGGAGGGATCTTGT
>CAZFOG010000025.1:21181-27218 GCA_964520685.1 uncultured Nitrospiraceae bacterium | reverse complement strand
ATCTGAAATGCTCCCTGGATGTCTGTGAATCTCGTGACGTCAAAGGGTTGTACAAGAAGGCCCGCGCGGGAGAAATCAAAGAATTTACGGGCATTTCCGCCCCTTACGAAGACCCCCTGAACCCGGAGGTTGTCATCGATACCGGAGCAAAAACGCTCGAAGAATCGGCCCAGGAGGTCCTGGATTTCCTCCAGAAGCGCGGCATTATCGCGTAGAACGCGGTTCCTTGATGCAGAAACCACACTTTTAACGTTTTGAACCGTCCGGAGGCACGTTTTACATTCGCTTCGGGCGCTCGCGTCATCTCCTGTAATGGCCTCTTCCGGAGTGTCCTATGCCGCAGCCACGCCTAGCCTGTAACCCAATGCGTGGCTCGGCGTTGCATTATTACCACAATATATTGCGTTCGATAGACGCCTATGATAGACTGTTTTGAAAACGCGAGGACTATGCCACATGCGATTCTCCCGGCGAAACAAAGGTCCCCTGGCATGGGCGCGGCGTTCCAAGTCCCGCACGCAAGACCAGGATGCAGAGCAGGAATTTGGTCCCGTTGCGTCCGAGGAACGCCATGCCTTGCTGTCGTCCCAAGGGCCTTCCGGAGCAGAACCTATGGACGAGCCGGACAACGAACTCGAGCATGAAGAAGCGACGCAGCACATGTTGTCTGCCCTGGGACGTTTCCACCGGCAGGTGACCAAAGCCAAAGTCGGGGCCGCTCAGGAGTTGTGGACCGACGAGTGCATGAACGAGCTGGTGACCGCCGCGGAGGTGGCCGTTCGCGAAGGCTGGCGCGAAACCGTGACCGTACTGACGGAGACGGGCCGCATTCTGCAAACCTATGAAGACGCCGGCCGCGCGCGCGAGTGCGTGCCCTTCCTGTCCGAAACCTACGACATTCTGTCCCTGATGGTAGGCGATCTGATCGTGGGTGAGGTGCGCCCGGGCGTGCTTGCAAAATGGGGCGAATGCCATGGCAAAGCGCTCCGGACGCTCGAGGCCGCCGGGTTAACGCTCATCGACATCGAGAACGGCGAGGAAGATGCGGAGGCGGATGGGAGCGCCGCCGCCGAATCACAACCGCCAATGAATACGGTCCCGTTCGAGTTGCCGCCTCTGGACGATTACGAGGAGGAGGCGGAAGAGGGCGCGGCGCTTGAGGTGCCGACGCTCGACAACCTTCCGCCCATGCAAGAGGCCGAGATTGCCCGGGCGGAGCCGATCGACGAAGCGCTTCTGGCCGCCGAACAGGAACGCGAATATGCCGCGATGGCCGAACCTGAGAACGGCGACCCCCTGAATGCGGCCGTCGCATCGATTACCGGAGCCGATGCGCCGGAATACTCTCCCGAGACGGATTTGGCAGCACCCGTGGCGCCCGCAACGATTGAAGACGACGGCGGCATGACGGAGGCAGCCCCTGCGGCCGAGACTGCGGCCGAGGATCCCGCCGTTGTGGCGACGCTGGATTCGTTCTGCGAGGGACTCGCCAGGATCGCTGCGGCCGAAGACCGTGATTTCACGACTGTTTACGCGGCCATGCTCGACGAACTGGCGTTCCTCGACAAATGGGCCGTCGAGGCCGAGCGCGAACATGCCCAGCGATTGACGCGGGCCATGGCGCTTTTGTGTCAGCAGGTCGCGGATGGCAATGCCACGCCAAATGACAAGTTCCTCGAATTGGGGTACGGCTTCTGCGAGGCCTATATGGAAGCGCAATCCGGCCAGGCATCGCCCACGGTCGAGACGTGGCTCGAGGAATGCTCGGCCCTGTATCGCCGATGGACGCAACAGCCCGTTGCCGAGACGGAAAGTGACCTCGCGGCGGCACTCGAGGAAGCCCCTGCAAGCGCAAGCGCCGGGGCGGAGGAAGCGCCGGCGGCCGTGACCGAGAACGACGGTACTCCCGAAACGTTGTTGCGTATCGCCCAGGAAGCGGTCGTTCAGGGGCGCCTCACAGAAGCCAAGGTATTCGCCATGCAGGCAGCCGCGGCATTCGCCAAACGCGAAGCGGACCAGGCCCAGCAGCGGCTGAGCACGATCGAGAAGCGCATCAACGAGGGCGGCCTGCAGATCGAGGCCGCGCGCGGAGATCTGCGCAGCGCCGAAGAAGCCGTTGCAGAGGCGGAAAAACAGACCAAGGAAGGCGAGAAGGCCCTCGCGGCCTGCGGTACCCAGACCCAGGAAGCCCAGGAACAGCTTGAATCCATCGATTCCGAGCTTGCGGACCTGGATGCGCGTATCCGCGAGTTACAGGCCCAGCGCGATGCGACCGCCGAACGCCGCGCCGAAGCCGAGGAGCAACTCGGCCAGATACGCACCGAAGAATCGAATGCGGAATCCGCGCTCGGGTCACGGCGCTCCGAGGAAGACGACGCGCGAAACCGCCTCGAGGAGGCGCGTCAAAAGGTCAAGAATCTCGAACGCAAACGGACAGAGCTCGAACTCGAGATGGAGCGGGCCCGCGATCTTCTGGCCCGCCAACAGAGTTCGCTCGAGGACATCGAACAGACAATCGGGCAACTCGAAAAATCGGATATCGGGAGTTCAAGCGAGTCGGATGAATTGTTGTTTTAGTCTGTGCATCGATTGCAGTAGCGAGACAGACGGGTGGACGATGCGCGCCGGGGGCCCGGCACGGGGTTAGCGGGCAGCGCGCATTTTTTGGTGAAGCGTAACGAATATTGGGGAACCGTGCGGAACCGGGCAGACATAGTGGGCGTGGTTGATTTCGGGTCGCGCGAGATCCGTGTCCTTATCGGCCGCCAAGAGTCCGACGGGGTGATACACATCATCGGGCACGGCACCGCGCCCGGACACGGCTGCATCTCCCAGGGAGTCATCCAGGACCGCAACGCGGCACAAATGGCGCTCCGGAAGGCCATTGCCGCCGCCGAGAAAGAAGCCCGGGCACATGTCCGTTCGCTCTTCTGCGGCATCAACGGAAAAAATGTCGAGACCTTCATCCGCGAGGGCAACGTCAAGATCGAGCGGGAACTGGTCGAACGCGAACACATGGCCGAGGCACGCGATATCGCGTCGCGCGACATTCTTGCCCCCGGGAAACGCATCGCGTCGTCCATCTCCGCCCAGGAATGGTACGTCGACGACCTCCGCGTGCTCGATCCCATCGGCATCTGCGGGCAGGTACTCAAGACGCGGGTCCATTTCGCGCGGCTTCCAGCCGCCATCGAAGACAACCTTGTCGCCTGTATCGAGTCGCAGGGCCGGGAACTCGAGGACATCATCTTCCTGCCGCTGGCCGCGTCGCTCGGCACCCTGACGCCCGAAGACATGGAACTCGGCGTGGCGGTGATCGATCTTGGCCGCAGCACCACGGGCCTGGCGGTCTTCCGCGATTTCCGCATCCTCGGCACCCACAGCTTCGAATGGGGCGGCTACCACATCACGCGCGACGTCGCGGCCGGTCTTCAGGTCACCTTCGAGGAAGCGGACGAACTCATCCTCGAGTACGGCATCTCGGACGAGTTCATTCATCGCGAGTTCAGCGAAGACACCGACGAGGAGGAGGAGCCCGAACCCGAGCCCGACGGTCCCGCCCCGCGCCACCGCGACCGTAAAGAGCCGGCCCGCATCAAGCTCAAGACCGTCGTCGCGGGCGCGCCTTCCATTGTCGAACGCGCCGAGCTCGATATGATCATTTTCGAGCGCGCCAAGGAATTGCTGGTAAAAATCCGCCAGCACCTCAACGCGCGCGGGCTCGCCAAGAACCTCGTGCGCGGGATCGTGCTGACGGGCGGCGCCAGCGTCATCAAGAACTACGTCGCCCTCGCCGAAGCCATCTTCCAGGTCCCCGTGCGCGTGGGCCTGCCCAATTCCGTCGAGATTCTCCCCCACGAGGTCAAATCGCCTGAATTCGCGGCAGGTGTTGGCATCGTGCGCCACGCCTTCGAATACCGCACCGCCGCCCGCAACGGCCGCGTCGAGGCCCGCGGCGCCATGCGCTCGAACGCCAAACGCCTCGCGGGCTTCTTCAAGAAGTATTTTTTTTGAGCACTTGGGCCGTCACCCGGCGCGTTTAGCAACCACCTGCGTACGCAGTGAAAACGCCCCGCACGGTTCCGCGGTCCAGACGATGATGCAGGTGTGTTCATTGCCGGGCTCGTCTTCACCGGTGTGGCCGCGGAGGGTGTTGTCCGGCATGGGGCGTTGCTCGACCTGGAGCGATACGGAGCCCTCGAACAATAGCGCCGCATCGGGCCATGTGACAGTGAAAGCAGTATCTTCACCCTCGATGGCCACTTCTTCTTCGGTGCCCAGGTGCCAGCGGAGGAGGATGACGTCTTTCGCGCCGTTGGCAAGCGCAACTTCGTCATTGACTACGAAGCGTTCCGCGTCCCACGTGACGGTGCGATGCCATTTCTCGAGGCCGTCGTAGCATGCCGTGCCGTCGGCAAGCACCGCGCCGCCGGAGGCGTCGAGGCGCTGCACGGTGATGGGCGCGATTCCGCCATTCTTCTGCCACCCGGGCAACTGGACGAGCTTGCCTGCGTCCGCCTTGGATTCCGGGAAAGCCGTGCCCAGTTGCAGCACGTTGTGGCCCGCGCCGGTGGTGTAGTGGGTCATCATGAGCGGGTGGTGGTACGCCGGTGTGCCCGCTTCGATGAGAATCGGTTTGCCGTGGGCAATGAAGTTGACGTGGCCGCGGTCCTGGTGGTCGTGCTGGTCGGTTTCATGCCCCCCGCGGACCCAGACGCCGGTGGCGTATTCGTCCCAACTGCTGCGCCAGTTCACGCGGGCCGCGCGGGCGTATCTGGCATACAGCGGCGGCGCGTTTGATTCGTCAACGGCGGGCAGTCCCCGCGCAGCGAGCCCCGGCAGGTCGTCGGAGGGGCCATCCGTCTTGAATGCCAGCGCCCACCGGCTGTCTTCACTGCCCGTGCACACGGCGAGGAGCGACAACAGGGGCCGCAGGCGGGCCGCGCCGTCGTATGCGGGCCCCGCATCGAAGCAGTTGATGAGCATATCGCCGGGTTGCAGGTGATGCACCAGCCACGTTGGGAATCGCGCGAGGAAGGGCCGCTCGAGCGCGCGCCGGTCGCCGTGCACGGCCATGACGTGCGCGGCGTGCAGCATCGACGTCACCGTAAACGACGCATACCCGACACCCTCCTCGAATTCCCCGTCGGGGCCGTGGGCATCGAGGGCCTTCAGGAGGTTCGCCACGCCGAGTTCGTAGGCTTCCGGGAAACGGTCTTTGCCCACGACCAGGCACGCCGTGACCAGGCCCTCGGTCGGCAACACCCACTGGTTCGTAATGGGATTGTCGCCTCGAACAAACCACGGCCGTTTCGTTTCCCAGTCGTCCACGACCCCCGCGATCTCGCTTTCAAGCAGGGCATACAAGCGGTTCCGCAGTTCGTCGGGCACTGAGCCGTCCGGCATCAGGTCAAGCGATTGAGCAATGGCGCGGACGCCCGTCCCCGTGGCCAGCCAGTTGCCGTCTTTGCCGTCTTCAGGGAGCCGGTGACCCGGCGTGTAGAGCGTCCATCCCGGGCGCTGCAACGGCGACCATGTGGCCATTTCCTCGAGTTGCCTCAGCACGCGTTCCCGAAAACGCTCGTCGCCGGTCAGCCGGAACGCCGCGGCGAGTTGGGGCAGTTCCGCCGCGCACGTGTTGGCCGCGGCGAAGTCTGACATGGCGAGTGCGAACGTCTCGCGGATCTCGTTCTCCAGGGCGTTGCTGCGCCCGTCGAGCCACGTGCGTCCTTCCACGCCGACATCGTCAAGCCTGTACACGCGCTCGACGATGGGTGCCGCAACGAGTTCGCGGGTGTTTTCGATGAACGCCGCGCGGGCGCCGGCCATGGCCGGATTCTCGCCCAGCGAAACCAGCAGCTTCCCCCACGACATGATGACTCCCTTACTCTCTGCGGCAATTGCCGGGGCACACAAGATCGCGCTTAACGCCATCAGGGCTGTTACTCGCATTGTCTGAGTCTCCATTTTCTATCATCCCTTCCAAGAAGAATACCCCATACCACACGCGTATTGCGCGCGAATGCAGGGGATTTTC
>CAZFOG010000025.1:17338-21081 GCA_964520685.1 uncultured Nitrospiraceae bacterium | reverse complement strand
TTTTCGGCGGGTATTCAACAAGCAATCAGACCAATCATGAGCAGGATGCTCATGCCACATCAGAGGGCATTCCTTCGACGCGGTCCTGCAACGGGGAAGGGCTTTGGTTTCGTCGGGGTGCCCGGGTTTTGAATGACCGGTGAGGGCGCCGGTCCCACGACAAGGCGGGAAATTTCGTTTCTGGAATCTTCGACGCAGCGAACCATGAGCCGATTGAAAACCGTCGGGACTGACCCCTACGCCCCTCTTTTCTCGAGGCTTTCCTCGTACGACTGCGAAACGAGGACCTTGTCGCCGAGGGCATCGGTCAACGGGTCGTCTTCGGGCGCGCAGAAGCCGAGATGCAGATGCCGCCGCCACCCCTCGGCGAATTCGAATTTGCCCGACATCGTTCCCACTTCGCGGGACATGTCCTCCATGGTGATGAGGTAACTGTCCATGCCCTGGCTTACATCGAGCCACTCTTTCTGGCTGACGTGGCACGCGAGGGCCTCGCGTTTGCGCTCGAGCGCGGTGGTGATATCGATGTACTGGCCGGGCCAGACGCGTTTGCGCAGGGGGTCGTGCAAGCCGTACGGAAGGGCGTGATAGAGCGTCACCGGGTCCGCGATGGGCTTTTGCGGCGGGTCTGTGATGAAATTCTTCATGCCGCGGAAAAACGCCGCCGATACCGCGAGCCGGCATGCGTTAGTGTGGTCTTCCATGTAATCCTGCGGCGGTTGCACCAGCATGATCCGCGGTTTGATGGCCCGAATCACGGCGCACAACTGCCGCGGCAACCGCCTGTCGTAATAGATGTCGAGGTCGTCCACGAGGGGCTCGTGAAACGTCGCGCCGAGCATTTCGGCGGCGTTGCGCGCCTCTTCGGTGCGCATGGCAATGATTTCCTCGCGCCCGTATACGGCGGTGCCCATCGAGCCGTTCGCTATATTCATGTAGTGCAGCTCGTAGCCGGCTTCCCCGAGAAGCATGAGCGTACCCCCCATCATGAATTCGATATCATCCGGGTGGGCTGCTACCGCAAAAACGACAGGCTTGGACATATGGGTTTCCTCTCTTGTTGCATTCCCACGATGGCGACAAGTATGCCGGACACGTCATTCGGAAATCACTTCCCGCGGGCAAGCATGTTGGCGAACACCCGTATCGCCCCCGGATGGGCTTCGCGAAGCTGCCGGTACCACACCAGCGCCGTATAGAGATACTTCCCCTCGCCGTAATCACAGACCAGGCATGCGCCGGGCGGAATGTCCTCGCCTGGATCGTTCGTCCGCACGAGAGGGGTGTACCGGTCGTCCCATTTGTCCGGGAAGTACAATCCGCGTTCCTGCACCCAGCCCAGCCAGTCTTCCGGGGCGACCGTATTGGGCGTAGTGAACAGGGGGTGCTCCGGGGCAAGGATTTCGACGGGCGCATCCTCGGCGCTCACCCGGTTGCGCGACACCTCGATGGGATACGGCGCGTACTCCGGCTTCCACTCGAAGGTTTTCTGGTACATCACGATGGCCGTGCCGCCCCGGTTCACGTAGTCCAGAAGCACCGAGTTCTGCGCGGCCAGATCCCCACGCGCGTGGTAGGCGCGGATGTCGACGATCACAACGTCGAATGACTCGAGCCGCTCGGGCGTGATTTGGCCCTCCAGAATGGCCTCGTGGGCGACGCGCAGCCGCTCGAGAGTATCCATCACCACCGTATCGTAGCTGGTGATCACGCCCACATTGACCCCTTCGGGGATTGTTGCCCGCACCATTTGGCCCTGGCCGTGGAAGACGTAGTCATGTCCCTCGAGCATGGCGGTCAAGAAGACCTCGCGCTCACCGATTCCCTGTTGCAGCTCGAGGGGCAGGTCAAGCTCGCGCACTTCGCCTTCCTTCGTGAATTCCAGCGGGATACGGCGGTTTTCCCAGTCATGCATGACCCGGAACGCCGAAGACGGCGAAATCACGACCGTGCACGTATTCGGGCCGGGGACGTGGTTGACTGCGCGCATCTTGAACGGTACTACGGTGTCCCGCTCCGCAACCGCCACGAACGGTTCCCCCGGAAAATCGATGGCGACGGGCGGCGCGATATCGAAACGCACGGGCTCGCGCAAGGTCAATACGTGCTCGCCGCACGTCACCCGTACGAGCGCCTCCAACTGGGGTTTCAGGAAATCGTCGTCAAATAAGTGTTTCGCGAGTGGCAAGGTCACCGGCTGCCCCTCGGGAACGCCAAAGGGAAGGGTCACGGACGCTTTCCCATCGGCAAACCCGGCCGCCACGGGCTCGTAGACCTGTGTGGTGAGCCACGAGAGGGTGTTCAGCGTGGATTCCACGGCCTGGCAGTCGGCCTCGCCGGCGTCGGTGAGGCCCACCTCGACCTGCCCTTCCTGACCGGGAATCAAGACAGAATCGCTCAAGCGGGTCTCGACAGTCAGTTCCATGGCGAGAGCCGCCGCCCGGGTTGCACGGCTCAGGCGCCGTTCCGCAAGCGGGCTGTCCGGGGCGATGGATACCGCCAATGCCAAGAGACGCGGTTTGAGCGATTCCCGCGGTTCCTCCGAAACGGCCAGGGCGCGTTCCTCCGGCGTGACCCGATCATGCAGACCCTTGAAAAGCGCCGCACCGTCGGGAGGCGGGACCGCGCCGGGCTTGCTTTCAGCGGGCGCGGTCTTGGCCGGCACGTACCATGTCTTCATGTCACCCGAGCGCAACCGCTCGATAAAAAACTGCATGCCCTGCGACGTGTGCTGTTCGAGGGCTCGCGCGGCGATCTCGGCATACGAGACATTCTCGACGGGCGCGGCCTGATAGATGTCAACCTCGACGGCATCGGCGTTCTCGGGCTTTTCCCATGCGCGCACATAGAGCACCTTCGGCTGCCACGGCTCGAGGCCTTCCTCGGCGAGTTCAGGGAACGCCTCGCCATCGCCCGCCGCATCGAATGCCTCAAGAACCGCCTCCCCCAGCGCCTGGTGATGCCCGTGGCCCGTCTCGGGATCGTGGTGCGTGATGATAACGTCCGGGCGGATTTCACGGATGGCCCGCACCACCCGCCGAACCGTTTCGTCACGGCCCCATTTCTCGAAAGCCTCTTCCCGAGTCTTCGCGTATCCGAATTCGTGCAGGTTCAGGAACGAGACCCGCGCGCCGGTGACTTCCGCCGCGGCAAGCTGCTCGAACGTCCGCAGCACCCCCAACTCGTTGTACAATTCGGGGCCGGATTCGTTTTGACCGCCCTCGCCGCGCGTGCCGATGACGGCATGCGTTTCTACTCCGAACTGCTTTCGGTATTTGGCCAGGGTCGCGCCGTCCTCGTCGTCGGGATGCGCGGCCAGGCACATGAGCCGCAGATCCGTGCCCATGTCGCGCAGTGCCTGACGAAACGCGCCATCGGCGTGTTCCTGGGCTGGAGATGCTCCCGCGAACAGGACCAGGGCGAATAGCAGAATACGGTTGCTTGCTTTTCTCATGACGTGTACCGTACCTTCCACGTGTCTGTAAGGAATTTACGGAGATTTTCGCCGAAATGCACCTTGGATGTCCACACCATCACCGGAACCCCGCGCGCCGCGACACGCAGGGTTCGGCGGGGGCCATTCCCGATGCGGTCCCCCCAGAAATCCGCGGGCTCCGAGTGCTCCGGTCCATTTGTGTTACGCTAAACTTGACGGTCGTCATGGCCGTCATCCTGTCCGGGTGCGCCCATGTCAACGGCAACTTCCGCACCGTCGAGCCCGGCGCCTGTTACCGCTCCGGTCA
>CAZFOG010000025.1:13370-17238 GCA_964520685.1 uncultured Nitrospiraceae bacterium | reverse complement strand
GCCGCCGCCTGTTACCGCCTCCTCCAGGGGGAACCGGTCGAGAACGTTCGGGAAGAACTCGGGTTCTTTTTCAACAACGCCCCCATCGGGCAGCTTCTCGACCTCTATGCACAAAGCGCCCTACCCTTCGATCAATGGGTCTTCAACGAGTATCCCGCACAATACCGCGCACGGCAGGAGGAGGCCGCAACGGCGGGATAAGAAAGGACCCTTCGGAAACCGCGGCAGAAGCCCCGGAACGGGTACAGAGTCACAGGTTTTCCGCCGCGGCCTCGTCAAGAAACCACACCGCATCGAGCCGGCCCGCGGGATTGGCGCCCGCGTCAGCCATTGCGACGGCCTCGGCTTTGTCGGCGCCGGTTACGAGAAACCAGCGCAGGCGGGCGGCCTCGAGCATCGGAAACGTGAGCGTGATGCGGGCCGGTTCGACTCCGGGCGTGCCGTTTCGCACTACAAGACGTTCCCGCTCGCCGACCGCCGGAGTTCCCGGGAACAGCGATGCGGTATGACCGTCTGCCCCCATGCCAAGCACCACCAGGTCGAGCCGGGGAACACCGTCTTCACCGGCAGGAATATGTTTGCGTATCACGGCCTCATAGGCTTCAGCGACCCCGTCGTGCTCGGCTTCGATCCGGTAGGCCCGAGCTTCCGGTACGGCCCGCAGCAGGGTCTCCTGGAGGGACTTCCAATTGGATGCGTCGCTGTCCGGAGGCACGCAGCGCTCGTCGACCTGGAACAAATGCATGCAGTCCCAGGGCAGGGACGATTGGTATTCCCGCGCCCATAGCCGGTAGAGCGGCCTTGGCGTCGAGCCGCCCGAAAGCGCGATGCGGGGATGGTCTATGTGTGCCATTTCCTCAGCGAAGGCCTGTGCGAATGAACGCACGGGGTCGGCGCAGACGCGGAATTCACTCATGCTTCAGGCCTCCCTTGGCTTATGGGTTGCGCCACGTTCCCCGGCAGTTCTTGAAGAGCCGCTCGGCACCGGCCGGCCCCCACGTGCCCGGCCGGTAGAGCACAGGCGGTGTATCGCTGCTCCACGCCGCCCGGATCTTCGTGACGATGTCCCAAGCGCTTTCGATCTCGTCCGAACGCGTGAACAAGGTGCTGTCGCCGCGAATGGCATCCAGCAAAAGCCGCTCGTACGCTTCCGGCAGGTCTTCTTCGAAGGTGTGGCCGTACGCGAAGTTCATGGCCACGGGCCGCACCGCGAAATCCATGCCGGGAGGTTTGGCGTTGAAGGTGAGCGAGATACCTTCGTCGGGCTGAATCCGAAACACCAGCACGTTGGTTTCGGGCAAGGCGGCGCCCAGTTCCCGGAACAAGTGCATGGGCGGATCCTTGAACTGGACCATGATCTCGGTGACACGCTTCGTCATGCGTTTGCCAGTCCGTAGAAAGAACGGCACCCCGGCCCAGCGCCAACTGTCAACGAACAGGCGCAGGGCAATATAGGTTTCGGTCTGAGACGCCTTATCCACCCCTTCTTCCGAAAGGTATCCGGGGCCGCCGGCGCCTTCGGCGTATTGCCCGCGAACACACCAGGTGTCGGGCGGCTCCGTCAATGGGACCTCGACGCTATTGAGGACCTTGAGTTTCTCATCGCGGATGTGCCTGGCGTTGAACCGGGCGGGCGGCTCCATCGCCACCAGGCAGAGGAGCTGCAACGCATGGTTCTGAACGACATCGCGCAACGCGCCGATCGCGTCGTAGAACTCGCCCCGCCGGCCTTCCATGCCAACCGTTTCCGAGACGGTGATCTGCACGTGATCGACGTATTTCTGGCTGAACAACGGCTCGAATATGGCATTGCCGAACCGTACGGCCAGGATGTTCTGTACCGTCTCCTTCCCGAGGTAATGGTCGATGCGGAAGATCTGGCTTTCGTCCAAGACCGTTCGGATATGGGCGTTCAGTTCGCGGGCCGATTCGAGGTCGAACCCGAAGGGTTTTTCCACCACAACGCGCGTCCAGACCGCGCCGCCCGGTGGACGAACGCTCCCCGCGTCCCCCAGGTGTTTGACGATGGTCGCGAAATACTCCGGCGCGGTGGACAGATAGTACAGGCGGTGGCCCGGAGCACCGAGGTCCTTCTCGATAGTGTCGAGACGCTGGTTCAGGCGACGGTAATCCTCCGGATGATCGAAGCGCACCTGCTGGTAGTAAATGTTGGAAACGAAGGGGTCGCAGCTATCGCTGTCGCCATGGCCGGTGCGTGAATGTGCCTTGAGGGCATCGCACATGGCCTGGCGGAACTCGTTTTGCTCGAGAGGACGGCGCGCCGCGCCCACAACGGCGATGCGTCTGGGCAGGTACCCCGCCTGCCACAGATTGTAGAGGGCCGGAAGCAGTTTCCGCCCCGCGAGGTCGCCCGTCGCGCCGAAGATCACCACCGTGGCCATCATCTCGGGTTCAATGATGAACCGGGAGAGGTTGCGCTCGGGAAGATCCATGAAATTCGTGGTGGCCCGGCCGGGCATGCCGTACTCCTTAGTTCGTCAACGCGTCCACGAGAGGCAAAACAGCCGCGGCCGGGTCCGCATTTCCGGAACCCGCGGCCCTGTCGTCACCGCACTCCGCTCAACCCGGTCTTCGGCGCTACGAGTTTAGCCGTTCCTCGCGACGTTTGAGCAACTGTTCCCATTGCAGGATGCGCGCATCAAAGAAGCTCAGCAGCTTTTCGTGCAGCTCGGCATTTGCGGCAGCCACCATGGACTGATGATTGCCGGTGGCGCTGTCGAGGAGCAATACATCGCGCAGGCTCTTGCCGTATGCGTCGGTCACCACACATCCAGCCTCCTCGGCGATAAGCAGCGAGGCGGCAATGTCGTATGGGGCAATGCCGAGAATGGCGCCCCGGCCGGCATTGATAAATTGATCCTTCACCACCTTCGGAATGTCCCGGTAGTACCGGTTTGCGATATCCACACACGCGTCGAGCTGATTGGTCAGCAGGCGCGTGAGGCTGTACGACGTGCTGTTGCACGCGTAGAAACCGCCTTTGAGGCTCGTGAGATCGATCAGTTTCGCCGCCGTCGGAAAAATCAGTTCGGCCGGCCGTGCCGGGACCGTCATGGACCAGACCACCGTCTCCAGGTCCGTGTTTTTTGAAAGCTTGGGTTTCCGGTACTGGCCGTCGATGTAAAGCCGCGCCCCCTTGCCCCGCTCGGCATAGAAGGTGCGCGGTCCCATCAGCTCCATAACAAGCGCATTGTCGACGTCGCCTATCCGGGGCCGTTCAATCACCCGCGTGCTTCCGATAGCAATCACGCACCACTCGAACCCGGATTTCGCCGCCCGTGTGCCGTCAATGGGGTCGACCACGAGCAGATGTTCGGGCTGGCCGCTCGTAAATGTCGTGTAGCCCGAGTCTTCCGAATAGTACGCCACGGGAACCTTCGCATCCCGAAGGAAGGTGAGCAAGGCCTTTTCGGCGAGCCGGTCGAGTTGGAATGTTGCGTCACCGCTCGCAGCGTTTCCGATCACTTCCCGCCCTTTGGCGGCGTCGATGGCGGGTTGAACGACCTCGCGGATTGCGTTCCCCAATTCCATCAGAAAATCGCGGTCAAGAGCCGTGCCCTTTCCGCGGGAAGAGGTGTTCTTTTGGGCGGTCACAGTCTGTATGGTCTCCTTCGTTTCCGGCTTTTGCGGTGCCCGCCTGGAGGCGGCTTTTGGGGATTCTTTCACCGCTTTTGTCGTTTTCGTCCTGGTGCCTGGCTTCGCTTTCGCCGCAAGCTTTGGCTTCGGCTTGGCTGTTGCCTTTGCTTTTACTTTGGCCTTGGCTGCCGTCTTGGTTTTCGGCTTGGCTTTCGGCTTGACGGTGGTTTTCGGCTTTTTCACAGGCTTTTTCTTGCTTGCCGCAACCTTT
>CAZFOG010000025.1:0-13270 GCA_964520685.1 uncultured Nitrospiraceae bacterium | reverse complement strand
CTTGACGGTGGTTTTCGGCTTTTTCACAGGCTTTTTCTTGCTTGCCGCAACCTTTCTGGCGGGGCCCTTTTTGCCGGGACGCGGCTTGGAAGCCTTCTTAGGCCTGACCGGCTGCTTCTTGGCGGTTTTTGCCGATTGCTTCGCACGGCTCTTGGCCTTGGTGCCTGGCTTTGCCTTGCTTTTCGCCATGATTGCCTGCCTCCTGGTGCCGTTGATTTCAGAGACCTGCGGCGTACCGGTAACCTGCGGCCGTCGCCGAAGAATCCTTCATCCCCACCTCCGAAAGCCTTTCACCACCGGGGCGCGGCAACTCGGGCCGGTATTGCGCGGCAGTTGCCTATGCGAGGATAACGCGCGGCGGGGCCACAAAGTCCACAAAACGGTCTTTGACCTTGCCCCGGGTCGCGTCTCCCGGGTGAATGTAGAGCCGGTACGTCCACGTGGTCCGGCTCCCCTTTGCAAACGCCATGTCCCCCTTTTTTTTCGCTTCGGGGCGGTAGTGTTTCCAGGCGAAACAGTTCGCCGTCATAAGACCATAATTCCTTACGTGCCAGCCTGTTGGATATCGCGGATTGGACTCATGGTCCATGATCGCGATGCCCACGTGTTTGCCATCGGCCATGCCGCTGTAATCGCACCAGGGAGCACTCTTGCCCCAGGTTTCGTCTTCATTGATTCCGCCGTAGCCGTTTTCAATTGTGCCGGTCCGGGGTACGTCCATCGAACTGGCGACGCGTACCGATACCAGTCCGCCCTCCTTGGTGTCGTAGAACGTGATGGGGCCTTCGGTCATCCTGAACGTCACGCTGATGTCAAACAGCCGCGCACCGCCGGGCAGGGCGTAGAACCGCATGTCCCGCGTTTCCTCGAACTGTTTCTTCTCCTTGTTCGTGCACCAGTCATTCCTGGCCACGATCTGCCCGAAGACCGGTCCAGACACCTTCTTGAGGAATCCCGCGTGCCGCTGCCAGCCGTGGCCGGGTTCTTCCGCCCAATTGTCCACCTTCGAAGCCCCGCATTCGCCGTAGGCAACCCAGATGGACTTGTGATGGGGGTGGTCTTTCTGCTCGTCCTTGACATGGTCGGAGACGGGCCAGTTGCGGGTCACCTGAGCCCCGCCGGGGCCAATAACCGGGTACAGGAACGGACGCACCCAATTCCTGCCGTAGTTGTAGGCCGTAAACCCCTTGCCAAAAACCGAAACGTTCACCACGGCGCCGCCGGGATTGTCGTCCACCACCACCGCGTCTTTACCCTGCGGTTCCGCAACGGGTCTTGCGGTCAATTTGCGGGATTCCCCGGCCTTCAATCCTGTCACAAGCCACGTGATAGTCATCCCATCTCCGCTTCGACTTGCCTGGCAGGGGATTTCCTTCCCGGATTTGACGTCTTTCAGGACCACGCCCTTGAAATCGTGGTAACTGGCTGGTAAATAATGGCTTACAGGGCAATACGAACGCCCGTGCGGTCCGGCCTCGACCGTAAGCGTATACGCAGATGGCACCACATCTCTCCTTCCGGCCTGCAATCGATACAGCAAACCACGTTGTGGGGGTAGTTTATCATGTTACGGCCTGTAAGTCCAGTATTCATGGCGGTTTTGCCCAACCGGACCGCTTGGACAGGACCGAAGGGCCGACCGGCGTATCACGCGGCAGCGCACCATGAGCCACGCGGCTCACCCATAGGCGATGAAAATGGGGGGGTGTGACGAGGGAAACCGTCGCACATGGACCCACACGGACCCACACAGACAAGCACGGACGGGGATACACGGGGTAAAGGACCATGAGCCTACGGCTCACCCGTAGGCGATGAAAATGGGCTGGAGCAAAACCCTCGGGACAGACCCCGGTTTGCTGCGCAAACCGTCGGGTCAGTCCCGGGTTTTGGATTTTCGAGGCAGGTATTAGAGAATCTTATCCACGACCGCGATCTGGCCATCGCGAAGATGGGCATCCGCAAGGGCATCGGGATGAATGCGGAGCGTCTCGCCGTCCGGCGCCAGTCCCGCCCGCACATGGACCGACCGCAACCCGCCAAACCACCAGCGCGGATCGCACACGTAGAGAATGTCGCCTGCGTTGGCGGCCATGAGCTCGAGTGCCCTGGGCGCCACGTAAGCGATTTCGGGGTCGGGCAAGCTCGCGTCTGCCTGGAGCCGCACGCGGGCTTTCTTGCCAGGCACCCGGTTGATCTCGCCGCCCTTATAGATGCGCATGGCCTCGAGCTGGGTGCCTGTGACGAGGCCGGTGAGTTCGTGCACCGGCTTGGGTTTGGTGATGAGACTCACGACAACGCCTATCACGCCACACGCCGTCAATCCGTACAACGCGCGCATGAATCCGTAGCTGCCGCTGCCCATACCAAACGCAAAGGGCCCGATGAGCCACGTGTCCATGGGCGGCACAAAAGAAACGGCGACCAGAATCAGGCCTCCGATGAGCGTTGCGACTGCCGCGGCCGGGGTATACCGTTTCCACAGAATCCCGAGCAGAATGGCCATCACCATGGGCGCCGGAATTGACCCGGTCACGACGGCATGGGCGTAATAGATGCTCTCGTACTGATAATGGTAAATGGGCACCAGGGCAAGTCCGCATGCGGCGGCCGCCAGACTGGTGATGCGCGCCACTTTCAGGTAATGCTTGTCGTTCGCTTCGCGCCGCACGTAGCGCCGCCAGATGTCGTTGACGAAGACCGCGCTCACCGCATTGATGAGGGTGTCCGCCGTGCTCATGAGAGCCGCGGTCAGGGCGGCGAGGACAAAGCCGAACACGCCCGGTGCGCACAAGAACCACGCCGTGCGGACGAATGCGTCGCTGGCTTCCATCTCGAGTTCGCCCGAGACGGTCAGGGCACGGCCGATCCAGCCGGCGCCGCTTGTGGCGATGGCGGCGAGGGGCGCCAGAACCAGCACCCAGCAAACGGCCATTTTGCGCGCATCGTGGACGCTCCGGAGCGAGAGAAACCGCATCACGATGCCCTGGTTCATCAACATGAACGCGCCGGTATTACACAGGCCGTCCTGCGCAAACACGCCGATGAAGCTGAACTTGTCGGGAGCGTTGAATTCCGAAAAGGCGAACCGGTGTCCCTGCGGCAGAAGCGCCCAGAAATCGGCAAATCCGCCGAAATGCAGCACCCCCGCGATGAACACGCCGAGTCCCGCTACGAGCAGGATGATGCCCTGCGCCAGGTCGGTCATGATCACTGAGGTCTGGCCTCCCACATAGACATACACCGTCACCAGGACCGTCGTGATTACGGCACCGGACAGCACCGACCAGCCGAGCAGCGATTGCAGCACTTTGCCCACCGTGAACACGTTGATGCCGATATAGGCGATCAGGTACAGCAAGATAATGATCGTCGCACCGACCCGCGCAGTGGACCCGAACCGCCGCTCGAAATACTCGGGAATAGACCCGAGACGCTGGTAGTAGATAATGGGCAGCCAGACCAGCAGCAGAATGCTCATCCAGTACCAGTCGTTCAAATAGGTCTGGCTGCTGCTGATGCCGTATGCGAACCCCTGTTCGCTGTACTTCTGGAAGCTGTAGCTGCCGACGGTCGTCGCGATGCACGAGAACGCTATCAGCCACCACGCGAAACGCTGCCCTCCGAAAAAGAAATCCTTGGTGCTCCGCGTATACCGGGCAAAATAAAGGCCGAATCCCACAATTGCCAGGAAATAGGCTATCACCACGAAGAGATCGAGGCGGGTTCCGATGAATTGAGTTGTTGCCATTAGGCGCTGGCCTCCTTTGGCAGATACGGCAGCCAGAAGGTGAAGATAGACACCAGGACGAGCAGGAAAAGAAAGCCGCCCGCCAGGATGTACAGCAGGCGTATGTCCCGGCGATTTGTGAGATCGAGGTAACCGCTGCTGATGCCGCCCCAGATTCCGATGGCAAGCAGGATGCCGCCAATGCTGTATTGGCAGATAATGGGCCAGACACGTGCCATATCCATAGCTTAAATCCCCCTGTACGCATGTTTCCTCCTATGATAGGGGTCTCGCCGCGCTGGTGCAAGAAAACGTCCTGCGTCCCCAATTCGGATTGCCTCTCCCTCCGATTGATCCAAGCCCCGAAATCTGGTCAAATGCCGGGCAACCGCAGTTCTTACTACATTTGGGGGGCGGTAGTGTATGTTCTCTCTTATTGATAGACGCCGATCCAGGGCCAGCCTGGTTGGGAGCGCGATGCTGTTTTCCGTCGCCGCTTTTACTCCGTCTGCGTCGCTGTGCGTTGCCGCGGAGGGTCCGGCCGTGGAAGCCATCAAGATTCTTGTGGAGCCGAACCATCCTTGGCGGCCGCCCTTTGGCCTTGACCGAGTCGGCCTGCCGATTACGGTTGCCGTCGAGGCAAACCACGAGTCCCTGCCGAAGCAAGGCTTTTGCCTGGTCAGTTATGTTGAGGGGAAAGAGATTGCCCGTTCCGCTCTCGGCTTTCAGGGCCAGCCTTCCCGTGCGTTCCGGGTAACCCTTTCCCTGCGCCCCACTGAACTGGCTGTCGTGACCGCCTCAGCGGACGGTACGGACGTCGTTGTGGCGCGCCAGGTTCTCGAGTTGGCCCCTTTTGAGGCGGACGCTGTCGCGCGCCCCGAGGAGGTCATAAACCCGGTCGATCTCGGGACGATCCTGCCTCCGTCGGATTGGCTCTTGCTGGCGGAAGGGCAAAGAGGAACGGTCGAGGTTGCGGCCATCTCACACAATAGGGACTTGCCGGGGGCGCAAGCGATTGCCTGGTTCGAGTCCGCGCCAGAGGCAAGAACGACAGTCGACATTGCACTCATCAAAAACAAGCGCGCGCAGTGTGCCATGTCCCTGCCTTCTCTGCCCGCAACGGTCGAGCGTGACGTCCTGCATGTGCACATTGTGTCGGCAGATGGCGCCATTCTGTGGGAGAAGAATATCCAGACAACGTTCGTGCGTCGAATGCCCGAATTGCCGCGATTTGGCGCGGTCGGGACCAAGTTGCGCTATGACGCACCCATATCGGTGCGCAACGCCGACGGGACCTTTACCTCGCTGCCCTATGCCGACGGATGGGACCCGAAGCTCGAAGATATCATTGTGGCACTACCCAACGGCACGCGCTTCGTGTTCTGGCGTGGCTCCTGCTACATCCCGTTCTGGGCAGGCAAGCACAACACGGGCCTGTCGTACGAATGGGCCGAGAATGCCCCCCCGCCCGACGCCGTAGATTGTGTCGAGCCGTTGATGGACAAAGAACTCCGGTACGGCCGCGTGCAAATCGTCGAATCAACGGCCGCGCGTGTCCATGTCCGCTGGACCTATCAATCGTGCGATCTCAACTACCGCGTGTGGGGCGATTCAGCCGTTGAAGACTACTATTTCTTTCCGGATGGATTCGGCACGCGGGTTCTCACCATCCAAATGGATCCGGCCTCGGACTATGAACTCAGCGAGTTCATCGTGCTAACGCCTGCCGCAACCTATCCATTCAGCGTCCTCCCGAACAACATGATGGATATGCTCTTCGTGGACGGCGTGAAACGCGAGTTGAAGTGCCCGTTTTCTCCGGAAGAACAAACAGAAATCGCCACGCCGCGCGGAATACCCGCGATCTACCGCGCCCGCCTCCATAAGGACGAGCCACTTGCCGCCATCTACTTCAGTCCGCTCAATACGAAGCTGCCGCACACCTTCTATGCGCCGTTTTTCGACCAAGGGCAACTTGTCACACCGTGTTATTGGGGCAGCCACTGGCCGTTAGCGCGCGGCAACTCCACTGGCTGGGCCATCGACAACCGCATTGGTCTCACGCCCTGTCATAACAGCGTCGTAAGTTGGTACAAGAACCGGCCTGAACCGATCCGCACCGCGCGGCTCGACACGCTCGATACCCTGGGCCAGTCGAAACGGATGCTCCGGCAGACCTGGGCCTGGCTCATCGGCATGAGCGATGCTGACGACGAGCGGCTCCTTCAGTGGGCTCACAGTTTCACTGCGCCACCATCGCTTGAGCTTGAGGGCGCCCTTCTCGAAGCTGAGCCCTACGTGCCTGAACGCCGCGCTTTGCGCCTCATTGTCAAAGACAAGAGGGTCTGCGTGACAATTAAGCCCTGCAAGGTCTGCGTTAATCCCATATTCGAATTGCTCGGTGCTCCCGAGTCCCTCACGCGCGTCCAGTTGGCAGGCCGTACCCTCGACACCAGTGAATACGCCTGGGACGGCCACACCCTTTGGCTCGACGCCACGTTGCGGGAGAACGCCCAACTTACGATCGAATTTCAGGATTCGTGAGCCACGGACACGGGTTGCGGAGAATCAAGCCTGCCTGGTCGCGCCGCTTCAAACCGCGCGGTCGGACGATCTGGTCTCCGTGAATGTACTTGGGTATGAACGGGAAGAAGGCTTCCACCGGCCAATAGCTCAGACGCCCGGTTCCTTCGGGGACGTCCTGCTCGAACTGCTCGCAGGCCTGACCTTTGCGGACCGAGTGGACCGGATGGACCGGCCGGGGAAATCCCGGGGCCACGTAGCCGCAGGCCAATGTCCGTTTGCGTGCAAACGGGGCCGTATGCTAACCTTCGCAGGTTTACGAGGTTATTTATTCCCAATTGAATGCACGCCCGTACGGACCGGGTGTCGTTCCGGAGGTTTTTCGCATCATGAGCATGCTGATGCGCAAGTACAAGAAGCACATTCTGTGGGTGACGATCATATTGATCGTAGGACCGTTCGTGATATGGGGCGGCTACCGGAGCGCGCAGGGTCCCGATGTGGATTACGAAAGCGCCATGGCGCCCGTGGCGATGGTCGAAGGCGCGCCTATCCCCGCAGCCGAGTTCCGGCAGGCGCTGAACCAGGAAATCCAGCAGCGGACGCGGTTCGGGCAGAAGGCCGAATTTGCCGATTTGCTTGCGGACGGCACGGCCCAGCGCGTTATGGAAGCGATGGTGTCGCGGCGCCTTCTCGATGCCCAGGCGCAAGAATCCGAATACGAATTCAGCAGGGAATACCTGGTGGAGCGGCTCAAAGAACAATCGACAGACGACGAGGGTAAGTTCGACGCGGAACAGTGGAACGAGTGGGTGAAGTATGTGAATGAACGGTCCGGTCAGTCCTGGAACCAGATTTATGAAGGCGTTGCAGGCCAGCTTCGGAGTCAGCTCGTCGTCGCGGAAGCCGCCGCGTCCGCGCGCGTCTCGGAGAAAGAAATCAAACGCCAATTCGAGGACACGCATACGAAGCTCGATCTGAAATACGTGGAGATCGCCCCCCCGATCGAGCCGGCGGAAGAGGAGATCAAGGCCCATTACGATGCTGATCCCTCGGCGTATGACCTGCCGGCGAAACGCAAGGCCGATTTTGTCGCGCTGTCCCTGATTCCGCCTGCGCCTGCCGTAGCGGGCGAGATCATCGGGCAGGCACGCGGCGGGGCGGATTTCGCGGAACTGGCGAAGGAGCATTCCGAAGGCGTGGATGCGGCCGAAGGGGGCGACATGGGCTGGGTGACCCAGACTCCCCAGACACCTGCGCACCAGGAGGCGCTCTTCACGCTCGGGGCCGGCGAGGTGAGCGATGCCGTGCTCGGGCCGGGCGGCCAGTACTTTATCTACAAAGCTGAAGAAGTGCGGGAAAGCAGCGAAATTGCCGGCGCGCGCGACGTGAAAGCGCGCCGCATCGTGCTCAACCCGAAGTTGAGCGCCGAGGAGCGTCAGGCTATCGAAGACAAGGCCCAGGCGATTATGGAAGCGGCCAAAGAGTCGGGCGACCTCGCCGCGGCCGCCGCTGAAGCAGGCGTCGAGGTGCATACGTCGGGGTTCTTCGATCCCGAAAGCCGCGTCATCGAAAACATCCCTTCCGAAGATGCATTCCGGTTTCGTACGGGCCTGTCGGAATTGGGGCAGGGCGTCGTCTCGGACGTCATTCCGGCCCAAGCCAACTTGTACGTGGCAAAGGTGGTCGAGTTGACCCAGCCCGAGCCGCAGCCCTTCGAGGCCGTGCGGGATGTGGTGCGCGAGGACGCCATCGAGGTTGTGCGCCGGTCACCGGACTACGTCGAGAAATGCCGTACCCTGGCGGAAGAAGTCAAAACCAAGATCTCCGTCCTTGGTGAAATCGCCGAGAAGTACCCCGAGCTCGAGGCCGAGGTAGTCGAGGTGGATGGATTCAATCAGCAGGATTACATGTCCATGCGCGGGCTGGCCATGAATCCGCGCCAGCTCTATATGCTGGCGCAGGACAAGGCTCCGGGTGAGGTCTTCGGCCCCGTCCAGGATTTCATGGGCCAGACCTATCTGCTCCAGTTTGTGGCCAAGCATCCCCCGACGGACGTGGACTGGGAGGAGAAATGGCCGGAAGAGCGCGAGCAGTTGCGCGAGAGGGCCTTGGCCATGGCTCAGCAGCAACGTTTTGCGGATTACCTGCAATACCTCCGCGACACCCATCAATGGGGGTACGTCGAGGAAGCATTCCAGAACATCTTCGAGCTCCCGGATGCGGCCGGCGAGGAAGCCGGCGAGGGAGAAGAGGCCGCAGCATCCGGTGAAAGCGCAACGGAGGCAGCCGAGCCGGGCGCTGAGACAGCCCCTGGGGAACCGGGCGACAGCGGCCAATAGGCCGTCGCAACAAACATCACCAAAGGGAGGATGTCTGCCGCGCGGGACGTCGTTCCGCGCGGGCCAGCCGCTCCATGAAGGTCCTTCACCTGTTCAGCAACGCGAAGTGGACCGGCCCGGCCGAGCCGGCGCTCAATCTCTGCGTGGCATTGCGGCGGCTTGGTGTCGCAGCCGATTTCGCGTGCTCTCCCGACTCAGGGAACTCGATCAACAAGGTGGTCGAGACGGCGCGCGACCGCGGCATCGAGCCTGTCCTCGCCTTCCGACTGAACAAGCACCACAGCCCGATATCGAACCTGTTTGACCGGGCGCGGCTGGTGCGGTTTGTGCAGGCGCACGAGTACGCGCTGATTCATTGCCACCTCGACAATGACCACCGGATCGCACAGGGCGCCGCACAGAAACTGGGTCTGCCCCTGGTGCGCTCGAGCTATTACGGCGGCGGATTCCCCGCGAAGCACTCGTATACCCGGCTATTGTCGAACGTCTCCCACGTGCTGGAACCATCGCTTACCGCCTCGAAAAACGACACCGCATTCCATAGCCTCGAACCCGCCCGCCAGACGGTCGTGCCGGGGGCGGTGGATACCGGGCGGTTCGACCCCGCGCGCGAAGTGCCCGACGGGCGGCGCTGGCTGAACATCCGCCCCGATGCGTTCGTGGTGGGGATCGTCGCGCGCATGCAAACTCACCGCCACTATGAAGACTTCTTCGAGGCGATCCGCATGCTGGTCGCAAAGCGTCCGAACGCCCATGTGATCGTCGTTGGACGCGGCACGAAGCAGAAGCAGGTGGGTAAAGAGCCCGTGCGGCGGCTTGGTCTTGAACAACACGTGCATTTCCCGGGCTATCTCGATGGCGAGAATTACGTGGGCATGCTCAGGGCCTTTGATGTGAAGGTCTTCCTCGTGCCGGGCAGCGATGGCACGTGCCGGGCCGTGCGCGAGTGCATGGCCATGCGGAAACCTGCCATCGTCGCCGACCGTGGAATGCTGCCCGAGATCGTCGACGACGGTGCGAACGGCATTGTGTGCGACGGCTCCGCCGAAGCGCTGTTCCGCGCACTGGACCGGCTGGCCGGGGACCGGCGCCTTGTACACCAGATGGGAATGGCCGCACGCGAGACAGCGCTCGCCCGGTATTCGCTCGAAGCCCAGGCAACCGCCGTCAAAGGGGTTTACGAACGCTTACTCGCTGCGCCTCGCGCGTGACCGCTCCGCGCGCGTGCTGTTCACGTTCGCGTTGCGCGGAGAACCGCACCGAAGCCGTGCAAGGAATCGCGAATGCTTACCCGAGAAACATTCGAAGGCCCCTGGGCAGGACTCCCCGTGGCGTGGGATGCGTCCGGCCACATTGATGAGACATCGTACCGCGCGGCCGTGGCCCGCTGTTGCGAGGCGGGCGTTCCCGGCGTATACACCGGTGGCACCTCCGGCGAGTTTTACGCCATGGAGTTCGACGAGTTTCAGCGCATCGCCCGAACAACCGTCGAGGAATGCCATTCGCACGGCACACCCGCGATGATCGGCTGCACAGCAACGTCGACCCGCGGCGCGGCGAAACGCGCGGCGTGTGCGGCGGAGCTTGGCGCGGATGCAGTCCAGGTGGCCCTGCCATTCTGGCTCGAGGTGCCCGATGTCGAGGTGGCCCCGTTTTTCAAAGCGGTTTCCGGCGCTGCCCAGGGACTGCCGCTTTCGATCTACGATACCCAGCGCACAAAGAAGAGCCTGTCGGTAGGTTTGCACCGCGCCATCAAGGAAGCCGTGCCCAACTACGTCATGGTCAAGGCCACTGCGGGCACGGTGGGATATACGATTGAAGGGTGCGCGGCCCTGAGTGAATGGGTCAACGTGTTTACCCACGAGACCCGATGGGGCGCGTTGGGACCTTGCGGACTGCGCGGGAGTTGCAGCGCCATGGTCTACTGGAACCCGCGCATTGTGCTTGCCTTATGGGAACTGCTGCGTGAGAAACGCTGGGGCGATCTCAACACCGCCCTCGAACCCGTGCAAGCCCTGCACCAATTCCTCGCGAACCATTTCGGCTCTCTCGGATTTACCGACACCGCCTACGACCACCTGTGCGGCGTGGCCACGGGCTTCCTGCCCATCCCCCCGCGCAGCCAGGGACCGTACCGCAGCGCCACGGAAGCGGATGCAGAGACCCTCCGCGCGTGGTGCCGTGAGCAGTGGCCCCAATTGCTGGAATTGTGAATGGGCCGGCGAAAAACGCGGGACTGACCCGACGGTTTGCGCAGCAAACCGGGGTCTGTCCCGAGGGTTTTGCTCCAGCCCATTTTCATCGTCTACGGGTGAGCCCCTCGGCTCATGTTTCGCTGTCCCGAGGTTTCTTGATCTGCCCTGGTTTTCGAACGGGGACACGTAGTCGCGCCGCGGACGGCGCTTTGAACATGTCCCCGTTCGGAGGGTTGCACCGGTGTGTCAATCATGCGCAAGATGCGCATGCCACCTCAACGCCGCCGCGCATCTCTCCTCGAAGGGGGCTATTTTGCGGGGGATTCGGCAGCCCTGCGGGGGCGCCACCAGATATACCAGAGGAAACATTGCGCAGCGAATCCGCCGACGGTGTTTGCCAGCAGGTCGCCCAGGGAAAACGTTCGCCGCGGCACGAAAACCTGGTGGAATTCGTCGCTCAGGCCATAGAGGGCCGCAAAAAGGACAGGAAACCAGAACAGCCACCGCTCGGAACTGCGGGTGCCCGAGCGCCGTATCCCCACGGAAACCAGGCCGGCCAGTCCCGCGTAGACTCCGAAATGGCCGAGCTTGTCGATACCAAACCCCGGGGGTAACTCGACCCCGAGGGGACGAGGTTGCGACGAAATCCAGAAGATCGCGGCACAATACAACGCCGTGGCGATGACATAGTGTGATTTCACTGCTTACTGTGTACCCCCTGCCGCGCATAACCCCCGGGTCCATGCGGCATGCCGCACCCCTCTGTCAGAATGTGTTTCACGCTGGTTTCCGTGCCCCGACCCGGTCCGCCCACGTCTCCCACGCCCGAAACAGGGTTTTCGCGCGTTCCGGCAAGGTTTCAGACAGGTCATTCAGCTCGGTGCGATCCTCGGCAAGGTTGTACAACGCCCAGTCGCCATTCTTGGCTGCCACGAGCTTCCAGTCGCCCTCGATGATCGCACGGTTGCCCATGTGCTCCCAGCAGAGCCGTTCGTGGGGCCCGCGATGCTCGCCGCGAAGGATGGGGGCCAGTGACTTGCCCTCGCAAGGCGTGATGGCATGGCCGTTGAAGGTCTCCGGATATTGCGCGCCGGCCAGGTCCACACAAGTTGCCATGATGTCATTGATGTGGCCTACCTGGGGCTCGAGTTCGTTCCTGCGACGCATGCCCGCCGGCCACCGCACCATGAATGGCGAGGCGATGCCCCCTTCATGCACCCAGTGTTTGAACAGGCGGAACGGGGTGTTGGAGGCATTGGCCCACGGCCGCCGGTACGCCACGAACGAACCCGGCTCGCCTGGTTTGGTGCCCGGCGTATCGAGTTTGCGCCCCTCGACGCTTTCGTGACAGCCCCCGTTATCGGAGAGGAACATGACAACCGTGTTCTCTACCTTCCCGATTCGCCGCAGGGCCTCCAGAACGCGCCCGATTCCCTGGTCCATGCGGTCCACCATGGCGGCGTATACCGCCATGCGCAGATCCCAGTCTTCCTTATCCTCGGCATCGTCCCAGGGAGGCACATCCGCATCGCGCGGGGATAGCTTCCATTTGGCGTCGACGATCCCCATGTTAACGAGGCGCTCGTAGCGTTCCTCACGCAGTTGATCCCATCCCTTGAGATAGGTGCCCCGGTATTTTGCGATATCTTCGGGCCACGCGTGCAAAGGCCAGTGCGGCGCCGTGTAGGCCAGATACAGAAGAAACGGTTCCTCGCGTCCGTCGTGTTCCTCGAGCCATTTCACGGCGTACTCGGAGAACGCGTCGGTCATGTAGAAATTCTCACCCTCGGGAAGGATGGGTTCGCCGTCCAGGGCAAACGCGCGCGTGCCGCGCTCCTCTTCGCGGATACCCCAGTAGCTGCTCGCGCCGCTGATGAGCCCGTAATACCGGTCGAATCCGCGTTTGAGGGGCCAATGCTCAGGCCGTTCGCCCACGTGCCACTTGCCGGACATGTAGGTCCGGTACCCGGCTTGCTTCAAAACCTCCGCAATGGTCACGCACGACTGGTTCAAGTATCCCTGGTAAGGCCCTTCCTCCGGGGCCTTCTCGCCACGGCTCACCATGCCGCCCATGCCTGCCTGGTGGGGGTAGAGCCCGGTCAACAACGACGCCCGCGAGGGACAGCACCGGGCCGCCGAATAGAAATGGGTGAACCGCACGCCGTCCCGGGCCAGACTGTCGAGGTTCGGGGTAGCAATCTCGGATCCATAGCATCCGGTGTCGCTGAACCCCATGTCATCGGCCAGAATGATCAGGAAGTTGGGGCGCTTGGAACGCTTCGGTGCCGCTGCCGACACGTTCGCGCCCATGGCCGCAGCGGCCAACCCTCCTCCCATAACCCGCATGAAATCCCTTCGGTGCATAGCCGTCCTCCGTCGATTCAGGGGCCTGTCCAAGCGGTTTGCGCGTTCCGCATACATGAGCGCCAGAAATCCATCCCCGGAACGCAAGCGTACAGATGAGAAACCGGGCTGCGAAA
>CAZFOG010000024.1:4385-27820 GCA_964520685.1 uncultured Nitrospiraceae bacterium | reverse complement strand
CAAGCCAGTCATAGAGGGCCCAGCTTCCGTGGAGGCTTGTGATGGCGATGCGGTTTATCCCGGCGCGCAAGTGCTCGGGGGGAACGGCTATCTGGCGCACTTTCTCCTGGGCTGCCGAGACATCCCCGAAAATGACCGCGTCACCGGTTCCGGGCGACAAGCGGATGCCGCTCTCGTGGCCATTTACGTCGATCCGGAATGCCGGCGGCCCGCCGGCATGGGCATCGGCGAAATCGAGAGTGAGGGTGCACGCCGCAACGGGAACCGCCGCGAGCCCAAACACGATGGTGAAGGTATGCGGACGGCTGCCGGCCCAGGCGTCTTGAGGGCCGGGGTGGCAATAGGGCCATTCCAAGGCCGCATCGGATTGCCCGACTACAAACAACGGGTCCTCGCTGAACTCGGCATACTTGTCGCGCCCGAGAGCCAGGTCCTGGGTATCGTTGTCGCGTTGTCCGATTTCCCACAGGAGGGTCTGTTCTGCGGCGGAAGCACACGGGGCGAGCGATACGAGGGCGAGGAAGCGCAACGTCAGCGATACATTCATTCGGAGAGTTCCCTTTCTGCCAGAGGTTCCGTGAAGCCGGGCTCTATCGTAGGGCACGGATGCGGCCGAGGTCCAGCATCCTTTCCGGTTCCATCTTTCTGGCCGTTGAAGCGGGCATGGTGCGAGAACGAATACGCCAGCAAGAGCAGCCCGGAAACGCCCACGATGATTCCGCAGACGATGAACACCGACGGCAGGCCGGCTCCCCTCTCGAGCATCCGGTTGTGAAGCAGGCCGGCGGAGAACACGCCCGTGATTTCGAACATGGCCGTGAGGGCGAAGGCCGAGTCGCGCAGGCGTGGCCGGACGCAGACGTTGATGGCAGGCAGCGCAAAGGCCCATACAAGGCCATGGGACAAGTAGAACAGCAGGTAGGCGCCGCTGGCCAGGATCGTGCCCGGCGATAACGCGATCGCCGCGAGGAGCAGGCCATCGGTGAACAGCGCGATGCCGTAGAAGCGCACCAGGTTCAAGCGGTCGATGACGGGGGACATGAGAAAGAGCATCAGCATGGCCGGCAGGCGCCCCATTGCAACGAGCCGTGCGATGCTGTCCTCGTTCAGGTGGTAGATATCGCGCGCCAGATTCGGGAAGAGCTGGTTGGATGTGTGGAAGGCGAAGGGCGCCGCGCAAATGCCCAGGAGCAGCACGATGGGAAATGCGCTATGGAGCAGTTCGCGGACATCGCGCCATTGCAGCTTGAGGAAACTCAGTGGGTCGCCGGGATGTTCGTGTTCTTCACCGCTACGGCCGGTGGCGGCCATGAGCGTCTCGAGATGACGTGCCAGGAAGTAAAAGACGATGACACAGGCAACGCAGATGCCGCCGACCCAGAAAAAGGCCATGCGGAAACGGGCCTGTTGCAGGGCGGGGCCCAGTGCAAAGATAGTGATGGCGGAGACCAGATTGAACGAGATGGAGGCCACGGCGAGGGCACGCGCGGGCCGGTCGCCGCCGACGTGGGTCACGTACGGCAGCCAGGCGACAAGGTATCCGGCCGTTCCAAACCCCATGAGCGCGAGGAGGACCGAAACCATCCAGACCTCGCGTGCGAACGGGAGGACCAGGTACGTGCACGAGGCGATTGCCGCCCCGAGCGTGGCGGTGCGGCGCCGGCCGAGGAGTGCGGACATTTCCGTGGTGAGGATGTACCAGAGAAACATGCCGCCCGACATGGCGAGAGTTGCGCGCGTCCAGTCGGCGTTCGAGGCGCCCAGGCCGCGAATCATATAGGCGTTTACGAACGTGAAGGCGCCGTACCAGGTTACGGATGAGATAAAGGCGACAGGCGTTGTGGCCGCCAGTAGCCAGAGCCAGCGTTTCATGCCAATAAGCTTTCCGGATTATCGGTCGAGCGTTCCCTCTCCCAGCCACTGCAGCGAGAAGGTTGCGAATGCAATTTCGTCGTAGCGGTGTTTCGCACCGCGTTCGTAGAGGCACGCGATGACGCCGTCCCCGAGAACCGCGAGACACGAATATGCAACGGGTCCTGGAAAGAGACACTTCCAGGCGGGCCAGGTATTTCCGTCATCCGTGCTGAGACGTACCACCATCTTGTAACGGTCGTCGGAATCGGCGGGGTTCGAGAAGAGCACCAGTGGAAGCCCGTCAGCATCGCTGGGTGCGTAACGTATCAAGCTGGCCTGGCACCGGGGCTCGATGAGGATGGGGTCGTTCGACAATTCCGACCAGGTCATGCCCGCGTCGGAACTGGTGGCGATGGCGCGGCCGGGCCTGGTGTTGGTGTGCCAGCGCCGCATGTTGAGCAAAAGGTCGCCGTTTTTGCGCTCGATCACCTGGCATTCGTTGACGGTATCGGCCGTGATGCCGCCAATCTGCCAGTTGGCGCCGTGGTTATCCGAGAAGATGATGTGGGAGTGGTAGGTCTTCGTTCCGGCCACGATATGATCGCAGGGGATTACGAGGCGGCCTTTGTGTGGGCCCAGGCGCAATTGAATCCCCACCCCCGGGCCGGTGGCATACCACGTCCAGTCCGGTTTCTTCGCCGTTGCGGTGATCTCCGTGGGCGGCGCCCACGAGCGGCCGTCGTCGGTGCTGTGGGTGATCCAGACGGTGCGGGAGCCCGCGCTTTCGCCGTTCACGATCTGGCTTTCACGATCCTGGCCGAGGTTGTGGGTCAACAGGAGCCAAATGGTGCCGGTCGTTTCATCCACCACGGGGCAGGGGTTTCCACAGGTGTTAGGGCCGTCGTCCCACACGACGTGCTGGGGGCCCCAGGTCGCGCCGTTGTCTTCCGAGCGTTTGAGCAGGAGATCGATATCCCCCGTATCGCTGCTGCTGGCTTTACGGCCTTCGCAGAAGGCGAGCAGTGTGCCCGCCGGGCTGACAATCAGCGAGGGGATGCGGTAGGTGTCGTATCCGCCTTCGCCTCCGGTGAAGAGCGCGTGGTGTCTTGGCAACTGCGCCGCCTTGGCGTCGAGCTCGTCCAGTTTGAAGCGCACGCTCATGATGTACGGCTCTTCGCCTTCTATCCAATGCCCATACGTCGTGGTGACGAACGTGCCGTCCGGCAGAAGCTCCAGACCGGGGTACGAAGTATCGGCCCCCTTGGTGTTATCAAGGAGCCGGAGGCGGTATTGGCCTTCGCGCCCGTTCACGATGTCCTCGTAGGTTCCTATCCAGCCGACGAAATCGCCCTTGGTTGGGCTGATGAGCGTGGTGTCACGGAAGACAATGACGAGGCGTCCGTCGGGGGCATACTTGGCCGTGTGGCGGTCGCCGGTGAGGCTTGCGGGCAATTGGACCGGTTCGGACCAGGTTTCCCCTTCATCGTTGCTGAACGTGACAAACGAGTCGAATTGGCGGCTGTTTTCGCGCAGGAGGAGAGCGATCTGGCTGCCGTCCGGGGAACGAACCGCGCCGGGCTCGCAGAGATGCGCCTCGGGGTGCTGCACGACAATCCCGGGTTCTTCCCACGTGAGGCCGCCATCGGTCGAGCGGCTCGAGTAGACGATGAAGGGGCCACTTTCGTTCTTGCCTTTGAAGAAACGGCCGTCGTCATGAAAGAAGGCCAGATAGTCGCCGTTCTTCAGGCGCACAAGGGAACTCATGGCCACGATGCCGCCAAAATCGCCAATAGACTCGAGGGGCGACCACGTGACGCCGTCGTCTTCTGACACGGCCATGCGGATGGGGTAGAGTCCCGAGAACAGGATGAGCCGTTTCACGCCCTCCTTGTCTATCACGCGGTAGATGGTGGGAACTTCCTGCGAGGTGGCCCAGTTTTCCGGCACAGCGAGACGTTCGCTCCACGTCTTGCCGGCGTCTTCGCTGCGCTTCATCACGATGGCGCCCTTGCCATGGCCTTTGGGATAGACGCAGAGCACGGTTTGATCGTCCTCGAGCAGGACCGTGGTGGGGTGGCCCAGATACTGGCCCGGCTCGCGGTCGACGACAACCTGGCGTTCGAGGTCATGGGACAGGTCGATGACCGGGATGGTGTAATACGTGGGCGGGTTGGACTGTTCCCCGGCGCCGGCTGCGGGCGTTATCAGCGCCAACGCCGTAACGGCTATCAGCAAGCAAGGGGTAACCGGCCATGCAAATGCCATAACAAACTCCTTTTCCGTGGTGTGATCACCTCAGCACAGGCACCTGTTAGTGTTTGTGGGACCGCCATGAGACGCCCCCCCGGGGCGCGGGTTCCACATCGGGTCGATATGGCTCAGACGCCCTCACGAAGATGCCCTTCTATTCGTTGACGCGCCACTCGAGGATGCCGCCCGAAAAGTCCGGCTGCAATTCCGCGACAAGCCGGATAGCACGGGTTTCGACGGGCTGAAACGCGGTCTTGTTAAACGCGTCCTTCGCAAGACCGTATTCCGACGGATTCGCGACGGGTTTCCATGCGCCGCCGTCCAGGTACTCGAGCCGCCAGGATTCCGGCACGCGGCACTGGCCATTACCGATGTCGTCAAACCAATAGACCTCGACGGACGATACGGTGCGCGGCTCCTTGAACTCGTATTGCACCCACTCCGTCGTGCCCTTGTGGTCCCACCAGGTCAGGCGCGGGATGCCCTGATCGCCGGAATTCTTCGGTTCCTGCTGATCGTTCAGGGCAGAGATGTGGTCGTTGCCGTACACATGGGACGCCGACGACCGGCTGGTTGACGCGATGGTGGGAATCGGGGGCAAATAGGCCACGTCCGGCACACGGGCCAGCCAGACCTGCATCTCGTTCTTGCCGCGGTGCGCCCATGCGTAGTAGGGAATCAGTCTGATCCCGGTTTCTTCGAGCAGGGCCTCACCCGCTTCGCTGCGCTGGCGCCTCAAGGCATGGCCCTGGAGGACTGTAACCCCGTCGAAGAGCGTGGGAACATGCCCGGGCGCGAGTTGCGCGTCGTCCGGAATGACGAAGTTCAGGACCTGGCCGTCGTTGTCCATGCCTTCCGCGCAATAGACAATCGGTCCGCGTTCGATGGCGACGCGGCCGCGGTTGGCCTCGACGTTTTCGTGGCACAGGACGCGGCGGACGGGCATGGGCAGACTGATGTGGATGGTGTCGCCCTTGAACCAGGAGCGCTTGAGCGGGGCATAGCCGTTGACCAGCCCGGGATTCTGGGGACCGCCGTTGACGGACAGTTCGAAGGGGTCCGCTTCGGGATTCTGGTAGCGGTACAAGTCGCTGGGCATGGGCTGGCCCTGTGCCCAGCCGGGGATGCGGACATTCAGGGTGAACTCGACCGATTCGGCGGGCTCGAGGACAATCTCGACCTCGCCATCCCAGGGGTATCGCGTGTTCTGGACGAGTCTAACCGGCGTTCCGGCTACATCCAGCGTGGCCTTGCCGCCGATAAAAAGATTCAGGAAGATCTCTGTGTCGCGCTGGCCGTAGACGTAATTGGCCAGGGAGGGGACGAAGCGCGCGACGTTAACCGGACAACACGAGCAGCCAAACCACGGTGCGCGGGTGGCGGAACCATGGTTAAACGGCGTGACGCCGTCGCTTTCGAGGGGATTGGGGTAAAAGAACGTGTCGCCATCGAGCGATACGCCCGCCAGGAAGCCGTTGTAAAGGGTACGCTCGAGCACATCGATGTACTTCGCCTCGCCGCGGAGAAGAAACATGCGGTGATTCCAGAGGATGTTCGCAATGGCAGCACAGGTTTCGTTGTAGGCTTCGGCGTTCGGGAGGAAGTAGGGCGGGCCGAACGCTTCACCCTGGCGCTGAGCCGCGGTGCCGCCCGTGATGTAGATCTTGCGCGAAACCACGTCGTTCCAGATGCGGTCCAGGGCCGTAACGTATGCTTGTTCGCCCGTGAGCGCGGCGATGTCGGCGGTGCCGCTGTAGAAATAGCCTGCACGCACGGAGTGGCCTACCGCTTCGGACTGTTCGAGCACGGGGAGGTGGTCCTGGCAGTATTCGCCGAATTTCGTTCGGCCGTTCTCCTGTCCACGCTCGTCGATGAAGAATCTGGCCAGGTCGAGATAGCGTTCTTCGCCGGTCTCGCGGTAGAGCCTGCACAGGCCGATCTCGATCTCCTGGTGTCCGGGCACGCTACGGATGCCATCGGGGCCGAATACCTGGTCGATGAGGCCGGCCGATTTGCGGGCGACGTCGAGGAGGGTTTCTTTTCCCGTCGCCTGGTGATGGGCCACGGCCGCTTCGTACATATGGCCGATGTTGTAAAGCTCGTGGCCGTGCTGGAGGTGCGACCAGCGCGTTTCGCCCGCGCCCTTCGGTGGATTCTCCGGGTCTATGGTGCGGCAGGTGTAGAGATAGCCGTCGGGCTCCTGGGCACCGGCGATTTTCGCGATGAGGCCGTCGAGATAGGCGTCCAACTCGGGGTTATCGCGCAGCTCAAGGGCGTATGCCGCACCCTCGATGACCTTGAACACGTCGGAATCGTTGAAATAGATCCCTTCGAACTTTCCCTCTTTCATACCTGCGGCGATGGCGAAATTGTCGATGCGGTGGGTCTCCTCGCATTTCTGGAAACAATAAGGAATGGTGACGTCGAGACTCGTCTGCTGACGAGGCGACCAGAATGGGTCGCTTACGTGCACCTGCGTGAACGGCACGGGCCGAATGGGATAGTCGCTCGCCGCCCGGGCGGCCGGGGCCGTGATCAAGAGCGCTGGAAAGGCTATCGCTGCTACCCGAAACATCGCCATGAAACTCGCCTCCATTTCGTTGACAAATGGCGCGCCGGTTGTTCAGAAAGACCGTGGATTTCCCGATTCGCACCACAAAACGCGGGTCTTGCCAGTAAACGGAATAAGCCTAGCGGAATGGCCGAGGCGACGCAAGCGGGTACGCCCCGCCAAGATTAGCAAAGGCCTTGGCAGGTATCCGCGTGGCACGAGCATCCTTGCTCATGATTGTGGCGCAGGCGTCTCGCCTGCATTCTTGACTGGTCGGCCGGATGAGGCGCGATGCTGACAATTGGTCTCTATGCTGTGTCATGGTTTGCGGTGACTGCCGCGTCCCAGCGATCCAGCCACTCAGTCGCAAGCCCCAACGGACATGGTATTCGAGGTGGCATGAGCATCCTGCTCATGATTCTTTCCGGCAATGGAGGATGGGTTTTCCAACCCGTCCTCTCATAGTTCGCTGCATCGAAAATTTGCCTCTCCTCCGGAGTGTGGGACCGGTGCCCTCACCGGTCATTTCCATTTTCATCGTCTGCGGGCGAGCCACTCGGCTCATGGTTCGCTGTCCCTGGGTTTTTGTATCCCTCCTGGGATTGCCGAGCGCCAGCTCGGCATTCTTCTTTCTCGCCAACGGGGACACGTAGTCGTGCCGGGGTCGGCGCTTTGAACATGTCCCCGTTCACGCTGGCTTTCATCTTCTGCGGGTGAGCCGAATGGCTCATGGGTCGGTGCCACGAAGGTTCAGCCCGTGTATCCCCGTCCGTGTAGGTCCGTGTTTGTCCGTGTGGGTCCATGTGCGAGGGTTTCGCCCGTCACCGCACGGTGACGAGATGGCGGATGTCGGCGAGGCGTTTTTCGGCGATGCCCTTGATGTTGGTTAGTTCGTCGACGGAGCGGAAGGGGGTTTGTTTCCGGTATTCGATGATGCGGGAGGCGAATACAGGGCCGATGCCGGGGAGGGTTTCGAGTTCGGCCTGGGTGGCGGTGTTGAGGTCGAGAAGCCCGTCGGAAGGCTCCGTGGTGCTGCCCTGAGTCTCCGGGTCAGAGAGGTTCGGGGATGGCGTCGGGGCTGCTTCCTGCCGCCAGCCCGAGACGGTGTACTGGGGCGGGTTGGGCGGATGCATTGGCGTCTCGCTGCGGGCGTGAATCACGGTTTGTGTGCCGCGTTCGGGGGGATGACCGGGCACGGTGAGGGTGGTGCCGTCGATAAGACGCGCCGCGACATTGATGTCTGAGGCGTCCGCATAGTCCTCGAGCCCGCCGGCCGCGTCGAGCAAATCTTGCACGCGGGGATCTTCATCGGAATAGAAGGTGTAGAGGTCCGGCGAGTAGACGGCGCCGCGCACGGCGACGCGGAGCGGCACGCGTTGGGGCACGGGGGGCGGCTCGTCCAGGGCAGGGAGCGCAACCGCGGTGGCGGGTTGCGGTATGTCCGCGGGCGGTAGCGGCTCCTCGTCGGGGAATGGGGTTATCGCCGAGGCATCGACCGGGAGGGCAGCGCTCTTATCCCGATGGGCATACCACACGGTGCTGCCGGTGAGCAGGGCACCCGCCACAAAAAGGAGGATCAATTGCTCTTTTCGGGTAAGGTGGTTATTGAGCACTTCGAGATTCTCACGCCGAAAACTACAAACCCGCATTGGCACTATGCCAGAAGAGGCACCCTAAGCGCAAGGTCTACGCGGTCCCAGGGGAAGAGCCGGCTCGCCGGGGCAAGTCTGCCAGGCAGCGAACCATGAGCCGTTCGGCTCACCCGTGAACGATGAAAATACAATGACCGGCGAGGGTGCCGGTCCCACATTCCGGAAGGGATATGAATTCTCGAGGCAGACCGCGGTCTGTCTCGTCAAGCTGTCCAGCGGTTTCGGGCATTTCGGGCGTGACTTTTGGTGTGATTTCTTGGCACTATAGAGGAAAATCCACATGCGATTACGGAAGGGGATAACCATGGTATTACAACCGATCGACTGGGCGTGTGTGATCGCCTTTTTCGTGGTTTCACTTGTTGTCGGACTTGCAGTAACGCGACGCGCGGGCCGGAGTTCGGCGGAGTATTTCGCGGCCGGACGCGCCATGCCGTGGTGGTTGCTGGGGGTGTCGATGGTGGCCACCACCTTCTCGACGGATACTCCGAATCTGGTTGCGGACATGACCCGCACGAACGGCGTGGCGGGCAACTGGCAGTGGTGGGCGTTTCTGCTGACGGGTATGCTGACGGTGTTCGTGTACGCCCAATTGTGGCGGCGTTCGGGCGTGTTGACCGATGTCGAGTTTTACGAAATCCGGTACAGCGGCAAGGCGGCGGCGTTTCTGCGGGGATTCCGGGCGCTCTATCTGGGCCTTTTTTTCAACTGCTTTATCATGGCATCGGTATCGCTGGCGGCGATCAAAATCGGGGAGGTATTACTTGGACTTCCGCCCCTGTATACCGTGCTTATTGCGGGGACGGTCACCGTGATCTACAGCACGTTAGGCGGATTGCGCGGTGTTCTGTTTACGGACCTTATCCAGTTCGTGATGGCCATGATCGGAGCCGTGGGGGCGGCCATCGTGGCCCTGAACCTTCCCGAGGTTGGCGGCCTGAGCGGCATGCTGGCCCACGAGGCGGTCCAGAGCAAGATGTCCATACTGCCGGATTTCAACGACGCCACCCTGGTCGTTTCCGTGTTTGTGGTGCCCCTTGCGGTGCAATGGTGGAGCGTGTGGTATCCGGGGTCCGAGCCGGGCGGCGGCGGTTATATCGCCCAACGGATGCTGTCTGCCAAGGATGAGAACAACGCGATCGGGGCCGTTTTCCTGTTCAACGCTTTGCATTATGCGCTGCGGCCCTGGCCGTGGATTATCGTCGCGTTGTGCTCGCTGATCGTGTTTCCCAATCTGGAATCGTTGCAAGAGGCCTTTCCGGCCGCCGAAAAGATCGGCAACGACATGGGCTATCCGGCCATGCTGACCTTCTTGCCGACGGGACTCCTGGGCCTGGTTGTGGCATCGTTGATCGCAGCGTATATGTCGACAATCTCGACGCACCTGAACTGGGGTTCATCGTATATCGTGCATGATTTCTACCACCGGTTCCTGCGGCCCCAGAGCTCCGAGACCGAGCTGGTGCAGGTTGGCCGGGTATGCACGGTGCTGTTGATGGTAGTGGCGGGGGCGCTTGCGCTGGTGCTGCGAAATGCCCTCCAAAATTTCGAAATCATGCTTCAGATCGGCGCAGGGACGGGTCTGATCTTCATTCTCCGGTGGTTCTGGTGGCGCATTAACGCGTTCAGCGAACTCGCCGCAATGGTCGTGTCGTTTATTGTGGCCCTCTATTTTCAATTCGCGCATGTGCAACTCCTGGGGCTGTCCGAGCTGCCGTATTGGCTGCGCTTGTGCAGCGGAATCGCGGTCACTACCGCGGCGTGGCTGATCGTGACGTATCTGACCCGTCCGTCGAAGAGAGAGACGCTGGTCAGTTTCTGCAAGCTGGTGAAGGCGGGCGGCCCCGGGTGGAAGCCCATCATCGACGAGGCGAAGGCAACGGGGGAGAAATTCGATGATGGCGCGGGGTGGCGGCTGCCGCAGGGCATCTTGTGCATGCTTCTGGGTTGCGTGGCCGTGTACGGGGCGTTATTTGCAACGGGTTATTGGCTCTACAGCAAGTTTGGGCTGGCGATTGCTATGACGGTGGTTGCCCTGACCGCAACCGCGCTGCTCGTGAAAGCCTGGCGGCGTCTGCTGCTCAACGAACCGGGGGCGTAGCTGAACGCAATTCCGCCGTGAGCGGCGGGGCATGGGAAGCCCGCCCCGGGGTCGAGACTGCTGTCGAATCCTTCGCTATGTCACCACGGAGCGGTGCCGTCGGGTTTGGTGATGCGGAGCATAAAATTCCAGCCGCCGGCCCCCTGGCTGATTTTGACCAGGATACGATTCGTGCCCTGCTGAAGCTGGCAGGGGACGACATCCTGGTCTACAGCCGTGCCGCGATCGACACGGTTTTCCCAGATCTTTTCGCCGTTGAGCCACACGGCGTTGCCGTCGTCGGAGCCCAGCCGGATTTGAGCGGGCATGGCCTCAGGCGCGTCGATTTGGGTGTAGGCGTAAGCGAACACGCGGTCGTACTGCCCGACGGCCCCCATGAGATCGACGAGGCCGAGGGCGTCGCCGCTGGTGACCTCCTTCCAGCGGCGTTCGGTATCGCCGTCTTTGTAGATGCCCTCGAGGTCTACATCGGGTTCGCCAACGAAGGCGGTTTCCCAATCGTCCTCAGTTTTCCATTGGAACGGTCCGATGACGTGCCATTGCTTGATTACCCCCAGCAGTTTCGAGGTATCGAGTGCGGTCTGGAGTCCCTGGAGTCTCGAGACCATGCTGACGAGCGTCTCGGGAGACGTGCCGCCGCGCAGCACGGAGTTGAACACATCGAGGGCCTTGGCTTCCTCGCCATTCTTCACGAGGGCGCCGAAAAGCCCGGGTAAGGCGGCACGTGCGGCCTCACCCAATGCTTCGTCTGCCAGCGATTTCATGATGGTGTCGTACGCGCCCGCCACCGGATACCGCGCGAGCCCCTCGAGGGCGGTGCGGCGAACGGCCGTGTCGTCGGCGAGATCATAGAGTTCCCAATAGGCGCTGCCCGCCGCGTCGGCGTCCCCCGCGGTTCCCAGGCTGCCGGCAACATTGGAGGCGGCTTCGAGGGCGAGGGCACGCTCCTCTTCGGTGCCGCCGCGCGCGATGGTGACAAGGACGGGGAGGGCATCGACCGAGCGCGACGACGACAGCGCGTTCAGTGCTGCCATGCGGAAGGCCTTGTCGGCGCTTACGGCGGCTTCCTGGAGCGCGGGAAGATAAACCGGGTCGTTCTTGCGGCCGGACATCTCGATCATGCGCAGTTGCGTGGCGGTATCGAGAGAGGGATAGGCCTGGAGGATGCGCTTGGCGGGCGCGGGCCCCTGGAGCTGCTCGAGGGCGGGCACGACCGTCGCCTGCACGAGGGGGGAAGCATTCTGGGTTGCGGACACGATGGGGGCGACCACGGTCTCGTCGCCGAAACGGCCGAGTCCCATCATGGCGGCGCGTTTGATGATATCGAACTGCGTTTCGGAGAGTATTGCGTTGAAGAGACCGATAGTGTGTTGCCAGTTGCCGCCCTTTTTGCCCACGTTTTCGGCAAGACGAACGGCGGCGCGCTCGCATTCAAGGCGGGTGGTTTCGTCGGCTTTGCCTCGGATTTCGCGGAATAGGACAGCGAGAGACGGGTCGCCGGTCCAGGCGAGTGCATTCAACGCGGCCGAGCGGACTTCCGGGGCGGCGTGTTCGGCGGCGAGGCGTTTCAGCGGCTCGATACTGGAAGGGGTTTGAATGGAGCCAACGGCATCCACGAGGGCGCGCACAAAGGCCGGGTCAGTCTTGGGAACGGCTGCCAGGAGGGCTTCCGACGCATTCTCGGTGCCGGTATGCTGGAGGCATTCGCGGGCTTTCTCGCGCAACGCTTCGTCCTCGAGCAATGCCGCCACGGGGGCAAGCGGCAATTCGGGAGGGGCGATCAGCGGTAACAGACGCATGCCGATGATTTTGTTGTCCGCGGGTTGTTCGGGTTGTAACAGCTTGAGGACTTCGGCGGTGGCGAAGAGGCGGTCGTCAAACCTTCCCGGCGCGCCCGCCATATTCACGAGGTCCTCGATGATATTCAGGGCGGTCTTGCTGACGGCCATGTCTTCGTGGCTGAGGAGGGGTACAAGCTTCGGGATGGCCCGGACGCCGTGTTGCGGGAGGAGTTGGCGTGCGAGTACACGTGCCTGTTCGTCACCGCCCGCAATATCGCGGACGAGGCGGTCGATTTCGCTCGCAGAAGCGGCCCAGGCGGCCGCGAACGCGAGAAGAACTGCAAGTACCAGTTTCTGTATGCGCATCCTATGCTCCCCTATACATCCAACCGCCACGGCGCGCGATAGGGCCGGGTCAGGTGTTTGTTGGCTTCAGCGTCCCCGATAAACCGTTCGGCGGCGCCGTCCCACACGAGTTTTCGCGAGACCTTGAGTGCGATGCCCGCGAGCAGAATCGCGCTGGTGGAGCGCACGCCGATCTCGATGTCGGTGCGGGGCTTTTTGCGGGCGCGGATGCATTCGAAGAAGTTGTTGTGATGGTCGGGATTTGCCCAACTCAGCTCGGGTGCGCCCACGACTTCGCCCGGCGTGAGTTCCGAGTCGGGCGCGAGGTTTTCGAGCCAGAACGATGCGCGGTCTATGGTGAGGCGGCCTTTGGTGCCCTGAAACCGCATGCCATAGCCTTTTGTCGAGTGGGTATTGCTGTGGCGCTGCTCCCAAGTGACGGTGCAGCCGGGGTACTCGAGGAGGGCGTCGAGCACCTCATAGTTGTCGGCGCCCGTACCGCCCAGATAATTGCCCCCCACCGCCTGGACGGTCAAGGGGCGGTCCTGGCGAATCCCCCAATGAAGAACATCGACGAGATGGACGCCCCAGTTGGCGAGTTCGCCGCCGCGGGCGTAGTCGAGGAAAGCGCGGAAGGCCGTGAAGCGTTCCTGGGTGTAGTCATGCCAGGGGGCGGGACCGAGCCAGAGGTCCCAATCGAGGCCGCGGGGGATATCGCGGACGCTCTCGTGCACGAGGATGCCATTCGTGCCGACCCACGCCGTGGCCGACGTGATGACACCGAGTCTGCCGGAATGGATGATGTCGATGGCCTGCTGGAAGAGGGGCATCGAGCGCTGCTGAGTGCCGACCTGGACCACCGCGCCGTACCGCCGCGCGGCGTTGACCATGGCCCGGCCTTCCTGGACGGTCGTGCAGGCGGGTTTCTCGACATAGACGTCTTTGCCTGCTTCGCAGCCGAGGATAGTGAGGAGGGGGTGCCAGTGATCGGGCGTGGCGATAAGAACGGCGTCGATGTCGTTGCGTTCGAGGATGCGCCGGAAATCCTGGTATCCGTCGGGTTTCTTACCCGACAATTCCTCGACCACCTTCTGCTGCGCAACGTACCGCGGGGTGTAGACGTCGCAAAGCGCGGCGAGGTTGCAGTTTTCGTTGACGGCCAGAGCCTCGATGTGCCGCGAGCCCATGCCGCCGCAGCCGATGACGGCCAGGTTGATTTTCTCGTTGGGTCCAATACCCGCGTGCGCGCGGCACGGCAGAATATTGGATGCAGCCGCGGCGCCGGCAATGCCCAAAAACGTTCGCCGATTGATGCGCGTTCCCCTCATATCCGTTTCCTTTCCTCGAAAGACGCCAGACACGCATCATACAGCTTTTGCGTATCGGGATGTCCAGTCGATTGGTGCAAGCCGCGCCACTTACTGGTTGCTGCCTCCTTCGAAATAGAACTGCTCGATGCCGATGTAACCGGGGGTCGAGACGCGGTTATCGTGAATGATGTGCTCAGGTACGTTGCGGAACCGTTTGTTAATGATGGTGAGCACCTGGGGCCGGCAGATGCCGATGGAATAGCATTCCTCGACCCATTGACGAAGAATGGCGTGGCCGAGTTCACGCCGGCGGCCCTCGTCAACGGTGGACCGCATTTCGAGGTACCAATTCACCAGGCGTTGAAACTCGGGGGTGGGTTTGACGCCGAATGCGTCCCTGCCGCCGGATGCTACGTAGCGGCCGTAGAGGGGTGCGTAGAAACTGCCGCTTTCCCATGGCACATGCCAGACGGGGTTCACGACCCAGTGCATGACACCGTTCAGGTAGCCGAAGAAATCGTAGTTGCCGTTGCGCGACTGGAGGGTGCTCAACCCCCGCGCATCGACCTTTACGACGAAATCGAGGCCTACTTCGCGGAACTGGGCGGCAACGAGTTCCCAGAGTTCCTGGGGCGTACCTGTCTCGGAAGGGTAGAGGTTCAGGATCTGCCGGAACGGTTTGCCGTCAGGAAAGCAGCGCATCCCGTCAGGCCCGCGGCGGAGCCCTGCTTTGTCGAGCAGGGCATTGGCTTGGACTGGGTCATATTCGAGGTATTTCGCATCGAATTCCGGCAGGTAATACGGGTCGTAAGGGCAGGCGATGCCCCGCGCCGGCACGCCCATGCCGTCAAACATGAGAAAATTGATCTCATCGCGATTGAGAGCGAGAGAGAGGGCGATACGGAAATCGCGGTTCTGCAGCAGCGGCCGGATTTCGGGGTTCTTGCTGTGATTGTTGATGTAGAGGGTCAGGGCCGTCGAGTCGGGATGTTTGACGACACGGTATCCGGCGCGGTCACTGTTTTCTGTGAAAAGCGCGTAGTTGGTTGCGTCAATGCGGCGGGCCTGGAAATCCAATTCGCCGTTCAGGGCCTTCAAAGTAATGATTTCGTTGTTCGAGACATCGGCGAACACGACCCGGTCGATATAAGGAAGCTGGTTGCCCTCGGGATCGACTTTCCAGTAATAGGGATTCCGCTCCGCGACGACGCGCATCGCCGGGGGCGGGACCGTCAAGATAAACGGCCGCCAGTTGGGCAGCTCGGGATTCTGAAGGTAGTCGGATTGCCGGGCGAACAGCTCGCGCCATAAACCAAGACCTTCATTTCTGGTGAGTTCTTCGACGGCCTCCAGCCCCGCGTATTTCGGATGAAATTGTTTGAGGTAATGTTTCGGCAGGAGGATACCGACACAGCCACTGAACGCCATGGCTTGGGGAAAGATGCCGTAGGGCGCCGCGAATTCGTACACCAGCGTGTGGAGGTCCGGAGCGGACAACTTCACGGGTTGGCCATCCATTGCAAGCCACGCCGGGAAAATGGGGGAGAGTTCCTTGTTCAGCAGGAAGTCCTCATAGGCAAACAGGAAATCCTCGGCCGTGAGCGGATGGCCGTCGGACCATTTCAGCCCTTTGCGCAGGTACAGGATATACGTGCGCCCCTCGTCGCGCACTTCCCACCGTTCCGCCAGCCCCGGGACGACCTTCCTGCCGGTCGTATCCCATCGCAGCGGCGGCTCATAGCCCATGCGGGTGGTTAACATGGTGTCCGCGCCACCCAGAGCGGCCCTGCGCCAGGTGCCGCCATAGGTGCCGATGGATTCCACCGGCTCGACAATCGCCGGATTCTCAGGGAGCCGCTCGTCAACGGACGGTAACTCGCCGCGGGCGACTCGTTCCGCGAGCATCGGGGCTTCCTGGTAGGCCAGGGCGGGCCAACCCGTCAGGGCGGCCAGAAGGATAACCCATGAGGCAAAAGCGCGACCATACGCAGAAAACCTGCTCACGAGGCGCGGCATCATTTTTCTTCCGCGGCCGCATCGGCACGGGCGAGGACATGCTCGAGGATGGTTCGTGCGTCTTCGTAGGTGGTGAAGTGGCCCTGTTCTTCGCGATAGATGACGAACACGTCACGGCCCATTTTGCGCAGGACATCAGCCAGTCGCAGACCGCTGTGGGGAGGAACCGAGGCATCCTGGCCGCTGAGGCTCATCGCGAGAGGCATGGTGAAGCGTTCGGGCCAGTACTCGGCGCTGCGCCTTTTGTATTCCTCGGGGATTTCGGCCTTGCTGCCGCCGAAAGATTCCCGGATAGCGTCCTGGTAGTTTTCATATTCGAGGTGATTTGCGGTGCCGTTCATGGCGGCTGCGCCCGCGATCAGGTCCGGGTGCAGGGCCGCAAAGGTGAGGGTGCCGGAGCCGCCCATCGAGCCGCCGCAAAGGAAAACCCGGTTCACGGTGTACTTCCCGCGGATTTCCTCGATGATCTGCACCATGTCCGCCTCGGCTTTGGGGCCCATCCAGGAGGTGGCGGCGCGGTAATCAGGCGAGACGAAGATCATCTTGCGTTCGGCGGCAATGTCGCGCGGCGCCTTGCATTCACCGCGGTCTGCCTGGACGAATTGCCAGCGGTCCGAACCGTGACCGTGCAGGGCAATGAGGGCGTCGTGGGGGACTGTGGGCTCGAATCCTTCCGGAAGCCCGATGACGTAGCGTTGCTCCGTTTCGTCGCAACGCGCCGTGAAGGCGATGTCCTCGAACGCCAGTTCCGCGCTGGCCGCCGTCCAGGCAGCCAGCCAGGCGGCGGCTATACAGAGACGAAGCTTCATGGGGGTGGTCCCTCTTTTTGATGAAAGGTATGCGATTCCTGAGCATACCTGGCGGGCCGTCGGGAAGCAAAGCGCGCGTGGTGGACCCGGTGGACCGGGTGGACCCAGTGGACGGCGAGGCCGTAAGCGTTCACCACTGATAGACCGTTATGAAATCCTCGACCTGCGGCACCCACATTCTCGGGCATTCGCAATGCACCGCGGATATTGGCACGTACAGAAGGGGCGCTTTGAACGCTTTTAGACGTTCCATCATCCAGGCGACGACCCGGCGCGCCTCTTCGTCCGAAAGGCTGTGTTTTTCTTTCAACTCATTGGCGGCGACCACGTGGATGGAGCCCGAGTTTTTGGGGTCGAATGCGTGATCGTTGGAAGGGAAGCCCGTAGTGCAAAAGAGCCCTTGGAGCATTTCTTCGTTGTAGTACTTCCTTTTGCTTTTCAGGTATCCCAGTCCTTCGCCCAGGAAGTTTTCGTCCGCGAAGAATTCATCCATCCAGGCGTCGTCGTCGGAGTGTTCAAATAGCAGTCGGCCTTCGGCAGTGATTCGCAGCGTCCACGTGAAGGGCTCGTGCCAGTTCGCGCCCCGGTAGTTCAACACGACCGATTCGGGACGGCCGTCTCCGGTAACGTCGATTCGTTTCGCGTGGGTGACGTCTACGGGCGCCTTCTGCTTACCAGACGAAACGCACTGCGTTGATGTTGCGGCGAGTAAAATGAGGACGACCCCAAGGGCCGCGAAACCCCGAGACATAGGAGCTCGTGCATCGCGCGTACGATTTCGTTCAGATTTCCGAACCATACGGCTGCGGCTCCCTTTGCGCTACGGCTCGGTGCGGTAATCCGGTCCGGGATCGAAACCGTTGTCCTCCCAGGTCATGTTGCCGGCGTTGGTCTGGTTGAAGCGGATGGGGCCGCCGGAGCAGTCGTAGATGGTGTTCCCGGCGACGTGGTACCCCTTGCTTCCCTGGTCAAAGAAGATACCGTTATTCGGGGCGCCGCCATGGGCGAATTCGCTCCGGTGGGCGTCGTGGAAGACGTTGCCGCGGATGACCGTGCCGGGCTGGTAGCCCAGCGTGTACAGGCACCCGCCGTCGGCGAGCATGCGCATGGTGTCATACACATGGTTATACTCAATGATGGCGCCGCGCTGGCTCGTCTCCGATTCGTCCCATCGGAACCCGACCGAGATGCCGGTGTAGGGCATGGCATACATCACGTTGTGGGCGATACGGGTCTCCGCGCAGAAGTCGTCGTAAATGCCCACGCAGCCGTGGTTGATGGCGCCGCACGTTTGAATCCTGTTGTGTGCGATCTCGTTACCGGTGGGCACGTCGTCGGGATTGGCCCAGTCGGCGGAGAGGTGGTGGTCCTCGTCGGTGCTCGAGCCCGCCAGTTCGCCCTTGCCGCGCCAGCCCACCATGATGCCGTTGCCGCCGATGTCGGCGAGCGCGCATCCCACGACGCGGTTGCTGCGGCATTGCTGACCGAACCCGATGCCCGAGGGTCCGAAGTGAACCACGCGGCAGCTGTTGAGGGCGCACTGCTCCGCATAGGTGAATTCAATGCCCGCCGGGAGCACGTAGGTGCGGTCTTTGGTCGTTGTGCCGTAATGGCCGGCCTGGATTCCGTTGTAGCCGAAGGGGGGGAGGGGCCATTCGGTGTAGGCAAACGTGAGACCCTCGAACCGCAGATTGGTGACACGGTTATCCGGTTGCCCTTCCACAACGACGAGTTGCTCGAGTTTCGGCGCAATGAAGGTCTTCGTGTTGGGGTCTTCGCCCTCGGCTGCCTGGTAGGTCAGAACCCCGGATGTGCGGTCCAGGTACCATTCGCCGGGCTGGTCAACAAACTCGAGGGCGTTTTCGATGATGGCGGGCTTGTCGGGGCTGGCCGTTGTCGCACTGCCATGGCCGATCCAGCCCATCGGGTTCGCGAGTTTGAGGCCGCTGCCATCGGACGACACGATGGGCGCGCGCGAGATGGACCAGTTCTGGTACATGACCAGTTCGGCATCTTTCCCGGCGAGATTGGCGACCGGTGGAGCCGACTTGAGGGTAATTCCGGTTACGTCGGGCGAAACCGCGTCGACGCGCAGGAGTTCGGGCGCATTGGGGAAGCGTCCGCGCGGGAGGCGTTGTCCGTCGGCGAACAATTGGCGAAAAGGCCACACTTCACCCGCAGCCTCGGCGACGTTGAGCGTCCATTTGCCTCCGTCGGCCTCTGTCCAACCCGTTAGACGGCGTCCGCCGGAGAGGACGGGTGCTTCACCGGGGTAGGCTCCATAGGTGACGATGAAATTGTCCGTGCCGGAATCTTCCGGACCGAAGTGGAGAGGCTCTTCGAGCACGTACTCGCCTTCGCGGATGAGAACGGTCAGGTTATTGTCGAGTCCTTGCGCAATTACTTCGCGTGCGGCCGCCTGGGCGCGCTGTATGGTCGCGAAGGGTTCCTCGAGCGAACCGGGATTGGCGTCGTTGCCATCGGGCGAAACAACGAAGTCGGCCACGGGCGGTTCGGCGGCCGCGAGGGCTGATGCGGCGATCAGAATCAGCGTTATAACCATGGTGTGCTTCTCCTTACGATTGAGGGGTGCGGAAAGCATACTGGAGTGAGCGTGCGAAGTCCAAGGGGCAGGGGGGGCAGGAGGATGGAGAGTCGGACAGGTTGGACTGGTCTGAGAAGACCGGTTCACTGGCTCAGCGCTGTCTTCGCCGTTTGGAGCGCTCGTGGTAGAGGCGCTCGGTGAAGCCACCTTCTTCGAGGAATGCGCGCTCGAGCGCCTCAAGTTGCTTTCGGAGCAGATACGTTGTCTGGTGAATCAGGCAGATAATCGTGTTGGCCGCTGCCTCGGGATCGAGGCGCGCGATGCCATAGGGGTCGGACGGGGCTGGCGCGCAGCACCTGTCGGACTTGTCGGACTTGTCAGACCGGTCAGACCGGTCAGACCGGTATCTCTGTCGTACGGCTTGGGCCTCGGACGAATCCTTGTGCCATAGGCGCAGGCGGCGCTGGCGCAGGAAGTCCTCATAGTCGAGCAGCAGTTCTTCTAGACTGGCTCGGGCTACGCCGGTAAGCTTCAACTCGGTCTTTTTGGAGGTGGCCGAAGCCATGCTGCCTTCAGCGATATTCTGCGCCCCGCTACGAGCCGCTTGCACCATCTGGTCGTGGGTACGGGACCGCTTCTTGACGAACCGGTCGCAGAAGATCGCCGTTGCGTCATAGACAAGCTGCGCGCTTTGATAGCTGCGGAGCTTGCGATAGCCCCCATGCGGCGGGATCACGCCTTGGCTGTCTCCCATGTGGCCTCCTATTGAGTATAACCATACATAGCCTTTGGTATTGAAGAAAGTCAACCTGCAGAAAGACGGCTCATTGACTCCTCCTGTTATTCTCTGGTTTAGTGGCGGGATAGAGTCTCCTGGCAGAACCTTCTTCTTCGTCACTGCTGACTTCAGGCCCGTCAGTTCCACGGACTGGTCCGTGATGCCTTCCGGGTTAGACGGTCGCGTGACGTTGAAGCCACTGCAAGAAGCTGTTCAGAAGGTTACTACACATGAACATGCTCGTTATGGCCACGGTTCTATTGGTGTCCGCGCAAGTTGCCGACTATGTGCCGGAGCCCCAGCCCTGTCCGAGCCCGCTGACCGTGGGCTGTTATTATTTCCCGGGGCATTTCAGCCCGTTTCGATGGGCGCCGATGCGGGCCGCGGGATTTCCCGTGCCGGTGCTCGGGTATTACCGCGATGGCGAGCCGGAAGTGTCCGATTGGCACATCACATGGGCTGTCGAGCACGGGATCGATTTCTTTGCCTTCGATTGGTATTACCACTACGAACAAGGCGAGAGTATTGCGCACAACCGGGCCTTGAATGACGGATTCCTGAAGGCGCGCTACCGCGATATGATGCAGTTTTGCCTGATGTGGTGCAACGAAGGGGCCGAAGAGCATTACACCGAAGACCACATGATGACCTTGGCCCGCCTGTTGACCGAGCACTATTTCTGCCAGCCGAATCATCTCAAGGTCGAGGGCGACAATCTCCTGATCTTCTCACGCCCGGACCACCTCATCCATTCGTTCGGGATCGAGGGGACGAAAGCCATCCTTGCGAAAATGGGCGCGGTTTCGCGCGCGGCAGGCTGCGGTGGTCTGTTTCCCGTATCCAAAGGGCATGGTGACCAGGCGATGCTCAAACAGGCGGGTTTCCGCGCCATTACGGCCTACAACTACCCCCAGGCAGGCATGACGGCGGAGGAGCTGGCGGCCAACCGCGCGCCCTATGCGTCCATGGTGTCCGGCATGGAGGCTATCTGGAAAGACGTAACCGGGACCGGCGTGCTGCCCTATATCGTGCCGGTGTCTCCCGGATGGGACGCGCGTCCGTGGTACGGCGATGGTGCGCTGGTACGAACCGGAGCCCGTCCAGGGCTCTACTACGACATGTGCATGCGCGCCCGGCAGTACGTGGATCCGGACCTCAATATGGTCATCGCGGAATGCTGGAACGAATTCGGTGAGGGAAGCTATATCGAACCGACCCTGCAATACGGGTTTGGCATGCTCGATGCCATGCGGGATGCCTTCTGCGACGCGGAGCCGCACCACGATGACATTGTTCCTGCCAGCGCCGGCCTGACGGCGCCTGTATTCGAAGACGTTCCATTACCCGCGAGTACCCAGGCTGAGGCCGGGGCGAACATGCTCTATAACGGCGGGGTGGAGGGTGTGTGGGGCTGGGTCACCTTTGGGGGTATGGCGCCATTCCGAGGTGAACCCGGGCGCGAGAGCAGTACCTGCCTTGTGGTGAGGGCCGGGGAGGGGGTGAAGGCCGAGACCCAGATGCCGGTCCTCCCCGATCGACTGCTTTGCGTTACGGTCTGGGCGTGTGTCCCGGAAGACTCGGTTCTGACGGTCCAGGCGGCGTTGTTCCAGGGGACCCGGTGGCTCGGGCGGTATGCGCCGATTCTCGAAATCGCGGGTACGACGGACGGCCAGTGGCGCAAGCTCGAGGCACGTGTTGCGATCCCCGATCCTGAGGCGGGCTTTTTCAATGTCGAGTTTGTGAGCCGTGGAGGCGACTGCCGCGTCGACGATGTGGATGTCCGGTATGTCCTTCCTCAGGCTCTGGCAAATCCCTGACCAGACCCGTTTGCCTGTTTTGTCCGGGATTGGGGGCATGTAAGGGTGATCCCGGAATATGCCGCAGACAGGCGCCTATTCCGTCCAGAACGCATACAGGGATGCTTCTTCCAGGTGAATCCTCAGGTGCACGGGGACTTCAGGCAAGTCGGCCACATCTCTTCCGGACCTCCAGTGCACGCGGGCCCGCGGGTCATCGTTCGTGATAGGCACAGCGTCACTCAGGCCGAAACCGGGAAACGGCACACCCACATCATTCAAAATCTCTGCGCGCGCGCGGCCGCGGGATGCGTTGACGTTCAGAAACAGGCCTGTTCCATCGAGGAGAAGCGGGCGCGTGAGAACGGAACCTTCTTCCGTTGCGTCCAACGATACGAATCCGTCACGCCGCAGCACGGCAAGGCAGACCGCGGCCCATCCTTCATCGCGGTCTGCCCGCTGGGCTTCGGTGAGCGTAGCGGCGTCTGTTGCCGAGCCGTCCTGCATGACTTTGTAGGGCGAGTCACGCCATTTGAACCCCGTGTAGTAGAACCAGAGTTCGTCGTCTCGCAGGACGGGCTGATTGGTCGGAACCAGTTGCATGCGGTCGAAGACGCCCGCGCGGCCGTTATCAATCGAGGAAGGGCCTATGAATGCCTGGCGGTTTCCGAGGCGCTGCCAGGATACCAGGTCCCGTGTTACGGCCAGTTGGATGTGATGAAACCCGTCGGTATTGTTGGCGGCGGGCAACGAGGTGCCCGTGGGATAGTAAATCATCGGCAGGCCGATATAGAGGCCTTCGTAGGGAAACACCGCGATGTTGTAACATTCGGCCTGCCAAGTGGCCTGGCCGCCCGGCCGATAGGGCCGGGGAGCGTCAGGCGGCGGTGCTGGATCGACAAAGACTGGTTTTTCCAGGCCGGGAGTATCCAGACGGGCCTGTATGACCTCGAGCGCGTGTTCCTGGTCCTGGTCGTCCACACTGAACAGCGGACGATTGGGGGTCCAATGCTCGAAATCATTTGAGAAGGTGATGGAAAATGCGCGGCCGTATTTATTGAAGGTCTTGACGGTCGCCATGAACCGGCCGCCGAGGGTATCGTATATGAGCTGCGACTCATCGCCCGAAGTGAGCCGCGTGTCACTGAGCTTTCGCCAGTGAACGCAATCTCCGCTGACGACGGGTTCACGCCACTCCGCGCCCACGAGGCCCTTGTAAAGCCGGCCGGGGTCGGGGTCGCGCTGGTCCAGTATCACCCCGTCAAGCGCGTTGTGTGGCCATGTCGCGTCCGTGCCCGGTTGAAATCGGTTATTATTTGTGGTCCCCGCGATCTCAACCGCGCCCAGGACGGGGCGGTTCCAGTGAATCCCGTCTTCAGAAAGGGCCAGGGCGGGTCCGATCCACTGCGGACGGTCAACAGTGCAGGCAATGTAGACCAAGACCCATTGTTGCCGGTCCGGGTCCCACATAGGAGCCGAACGGGACTGGATGAATTCACCGTCCAATGCCCCCTCGGGCTTCAGCACCGCGCCGCGCTTTTCCGGCTGATGCATCACGCGGCTCAGACCGTGCATTTCCGCCACGACAAAACCATCCAGAAAGAGCTGTCGTTGGTGCGCGAGCACTGCCAGCGGCGTTTCGGCCTT
>CAZFOG010000024.1:0-4285 GCA_964520685.1 uncultured Nitrospiraceae bacterium | reverse complement strand
CACACGATGATGGCGGGGTCGGTCAAGTATTCCGGATAGACCTTCATGCCATCGAAAAACGCCGCGAACCCATCTTCGCGTTCACAGGCCTCGCCGTGATACTTCTTCAGGGACGGATATAACTCACCCTTGGACTCATGGCATACATCTTGAAGACGATGCCCAACTGTTTCAGATTGTTGGCGCAACTTGCCCGGCGCGCGGCTTCCCGTGCCCGCGACAGCGCCGGCAGGAGAATGGCCGCCAAGATGCCGATAATGGCAATTACGACCAATAGCTCGATCAATGTAAATCCTTGTCGCTTCATTTCTTAACGCCTCCCTGGGGTTGAAATCTTTGCCGCTTCGCCCGATAGCCCACTCACGCATTGCCTGAAATATTACCAGGATTGCGATAATTTCCTGGATTCTCGAGCATGTGGGCGGCGTTCTATGGGGCTCGGTCATGTTCTCGAGGCTGGATACGGGCGAGTCTGCGTGTGGCGGGGAGCTTTGTGCAATATGCCCCGGCTCGTGGCCGGGGCATGGGCTTTGAAAGAGAAACTGGGGGGTAAGCTAGACGGTTTTGTTGATGGTGTTGCCAATGTCGGGGCTTGCCATCGCAGCCTGAATCAGTTTCACCGCCGCGACGCCGATCCCTTCCGCGACGGCCTGTTGTTTGGCCATGACCGCCGCCTGGTACTGGAGTTGGAACTGCGCCTGGCTAGTCCCGACGCCAGCAACAGATGCGATGTCATTCATTGCACTGTCCTCCTTGCGTCGGGTTAGGCCTCCCTGCCATTTTCTCTGATCAGTATATCGACAAATCGGCGCGGAACTTTAATGGAATCGTCGCTGGTTTCAAGTCTAAACTAAAGCGGATAAAAGGGTTGCGGTAGGCTACAAAAACCCCGTGTTTCGTGCGGGCTCGAGGCATTTGCCGGGGCCTGCGGAGACCTGTTTTTACCGCATTTCCTGGCCGCCGGTGACGTTGATGGCCTGTCCAGTCATGTAGGACGAGTCGTCCGAGGCCAGAAAAATGACGACGTTGGTCACGTCGCGGTACTGGCACGCGCGCCTCATTGGAACCTGATCGATGTACTTTTGCCGGACCTCAGCCTCGGTGATGCCCTGGTTGGCGGCGTATTGTTTGAACAGGCTGTCGACCCAGAGGGGCGAATCGAGGAGATTGCCGGGACAGATGCTGTTGATGCGCACGCCCTGCTCGGCGAACTCGAGGGCAAGGCTCTGGGTGACCCCGATCCCGCCGAATTTGCTGGCCGCGTACGCGCTGTTGCGAAAGCTGCCTTTCTTGCCCGATTTTGAATTGATCTGGATGATCGAACCGCCGCCGGTCTCGAGCATGGCGCGGGCGGCTTCGCGCGCGCATGTGAAATAGCCGACGAGGTTTACGTCGATAACCTTGCGCCATTTCGCAATATCGAACGCCAGGGAGTCTCCCGAGATGAGGATGCCCGCGTTGGATACGAAGACGTCGAGCCCGCCCAGTTGCTGGACGTTTTCCTCGACGGCCGCGCGCACAGCGTCGGGCTCCGTCACATCGATGGCTCTGCCGGTGACCATGCGGCCGGTCCGTTCCCCGATGGCACCTGCGGTTTCCTGCACTTTGTCGAGTTGGACATCCCAGGCGACGACGTCACAACCCTCTTCGGCGAGACGCTCGACAATGGCCGCGCCAAGCCCTTGAGCGGCTCCGGTTACGATGGCTTTTCGGTCCCTAAGTCTTTTCATGACAAATACTTCTCCAACAGTGCCGCCTCGGCTTCCTTCGTCCAGCAACCTTGGGGACCCAATTTGTCCTTCAGCTCGGGCAGCCGTTGCGGCACCTCTTCAAGAGCCATGAGGGGCAGGTCGATGATTTGGGTGTAGATGACTGTTTTACCGGGGAACCGGGCGTCCCGCACGCCCTCGAGTCCTTCGCGGGCGCTGCTCAATCCCCCGATGGCCGCGACGCTCATGTCGGTGTTGAGTTCGCCGTTTTCGACCATTTCGAGGATGCGGCGGAGGTCGCTGATGCGCGAGCCGCTCGAACCGATTATCTTGACGCCGCGGCAGAGGTCATCGAGGTTGATTTGCGCGGGATTGCCGATGGGGATGCCGGCAAACACGTTTACGATGGCGTTGTCGGCGGCAAATCCGCAGGCCTGGGTGACGAGGGGGGCGACGGGCGCGAGGACGCAGACGTCGTTGTATCCGTTGGGTGAAAGCTCCCGAATCCTGGCGTTCATTTCCTCCTGGGACCCGAACTGGCTGGGAGCAAGGGTGAACAATTCGACGCCCTTGGCCCTGGCCATATCGCCGAAACGCATTTCGATGTGGTCCAGGCGCTGGCGATCGAGGTCGGTGACCACGACGCGCCTGGAACCGCAAGGAACCTCGACGGCCCGCTGCACGTGCATTTGACCCATGGGACCGCCCGCGCCAATAAACAGCGAGCTGCCCTGGGCCAGGAGGTCTGCACGGGCGTTTGCCTTGCCCGCGGCCGCCACGTTGTTGCCGCCCCCGAAGAACCGCAGGTTTTCGTAATGAATGCGGCCGATGTCGAGGGTCACCATCCCGTCTTCCGCGGCTTTTCCCAGGAGGAACATCACGCCGTCTTTGGCGAGCTTGTCCGCGAGGGCGCTTACGATGCCGGGGGTCGGGTTGGGCACGACGATGTCGTCGAATGGCCCTTCCGGCAGGCCCTCGAGCGTAGTGGGAACAACCGTTGCGCGGGGATAGGCCTTTTTTGCGGCTTGGGGCTCGTCGGAAACGGCCAGCATCGCCCCCGCCGCCTTCGGCTCGAGGCGGTCCTGGAGATTGTACGACATCTCGACACAGGCCCAGGGCTCGGACAGGGCCGACTGGCTGTATCCGGTGTCGTCGCGGACGGGCAGCAGGTAGCAGCCTTCGTCTCCCGCGAGGGCGCGTTCGTCGAGGTAGCAATACTGTGCCAGACCGCCGGGAATGAGATAGCCGAAGGCATACCCCAGCCCTTTGTAATAGATGTCCGCCTGAACAATATAGCGCTCGCCTTCCTGGAACATGTCCTGCCACTGCTTGCCCACGGCGGCGACGGTTGCGGAGCATTCGTGGCCGAGCACGGTCGGGTCGGTGGCCAGGTCGCGGCCGCGCAAACGCGGATGAGCACTGCCCTGTTTGATGATTTTGATGTCCGAGAGGCACAGGCCCAACGCATCGACGCGCAGGATGATTTCATTGTCTTTCGGCGGGCGCAGCTCGAGCGTGGTGGGTTTTCCGTCCTTCCCGATATTCTCGAAACCCGCTCCGAAGATCTGCCACGCCTTGTATGTCTTCGGCAGTGGTTGTTTTGCCTCACGGTAGTCGTCCAGCTTGCCCACGGTGGCGTCTCCTTCGTTATGGTGGGGATGTCTATTGATTTCCGGTAATGGATTTCAGGCGATAGGCCTCGTCAGGTCGGGTGAAAATGCGCGCTACGTCCTTCGGGGCGAGAAAACGGGGTCCGCCCATGGCGTAGGCGCCCACGATGACGCGTGACGATTTCTCGGTCATCTCGGTGGTGCTCGCGACGGCCCGGGGCGAGTTCCCCATGACGATAAGGCCGTGGTTCTGCATCATGATCACCGAGGGCAGCACGCCTTCTTCGTCCACATACGCCTCGAACCGCCGCTTCACCTCCCGGGCGAGGGGAAGACCGGGGTCCGTATACGGGACGTATACCGACTTGTGTTTCATCGAAACGATCTGGTCGGGGAACAACCGTCCCGAAACCGCTTCGGCGCAATTCCTCGAGCAGAGCACCATGTTGGTGTAGGTGGGGTGGGTGTGGCCGATGAACGAGAACTCGGGCACCTGGAGCAGGAGCGCGTGGAGGATTGCCTCGACCGATGGCCGCTTGCCTTCCGGCGCATCGAGCATGGCGTCCTGGAACGCCGCCTGCACCTCATCGTCGCCCGCGCCGGGTTCGTCCAGTAGCGCCGTGACTCTCGAGATCGACACTTTTACAAAACCGCTGGCGTCGATATTGACCATCGAGGTCCCCGAGGCTTTCACATAGAACGTATCCTCATCGACGCGCGCGGACGTATTTCCCTCTCCCAGGATGGCAAACCCCTTAGACGGGTCCGCCAGGTACCGGGTCATTTCCACCAATTGAGGCAGTACATCGCTCATAATACGGGTCCTTTTCAAACATAACGTCGGTGCACAATGCGCAAACGTACGGACGGGGCGCCCCGGCCATCTGCCGGGAACAACGCTCCCGCACCGGGAATTCGCGGAATGAGCACGAGTATAGCAATTCCGGGAAGGGGTTATGAAGCTTG
>CAZFOG010000023.1:21115-29297 GCA_964520685.1 uncultured Nitrospiraceae bacterium | reverse complement strand
CCGGCCTCGGCGGCGCGCATCCACATGCGGCGGCAGAGAGCGCGCTCGGATTCGTTAAGCCCGCAATTACGGCACTCCCCTCCCCTGCAGTCGGGCGCGTGCTGCAGATCGAGGGCGGCACGCCACTCGCCTCGAAGCCATGATTTAGAGACCAAGACGTCGATGTGGTCCCAGGGAAAGCGCTCCTTCAGGTCGCGCGCTCGAAGAGCCTCGTCGACGGAGAATCCTGTATCCTCAAGGGCCTTTTCCCATGCGGCTTGATTGCGCCATTCGTCCCATGCGTCAAAGCGCGCTCCGTTGCGCCATGCGGCCTCGAGCACCTCGGCGGCGCGCCGATCGGAGCGCGTGATGAGTCCCTCGATAAGGGAGGAGAAAGGATGGTGGCGGCCGAACCGGAACGCCCTGTGTTGAGCAAAACCCTGCTGAAGCAGCGCCTGCCTGCGCCGGGCTTCCGCCAGATTGATCTGTTCAGCCCACTGGAAGGGCGTGAAGGGCTTGGGAATGAACGTTGACACGCCTGTATTGATTTGGACGCCGCGGTTGATTGTGCGCACACGCTCGAGGGTTCGCGCACACAGGTCTACAATGGCCAGGACATCGTCGTCCGTTTCGGTGGGTAGACCGATCATGAAATAGAGTTTGAGATGCTTCCATCCGCGGCGGAACACTTCCTCGGCTGCATTGAAGAGGTCTTCGTCGGGGATCCACTTGTTGATAACAGCGCGGAGGCGGGGCGTGGCGGCTTCGGGTGCGAAGGTGAGCCCGCTGCGGCGGATGTCCGCGACCTTGTCGGCGAGGTCGACGGCGAAGGTATCGAGCCTCAGGGAGGGCAGGGATACGCTCATGTCGGCCGCGGCGGCGCGTGCCGCGGCCTGATGCACCAGCGCTTGTGCTCTCGAGTAATCGCAGGTAGACAGGGAGACCAGCGAGGTTTCTTCGTACCCGGTTTCGCGGATAATCTTCTCGAGAAGGGTATCGAGGGTGGCCAGGTCGCGTTCACGTACGGGACGCGTCGTCATGCCGGCCTGGCAGAAGCGGCAACCGTGGGTGCAGCCTCGAAGCACCTCGAGACCGGCGCGATCATGGACCTGCTGGGTAAAAGGCACAATGAGCTTGGTGGGATACCTTGCGGCGTTAAGATCCTGGATGAGGCGCTTGCGAATGGGTTGCGCGTCGAGTGCGGGCAGGATACGGCCGTCGTCGAGGGTTTCGAATGGGTACAAGGCGGGCACATAGACCCCCTCGAGCCGGGCGAATGCGTCCAGCTTTGCTGTTCGGGGCCTGTCGGCGGTGTCCCGAAACACCTGGGCTACGTCGACAATCGCCTCCTCCCCATCCCCGATGACGAAGAAATCGATGAACGGCGCGAGGGGCTCGGGATTGAACACGCAGGGCCCGCCCGCAAAGACGAGGGGAGCGTTATCGTTGCGTTGAGCCGCGCGCAATGGGATGCGGGCCAAATCCAGCATGTTGAGGATGTTGGTGTAGGTCAGTTCGGATTGGAGGGTGAATCCAAGGCCATCCAGTTCCCCGAGGGGCGTTTTGGATTCCTGAGACAAGAGGGGCATCCCGCGCTCGCGCAAGAGGGCTTCCATATCCGCGGCGGGGGCATAGGCGCGTTCGGCCCAGCACCAGGGAAGGTCGTTGAGGATCGCGTAGAGGATCAGCAGGCCCAGGTTCCCGAGACCGAGGTCGTAGAGGTCGGGGAACGCGAGGGCGAGGCGCACATCGACAGTGTCCGGCTCCTTATGGACCGCGTTCAATTCGGTGCCGAGATAGCGGGAAGGGCGTTCGATGTGCGGCAGGAACTCGTCAATGAATCGTGCACGCAGCGTGGGGTCGGTGGATGGGGTCATGCAGTCCCGTTCCTAGGTAGTCTGTTCGTGGTTTCGCCAGTGTTCGAGCGTCCTCTCGTAATTAAAGAGGGCATGGGCATTGCCCCGCATGAGCCGGTCGATGAGAGCGGGCGCTTCGTCAATCTCAAGCCACTGCTCGTGGACAAGTTCGGTGATGGCCTGGGTCAGTCCCTGTCGGGCGACAGCGGCATGGCCGGGCACCAATTCCACGGGCCGGTAATCGCCGCCAAACGTGAACAGTTTATTCGCGGGCGCTGCCAGGAGGAATTCCTTAAGAAAACGGACCGAGGCCCCGGGGTTGATGATCCATGCCCAGCACATATCCACGTAGGCGTTGGGATAATGTTTGGCGAGGGCAATGGCTTCGTCCTGGTAGGGGTAGTCGATGTGAAACAGGACGAAGTTTGCGTTGGAATGGGCCTTCATGACGGGGCACAGGTCGCCGGCGTTGCAGCGCACCCGATTGAGGGGCATACCGCCGTGGCCCGCGTAATAGCCGGTATGCAGCTTCACCGGCAGGTCGTACTCGGCCGCCTTATCAATGCAGTAGTGGAAGAGATGATCTTCGACGGCCTTTCGTTCCGCGGGCGACAGGTCCTCGGCGCCTTTTGTCAGCAGCCGTTCGAAAAGGGGCGCAGCGTCTTGCTCCGAAACCTGTTCGAAATCAAGAGCGCGGCCATAGGCACACTGGTTCTTGGTCGCGATTGCGCGCGGCCCGAATGTGGCGAAACACCAGTCGATAATCTCGTGCCAGTCTTTCAGGGAGTAGGCTTCGCGGTCGGCGAGGCGCTCGACGCGCACGATGTCGAGACTGGTGCAGAGGGGTACGGTGCTGATGTCCTGGGCGAGCAGCTCGGGCATCGCAGTTTCGCAGAAGACGCACGAGTCGAGGCTGTTGACCTGGCTATATTCGACTTTTGCCACATCTTTCAGGATGTGTTTGTAGAATCCGGGTTTGACGCCCTCGGCGATCTCCTGTGAGATGCGTTCACAATTGGCCTCGGTCAAGTCGTCCTCGCCGTAGAGCAGCCGGATGGATTCACGCACGTTTCGGAGATATCCGGTATGGCGGGCCGCGGTGTAAAACGGCTCGAGCAAACGGAACTTCTCTTTGGGGGTCAGCGAAGCGGTGCGGACCGCGTGGAGGTCGTCCGGGGGCATGCCGGCAACGATGAGATCGGAATCGGCATAGTGGGAGAAAAGGATTCCGATGTCCGGTGCGGGGCCACCGCTGTTCTCGGGATTCGCGGCCGATTCAATGCGCTTGGCCTCCTCGGGGAGATGCTCATGGGTATCAACAAAGGGCGTGGTGGCGACCTGCTTGGCGATCATTTGGGCGGTATCGGCTGCTCCGGCCATAATCTGACACTCCCGTGGGTTGCTGCCCGCTTGCGTGGATGCTGCGCGGGGCCATTATCCAATCCGGCGGCAAATTACGCAAGGGTGAGGGCGAACCTTCAACGGCGCCGCCGGGCGGACAGAGTGGACCAACACGGACCCACACGGACAGACACGGACGAACACAGACGGACGTGCGCGAGGAAACAAAGTGGTGGGGAAAAACGACCGGCGGTGGCGCCGGCCCCACAGCGGCGGGAAAAGGCCTCGCGGGAGCGCGCGATCCCGAAGCGGAGGAGACGTCGTGGCGTTTCTGTACGATTGCTGACCTAGGTCTTTGCTGCCGGAGATTCCTCTTCTTCAGGGGACGGTTCGAGGGGTTCGGGTTTGGCAGTCTCGGCGGGTTCGGTCATTCGCGCGGGACGGCTTGCGGGCGGAAAATCGGTGTAAACGCCGTCGATCATCCAGCGGTACTTGCCCTCCATGAAGGCCTTGGAGACCGTGTAGATGGCCTTGCTGTGACTGCGTTTGACGAGCCTGAAGCTGTCTTTAATACGCCGTCTGGCGTTGGTGCAGAAGAGGTCCACCATGTCCTGGAGGTGCTCGTCATTGGTGCGGGACTTAAGTTCGTATTCGGCCCGCGACAATGACGCGGCCATGGCGAACAGTTCCGTGCCGATGTCGACGAAGGCCTGGAGGATTAACTGTTCGCGCTCAAGTTTCTGCTGGTATTTGGCCATGGTATGGAACATGGTTCGGGCGAGTCTCTTGCAGGTTCGCGCGACGAACACAAGGTGGTCCTGATTCCGGGATGAGAGGTGCCGGACGTTGAGAGAGACAGAGGCAGGGAGCCACACTTTGGGATACCATTTTGCGTAGAACTTGACGGCCTCCCAGATGAGTTTACCCCTGGGTCCTTTGCCCATCATGATGGGCATGATGCGTTTGACGTGCGTATCCATGGCCTCGCGGGCGATGAACAGCCGCATGATCTCGCTCGTGCCCTCGATAATGCGCGAAATACGGGCATCGCGGAGCATGCGCTCGGTGGGAATGGGCTCCTCGCCGCGCGCCCCGAGCGACTCGGCCGTTTCGTACCCGCGGCCGCCCCGCACCTGGAGGAAGTCATCGAGAATGCGCCAGGCGGTTTCGGTGCAGTAGTACTTGGCCATGGCCGCTTCGAGGCGTACGTCGACGCCCCCTTGGTCGACCATAGCGCAGGCCATGGTGTTCACGCTGTCCATGGCGAATGTATCGGCGACCATTTCCGCGATTTTTTTGCCGACGGCCTGGTGTTTACCGATGGGCGCCCCCCATTGCACGCGTTCATTGACCCATTTCTGGCCGAAGTGCATGCAGACTTTACCGGCGGCGGCGGCGGTGGCGGGCATGGTCATGCGACCGGTATTGAGGGTGGTGAGGGCGATTTTCAGGCCCTGGCCGGGCGCACCGATGATGTTTTCCGCGGGGACTCTGATGTTATTGAAACGGATCAACCCGTTGGATATGCCGCGGATACCCATGAATGTGCAGCGATGCACGACTTCGAACCCGGGGTCCGATGACTCCACGATAAACGCGGTGATCTGGGGTTTCTCTTTGCCTTTCACGATTTTGGGTGCGGTGAGAGCCATGACAATCAATACTTCGGCGGACGGACCATTGGTGCACCAGAGTTTTTCACCGTTGAGCGTGTAATAGGCGCCGTCTTCGGAAATCTCGGCTTTGGTGCGCATCTTGGCCGGGTCGGAACCGACATGGGGCTCGGTCAGGGCAAAGGCTGACACGGCGCCTTTGGCGAGGCGCGGGAGATACTTTTTTTTCTGCTCTTCGGTGCCGAAAAGTTTGAGGGGTTGCGGGACGCCAATGCTCTGATGGGCGGATAACCACACGGCGGTTGAATTGCAGTAGCTCGCGATGAACGCGATGATGCGGTTGTAGTTGGTCTGAGACATGCCGAGGCCGCCGTATTCCTTCGGGATTTTGAGTCCGAAGGCACCCGCATCGGCGAGGGCCAGCAGGGCTTCTTTGGGCAACTCGCCCGCCCGGTCCACCTCGGAGGGATCGATGTATTCCTCGAGGACGCGCCGAATCTTCTCGATGTATTCATCCCCGATTCGCTTGTCTTCGGCGCTTTGCTCGGGGTAAGGATGCAGGAGGTCCCAGCGAAATTCCCCGCGGAAGAGCTCGGCCACGAAACTGGGGTACTTCCATTCAGTTTCGCGGGAATCCTCTGCGAGGTCCATTGCCCGTTCTTTTTCATGCTCATGTGTTGTGGTCATGGCGTGCCTCCCGTCTCCTGGCGCCGCTGCCCCGTAAGTTCTTGCACCGGATGAAATTACGATTGAACTTTCAGTGTAAAGTACGAACCGGAACTTGTCAAAGCCTGCACACTCCGCATAGCCTGGTAACACGCGCGGGAAAACGGTGATTCTCCGCTGGCGCAGTGCCCGCACTCAACTACCTCTATTTCAATGCGTTACATACCAGGTCAGGTCTCCTTGAACTCGGCAACCAGCGCGGAAATGCTTTGCTTCGCATCGCCGAAAAGCATCCGCGCGTTTTCCTTGAAGAAGAGGGGGTTGTCAACGCCGGCAAACCCTGCGCGCATGGAACGCTTTAGGACGAATACCGTGCGGGCATGGTCGACATTGATGATGGGCATGCCATAGATGGGGCTGGACTCATCCTCGCGGGCGGCGGGATTCACCACGTCGTTGGCGCCGATCACGACGGCGACGTCCACGGTGTCCATGTGAGGATTGATGTCGTCCATCTCGGCCAACTGCTCGTAAGGGACATTGGCCTCGGCCAGGAGCACGTTCATATGGCCCGGCATGCGGCCGGCGACGGGATGGACGGCATAGCTGACGTCGGCGCCGTTCTTTTCGAGGAGTTCGCCCAATTCCCGAACGACGTGCTGCGCCTGGGCTACGGCCATGCCGTACCCGGGAACGAACACAACCGACTGTGCGGCTTCGAGGATGTAGTAGGCGTCGGCGGGAGTGATGGGGTTGACCTCCCCTTTATATGCTCCCCCGGCTTTGGCGGTGGCCGCGCCGAAACCGCTGAAGAGGACGTTGCTGAGGGACCGGTTCATGGCTTTGCACATGATTTTGGTGAGAATGATGCCGCTGGCGCCCACGAGGGACCCGGACACGATGAGGACGGTGTTGTTAATGACGAAACCGGCGGCGCATGCGGCCAGTCCGGAATAGCTGTTCAGGAGCGATATGACCACGGGCATGTCGGCGCCGCCGATAGGAATTGTGGCCAGTACGCCGAGGATAAACGAGAGGGCTATGGCAGCGCCCAGGAACCCATAGGCCACGGGGCTTGTCGGATTTAACAGGAAGGCCACAAGACAGCCCGCAACCCCAAGGAGGATCACGGCGTTGACGATCTGCTGCCCCTTGAAGAGTGTGGGCTTGCCATCGATCTTCTCCGAGAGTTTGGCATAAGCGATCAGGCTGCCCGTGAAGGTCACGCCGCCGATAAGCACGGCCAGGTAGATGGGCAAGGCGGTGGCGAAGGGGATCTTGGCGTCCAAGTGCAGAGAGCGGTGGTATTCGGCCCAGCCGACGAAAAGGCTCGCGATACCGCCGAAACCGTTGAACAGGGCAACGAACTCGGGCATCGAGGTCATGGGGACGCGCAAAGCGGCAACGGCGCCGATGATGGTCCCCAGAGCGGCACCGAGCAATATCCATTGATAGCTGATGATGCCCCCGCCAACCAGAGTGGCTACGACGGCTATGAGCATGCCGATGGCGGAGACCACGTTGCCGCGCCGGGCGGTCGCGGGAGAACTTAGCATCTTGAGCCCGAAAATAAACAGACACGAAGCCAGGATATAACTCAGCGAGGAGACGACCTGTACAGCACTCACGATCGGCCTCCTTGCTTACTTTTGAACATGGCGAGCATACGGTCGGTCACGAGATAGCCTCCCACGACGTTGATGGTGGCGAATGCGACAGCGGCCGTTCCGAGGAGGACGCTGAGCCAATGGCTGTCCGTGACACCGGCGGCAATCAGTGCACCGACGATGGTGATGCCGGAGATTGCGTTGGAGCCGGACATCAGAGGCGTATGCAAGGTGGCGGGCACCTTGGAGATCAGCTCGAATCCGAGGAAGATGGCCAGAACAAACGTGAACAGCAACAGAATGAACTCGCCCATGCGGCTTACTCCTTCCTGGTTTCCCGCAAGCTTTGGAGCACGGGATGTACAATCGCGCCGTTGTGGGTAATCACGCACGCCTGCAGAATTTCGTCCTTGAGATCGAAGTTGAGCTGCTTGTTCTCGCTATCCCAGTAATGCGCGACAAAGTTGCCAAGGTTCGCTGAGTACATCTGACTGGCGTGAAGCGGCACACGGCCCTCGAAATTGCCGTATCCGATGATGTGCACACCGTGAAGTTCCATCTCCTCCCCCGGTTTCGAGCCTTCGACATTACCGCCGGATTCGACGGCAAGATCGACAATGACGCTGCCCGGCCGCATGCGCGCGAGCATATCACCGGTGATGATGACGGGGGCGGGCTTTCCGAACAGTTTCGCGGTGGTGATGACGAGATCGGCCTGGGCGCACACGTTGGCCATGGCTTCACGCTGTCTGGCTTGCTGCTCAGGGGTCAGCTCCCGGGCGTATCCGTCCTTGGTCTGGCCGGTTTCGCCGAGGTCGACTTTGACGAATCGCGCACCGAGGGACTGGACCTGCTCTTCGACCACCGGGCGGGTATCGAAAGCCTCGACCCGCGCGCCAAGTCGCTTGGCGGTGGCGATGGCCTGGAGTCCGGCGACTCCGGCGCCGATGACGAACACGCGGGCGGGTTTGAGCGTGCCTGCCGGGGTCATCATCATGGGCATGGCCAGTGGGAGGCGCGCGGCTCCGAGGATGACCGCGACATACCCGGCCAAATTTGCCTGCGAACTCAGGGCGTCCATCTTTTGGGCGAGGGTGGTGCGGGGGATCATCTCCATGCT